>NZ_JBIAIQ010000055.1:0-43908 GCF_042871525.1 Streptomyces sp. NPDC005784
AAGACCCGCCAGCGCCACGCCACCCGCATCATCGCGGCCGACCGCTGGTTCCCCTCCTCCAAGACCTGCTCCGGGTGCGGCACAGTGAAAGCCAAGCTGCCGCTGCACGTGCGGACCTACGAATGCGACGCGTGTGGCCTGGTCATCGACCGGGACGACAACGCAGCCCGCAACCTCGCCGCCCTCGCAGCAACCGCAGCAACCGCAGTCACTGGTACCGGAGTGGCCGGAGACCAGGACACCCCCCGGGTGTCGAAGCCCCGTGGAGCCGACCACAAGACCCGCACCACCCGCCCCCGCCGCAAGGCAGGGACGGGGCGGGCAGGTGGCGCAAGCCTGCCGCACCAGCAGCAGAAGGAAACGGGAGACCGTACTCAAGCCGAGCCCCTAACGCTCTGGTGATGTGACGGACCTTCCTGGCCGAAATGCCCGGAATGCTGAGACCTGACTACGGACTCAGCAACGGCGTCGGACTGCGCAACGCGCTGCCGGGCCAAGGATGCCGAGTACTTCGTCCCGAACGAACCGGTCTCCGGCCCATGTCGAGCGGCCGCCGAGCAGTTCTGGGCCGGCCGTCCGGCGGCCGCGGCGAAACTCCTGGGGCGTGCGAGGCGTCCGCCCCGCTCCAGATATGTACAAGTCGCTTTCCAGGGCGGGTCTATCCCTCCTCCTTACCGTGGCGGGACGGGTCCCTTCCGGCGGTTGGGACAGAGTTCTCGCTCTTGCCATGGAGGAACCACATGCCCGCTGTGCCGCCCCCCGAAGTCGTCCGCGCCGCGGAGAAGACCCGGGCGGACCTGCAGAAGCAGGTCCGGGAGTTGGCCCCGCCCCCGTTCGCCCTGCTCGAACTGGCCATGGGCTCCATGGTGACCCAGGCCCTGTACGCCGCCGCCGAACTGCGCGTGGCCGAGGCCCTGCAGGCCGGTCCGCGACCGATCGAAGACCTGGCCGCTGAGGTCGGCGCGGATGCCGGGGCGCTGGGCCGGGTGCTGCGCCTGCTCGCCTCCCAGGGCGTGTTCACGTGCCAGGACGACGGCCTCTGGGCGCTGACTCCGATGGCCGACGCGCTGCGCGCCGACCACCCGGTGACGATGCGCGATCTCTGCGTGCTGATGGGCCACCCGACGCACTGGGACGACTGGAACGGTTTCCTGGACTCGGTGCGAACCGGCGAGCCGAGCCTGCCGAAGCGGCGCGGAATGGGTGCCTTCGAATACCTCATGCAGAATCCGGAATACGGTGCGGTGTTCATCGGCGGGATGGGCAACATGTCCTCCACCGAGACCGCACCGGTCGTGGCCGCGTACGACTTCTCGCAGTTCGGCACGGTCCTGGACTTCTGTGGAGCCAACGGCGGGCTGCTGGCCGGCATCCTCAACAGCGCGCCCGGCACCAAGGGTGTCCTCTCGGACCCGCGCATCGCCGCGAACGGCGCTGCGGAGTTCCTGGCGGCGCAGGGTGTCGCGGACCGTGTGGCCCTGGCCGACGGCGACCTGTTCGACCCGATGCCGTCGGGTGCGGACGCGTACGTCCTCAAGCACATCGTGCACGACTGGCCGGAGGAGCAGGCCCTGCAGATCCTCCGCAACGTGCGCGCCGCGATCAAGCCGGGCGGCAAGCTGCTGCTGGTGGAGATGGTGGTCCCGGAGGGCGACGAGCCGCACTCCGGCAAGCTCGTCGACCTGTGGCTGCTGCTGCTCGTGGGCGGCAAGGAGCGCACCCGGTCGCAGTACGCGGAGCTGGTGGCGAAGGCCGGCTTCAAGCTGGAGCGGGTCGTGGAGACCGCTGCGGCCGTCTCGGTCGTGGAGGCCATCGCGGTCTGACGCGCCGCCCCTGAGCTGCCCCGGTTCCGCGTTTCCCCCGATGCGGAACCGGGGCTTTGCGCGTGCCCGCCCCGTACGTCGCCCCCCGCACGCCGGAGCCCCCGCCCCGCCGGTCGGACGGCGGGGCGGGGGCTGCGGCGCCCTGAGGTGGTCAGGCGGAAGCGGCTCCCAGCCACCGCTCCAGCGCGGCCGCGAGCCCTTGCGCGGGCTCGCCGGCCCAGGCCACGTACCCGTCGGGACGGAGCAGCAGCGCAGGGACGCCGACCAGTACGTCCGGGCCGTCAACCGGCTTGGCGGACACGGTGTGAACGTTGAGGCGGCCCTGCCAGCGGGCTGCCGTACGGCGCGCCCCGGCATCGTCGGCGAAGTCGAGCAGTACGGCCCGGCCCGGGTGCAGCAGTCGCGTGGTGCGTTGCTCGCCGTCGGCGCCGACCAGCAGCCGCGTCGGCATCCGGCGGCCGACCAGCGGGTGGGCGTCCTCACCTGCGCCGAGGTCGTAGCGGATGTCGAGGTGGCTGACCGCTCCGGCCAGGTGCCGCTTGACGTCGTCGTACCGGACCAGCTCGCCGAACAGCTCGCGCAGCGGGTCCGACTCCGCGCCGCCGAGGAAGACGATCCCCTGGGCACGGGTGTTGGCCAGCAGGCGGCGGCCGACCGGCCACCGCTCGGCGTGGTAGGTGTCCAGCAGCGCCGCGGGGGCGTCGCCGCGGACCACGGCGGCCAGCTTCCAGCCGAGGTTGGCCGCGTCCTGCACGCCGGTGCTCAGGCCCTGGCCGCCGGCCGGCAGGTGGATGTGTGCCGCGTCGCCGGCCACGAACACCCGGCCCCGCCGGTACTCGGAGGCCTGGCGGGTGGCGTTGGTGAAGGAGGACACCCAGTCGGCGCCACCGTGCGAGATGTCCTCGCCGGTGATGCTCTGCCAGGCTTCCGCGACCTCCTCGAAGGTGACGGTCCGCTCGCGGTCGTGCGCCGGCCGGCCGTCGGGGCAGACAATGATCCGGTCCACGCCCTCGGCGAGCGGGGCCGCCATCACCATGCCGTTGCTCAGGCGCTCGCCGAGGAACCGCGGCCGCAGCGAGCAGCCGGTGACGTCGGCGAGGTACATGCCCTGGGTGGCGTCGGTGCCCGGGAACTCGAAGCCGGCCGCCTTGCGGACGCGGCTGGAGCCGCCGTCGGCGCCCACCAGGTACGCGGCGCGCAGCCGCTGCTCGTCGCCCTCGGGCGTACGGACGGTGATCTCGACGTGGTCCCCGTCGAGGAAGCCGCCGGCGAGCGAGACGAACTCCCAGCCGCGCCGGATGTCGGCGCCGAGTTCGGCGGCCCAGCCCTCCAGCACGGCCTCGGTCTGCCCCTGCGGGATGCCGCGGGCGCCGAAGTGGGCGTCCTCAAGGACGGTGAAGTCGAACTGGGCCCCGCCGAAGTGTCCTACGGGGCTGGTGGCGAGGGTCTCGCCCTGGCCGAACCGGGGCAGCAGCCCGCGCTCGTCGAACACCTCCATGGCACGGGCGGTGAAGCCCAGGCCACGGGACTGCCCGGTAGGCGCCGCCAGCTTCTCGATCACGACGACGCGGGCTCCGCCCAGGCGCAGTTCGCCTGCGAGCATCAGTCCGGTCGGGCCGGCGCCGACGACGATGACGTCGGTGTCCGCCGCTGTCCCTTCGCTCCCTTGCATGGGCTGTCCTTCCTGACAGTGGGGATCACTGGTGACTGGGTTGTGCGTGGGTGTGCGGCGGGCGGACGTACATGTGGGGACGCACTCGTGGGGGGATTGCGGACGTGCCCCCGCTCCGGGGACGCTCAGGGGGTCGGTGGGCGGGCCGGGCCGAACCAGCGGTCGAGCGCCTCGGCCAGCCCGACCTCGTCCCGGCCCACCCACGCCACGTGGCCGTCGGGCCGTACGAGAACGGCCCCCGGCTCACCGGGGAGCGAGCCGGGCTCCGGGTCGCCGGCGACCGCGGTGACCCGGTCGGCCCAGCCGGCGGGCACCCGTACGCCGGTCCCGTCCACGTCGAGCAGCAGACCGCCGCGGGCGCGCAGCAGCTCGGCAGTGCTGCCGCGCTCGCGCCCGCCGGACCGCACGACGGTGTGCGGCAGCCGGGCGCCGAGCAGCGGGTGCGCGGGGCCGGGCACCGGGTAGCGCACGTCGAGTGCGCTGATCATCCCGGCCAGGTGGGCCCGTACCTCCTCCAGGCCGGTCAGCTCGACCACCAGCGCGCGCAGCGGCTCCACCTCGGGGCCGCCGAGCAGCAGCAGGGCCTGGGCCCGGATGTTCGCCAGGACCCGGCGGCCGACCGCGTGCCGCTCCTCGTGGTAGGTGTCGAGGAGGCCCTCGGGAGCCAGCCCGCGCACGGTGAGCGCGAGCTTCCAGCCGAGGTTGAAGGCGTCCTGCAGACCGAGGTTGAGGGCCTGGCCACCGACCGGCATCTGCCGGTGGGCGGCGTCCCCCGCGAACAGGACGCGCCCGTGCCGGTAGGAGGCGAGCTGCCGGGAGGCGTCGCCGAAGGAGTTCACCCACAGCGGGGTACCGCCGCTGATGTCCTCTCCGGTGACCCGCTTCCAGACGGTGGCGACCTCCTCGAACGGAGCGTCCGCGGTGCGCGGGCCGGCCGTCGAGCCGAACTCGTGGACCATGACGCGGGTGACGCCCTTGTCGTTGCGCCAGGCGATGGCCAGCCCCCGCTCCAGGCGCTGGAAACGCCGGTTGGGGATGTCGATGCCCTCGACGTCGGCGCGCAGCAGTTCCCGGCCGGCGTCGTGGCCGGGGAAGTCCACCCCGGTCAGCCGCCGTACGGTGCTGTCCTCGCCGTCGCAGGCGACCAGGTAGCGGGCGCGCAGCCGCAGGACTCCGTCCCGTCCGACGGCCTCGGCCTCGACGTACTCGCCGACCTCGCCGGCAGCGACCAGTTCGTGACCGCACCGGATGTTGGCGCCGTGCGAGATCGCCCACTCCTCCAGGACCGCCTCGGTCTTGGTCTGCGGCACCTTCCACTGGCCCGGGTGGGTGCTGGGCAGGGTGAGGTCGAGCGGGAGGCCGCCGAAGTGGCCGCGCGGCTCGTGGGGCGGCGTGCCGACGTCGGGCAGCAGTTTCCGCGCGTCGAGGATCTCCATGGTACGGGCGTGCAGCGTGGAGGCCCGGGACTCGGTGGACGGGGCCTTGCGCTTCTCGACCACGACCACGTCCACGCCGCCGCGTGCGAGTTCGGCAGCGAGCATCAGCCCGACGGGTCCGGCACCGACGACCAGGACCTCGGTGCCGAGCCGGTCCGGGCGGCCCGCGCCGCCCGGTGCCGGTTCGGCACCGCCCGTTGCAAGGTCGGGCGCCATGCTCAGGAGGCCTTCGACTCGGCGTAGGCCTTCGCGTGCGCGAGGGTGGCGCAGCTGTTGGTGGACAGCGCCGTGTGCACGTACGCGCGGGCGTCGGCGACGGTGGCTTCGTCCCCGAGGATGCGTGCGATGTTCTCCGTGTTGAGGCTGACGGTGTGCTGCGAGGATGCGGCGGTGCCCTCGTCGGTCTCGACGAACGTCCACTCGCCGGTGTGCAGGGTCATCAGCGCCGGCAGGGTGACCTGCTTGTAGGCGATCTTGTCGTGGGGGAAGACCACCCGGTACGACTTGGTGGTGTGCACCGAGCCGTCCTTGGCGCGGGTGTCCATCTCCAGCTCCTGCAGGCCCGGGGTGTCCTCCTCGAGGCGCACCACGGCCACGTGCGGGAGCCGCTCGGCCCACAGCTGGGCCTCGTTGATGAAGTCGAACACGTCCTTGGCGGAGCCCGCGACCTGGACGGTGTCGGTGAAGGAGAAGGTCAGCTCCTCGGTCTGCGCGGCGTGCGCCGCCTCGACGTTGACCTTGAGCGCGGCCAGCTCGGAGGTGCTGTTCTTGTCTACCGCCTGCGCGATCCACAGCAGGTCGTGCGCGTCGTCGTTGATGGCGCTGTAGTCGTGCAACAGCCGGACGCGGGACTCCGCCTCGCCGAGCGGCTCGATGATCCAGGTACCGCCCATGTGCTTGACGGGCTCTGCCGGGACCTCCTGGCGGAAGGTGATGCGCAGGCCCGCCGGGTCCAGGGTGCGGCGCGAGGTCCAGTTCTTCGGCCGGCCGTTGGCGGTCGCCCAGATCCGGATCTTCTCCTCGGCGCCCCCGGCCTCGACCTGGTCCACGTGGATGGTGGGCGGGAAGATGCGCGGCCAGTTGCTCACGTCCGCGAGCAACTGGTACACGGCGGCGGCCGGGGCGCCGACGGTGATCTCGTGCTCGACCTCACGCGTGGTCATGACGGGTTCTCCTCAGGTGGTGTTCGGGGGGTGCGTGGGGGCGGGCCCTGCTAGAAGTTGCCCAGGCCGCCGCAGACGTTGAGCGCCTGCGAGGTGATGGAGGCGGCGGTGTCCGAGGCCAGGTAGCCGACCAGGCCGGCGACCTCCTGCGGGGTGGAGTAGCGGCCGAGCGGGATCTTCGCCTGGAACTTCTCGAGGATGGCGTCCTCGGAGGTGTCGTAGGCGGCCGCGTAGCCCTGGCGGACCTTCTGGGCCATCGGGGTCTCGACGTACCCGGGGCAGACCGCGTTGACGGTGATGCCGGTGGGGGCCAGCTCGTTGCCCAGCGCCTTGGTGAAACCGACGACGCCGTGCTTGGAGGCGGAGTACGGAGCGCCGAGGACGACGCCCTGCTTGCCCGCGGTGGAGGCTATGTTGATGATCCGGCCGCGGTCCTTGTGCCGCATGCCGCCGGTGCTGAGCACGGCGCGGGTGACGCGGAAGACGCTGTTGAGGTTCGTCTCGATGACGTCCTGCCACAGCTCGTCGGTGATGTCGGCGGTCGGTCCGCCGCCGGACCGGCCGGCGTTGTTGACCACGACGTCGACGGTGCCGAAGCGGTCGACGGCGGCCTGGACGAAGGCGTCCACCGAGGCGGTGTCGCGGACGTCGACGACCGCGCCGTCCACGTCCAGGCCCTCGGCCTGGAGCTCCTTGACGGTGGCGGCGATGTTGTCGGCGTTGCGGGCGCCGATGAACACCTTGTGGTTCTGCGAGGCGAGCAGGCGCGCCGAGGCGAGGCCGATGCCGCTGGTGGCGCCGGTGACGACGGCGACCTTGGGGGTGGCGTGCTGGGTCATGTCCGGATCCCTTCAGGCAGCCGTGGCAGGCGCGAGCTGCATGTTGACGACGTCGATGAAGGTCCGCGGCGTGTGCGCGTCGTTGACGGCCTCCTCGTCGAGGGAGATGCCGCACTCGCGCTCGATGAGGCTGCCGGCCTCCAGCAGGGCGAGGGACTCGTAGCCGAGCACGTCGAACTCGGTGTCGAGGATGTCGCCGTCCAGGTCGACGCCCTCGGCCACGCCCGCGGCCTCCTTCAGGATGCGCTTGAGGTCGTCGAGGGTGAACGCCTTGGTGGCCATGGTGGAGTCCCTTTCATCATGATGCTGCGTGGGTGGTGGCGTATGTGCGGACGAGGCCGCCCTACTCGGCGGCGCGCACGACCATGGCGGAGTTGAACCCGCCGCTGCCGCGGGCCAGGACCAGCGCGCTGCGCACCGGTGCCGGGCGCGGCTGGCCCAGGACCAGGTCGAGCAAGTAGTCCGGGCACGGGTCGACGTGCACGGTGGGCGGGATGATCCCGTCGCGGATGGCGAGGAAGGCGGCGACCAGGTCCAGCGGGGCCGCGCCCGAGTACAGGCGTCCGGTCATTGTCTTGGGCACGGTCACCGGGACGGCCCGGGCTCCGAAGACGGCGGTGATCGCCTCGGCCTCGATGCGGTCCGGCTCGGGGTCGCCGGCGCCGTCGGCGAAGACGACGTCGATGTCGTCGGAGTCGACGCCCGCGTCGGCGAGGGCGAGCTCGATGGCCTTGCGCAGGCCCGGCTCGCGGCCGCTGCCGGGCCTGGGGTCCATCGTCGAGCCGTGGCCGGCGATCTCGCCGTAGATGCGGGCGCCGCGGGCGCGCGCCGCGTCGGCGTCCTCGGTGATGAGGATCGCGCCGCCCTCGCCGGGCACATAACCGCAGGAGTCGCGGTCGAAGGGCAGGTAGGCGCGGGCGGGCTCGTTGCTGGTGGACAGCTTGCCGGTGGCCAGCTGGGCCACCCAGCCCCACGGGCAGATGGAGGCGTCGACGGCTCCGGTGACGATCAGCGAGGTGCCCTTGCGGATCTGGCGGCGGGCGTGGGCGACGGCGTCGAGGCCGCCGGCTCCCTCGCTGACCACGACGCCGGCCGGGCCCTTCATGCCGTTGCGGATCGAGATCTGGCCGCTGTTGACGGCGTAGAACCAGGCGAAGGACTGGTACGCCGAGACGTACTGGCTGCCCCGGCCCCACAGGCTCTGCAGCTCACCCTGGCCGAACTCGAAGCCGCCCGCGGCCGAGGCCGTGATGACGCCCATGTCGAACGCGGACATCTCCGCGGGGTCGACGCCCGCGTCCTGCAGCGCCCAGTCCGTGGCCACCAGCGCGAGCCGGGTGACCCGGTCGGTCTGCGGGAGGATGCGTGAGGGCAGGTGGTCCTCGGCGACGAAGCCGGGGACCTCACCCGCCAGGCGGGCGGGGTAACTTGACGGGTCGAAGCGGGTGATCCGGCCGATGCCGTTCTTTCCGCCAAGAGTCGCCGACCAGTAGTCCTTGACACCCAGCCCGTTGGGGGAGGCGATGCCGAGGCCGGTGACCACTACCGACGCGGTCATACGAGGTTCCTTTCAGGGCTGGCCAGCACCATGGCGCTCTGGAAGCCGCCGAATCCGCTGCCGACCGTGAGGACCGCGTCGACCAGCTGTTCCCGCGCGGTGACGGGGACGTAGTCGAGGTCGCACTCGGGGTCGGGCGTCGTCAGGTTGGCCGTGGGCGGTACGAGGTCGTACTCCATGGCCAGGGCGGACGCGGCGATCTCAATGGAGCCGATCGCGCCGAGCGAGTGCCCGACCATCGACTTGATGGAGCTGACCGGCGTGCGGTAGGCGTGGTCGCCGAGACTGCGCTTGAAGGCGGCCGTCTCGTGCCGGTCGTTCTGCTTGGTGCCCGAGCCGTGCGCGTTGATGTAGTCGATCGCCTCGGGGTTCATGCGGGCCTCGCCGAGGGCGATGTTGATGGCCTCGGACATTTCCAGGCCATCGGGGCGCAGGCCCGTCATGTGGTACGCGTTGGAGCGCGTGGCATAGCCGGCGATCTCGGCGTAGATGTGCGCGCCGCGCTTCTTGGCGCTCTCCAGCTCCTCCAGCACGAAGAAGGCGGTGCCCTCGCCCAGCACGAACCCGTTGCGGGTGCCGTCGAAGGGGCGCGAGGCGCTGTGCGGATCGTCATGGCGGGGGGTGGTGGCCTTGATGGCATCGAAGCAGGCCATCGTGATCGGGGAGATCGGGGCGTCCGAGGAGCCTGCGATCATCACGTCCGCCGACCCCTCGCGGACCAGCTCGACGGCGTAGCCGACCGAGTCGAGGCCGGAGGTACAGCCGGTGGAGACCACGGTGGAGGGGCCCTCGGCGCCCACGGCCCAGGCGACCTCGGAGGCGAAGGAGCTCGGCACCATGTGGTTGTAGAGGTGCGGGACCGCGTAGGCGTGGTCGACCAGGTCGAGCCGGCCGCCGTCACTGACGACCCGGTACTCCTCGTCGAGGCTCATCGTGGCGCCGACCGCGGAGCCCACGGTGACACCGATGCGGTGCGGGTCGATCCCGCCCAGCTCGATGCCGCTGTCGGCGACCGCGCCGCGCGAGGCGACCACCGCGAACTGCGCGGTCCGGTCCAGGCGGCGCACCTCCTGCGCGGTCAGCCCGTGGGCGTACGGGTCGAAGTCGATCTCGGCGGCCACCCGGGAGCGGAAGGGCGCGGGGTCGAAGAAGGTGATCCCGCGGGTGGCGGTGCGGCCCTCGCTCAGCAGGTTCCAGAACCTCTCCTTGCCGACACCACCGGGGGCGAGCACCTCGATTCCGGTGATGACGACGCGTCGGCGGGTCATGCGGACGCTTCCCAGTTGTAGAAGCGCGCGGCCATCGCGTCGGCCGGTGAGCGCCAGGTCTTGGGGTCGTAGGCCTCGATGAAGGGCTTGAGGTCCTGGCTGATCCCGACGAAGCGCGGGTCGCCCTTCGCCTGCTCGATCAGCTCGCCTCCGTTGTCCTCGTCGAAGTCCTGGAGGTGGAAGTACAGGCCCCGGTACGAGAACAACTGGCGGCGCCGCGTTCCCATGCGCTGGGGCATGTCCGTCGCGTCGAATTCGGAGAACAGCTTTGCCACATCGACGGACGAGGCTGCTGCCATCCGGGCGACAATCAACGTGCTGTGCATAAGGTTTGCTCCTCAGCGTGTGCGCGGGAGAGCGCGGTGCAAACGCGGCCTGTGTGGCGGCCTGAATTCGCCACTGGCTTGACGGTCCCGCCTGGCGATAGCGCGCCGCACGGGGGATTCTCGAATTCCGCCGGAGCGGGTGCACAGTGCGCCTTCTCATGGATGGGGGGCACGTACGCGGGACGCCCGGCGCCCTGAGCGGGGTGCCGGGCGTCCAGGGCATTGCGGTCCCGTCGCGCCGTGGAAAGCGCGCCGGTTCACTCGCCGGCAGAGCGGGAGTGCACCACGGTGTACGAGTTGATGTACGGGGCGCCGGTGGAGACGGCGCGGACGCGGTTCTGGGCCTCCTGGCGCGCGGCGGACTGCTGCTCCGGGGCCTGGTCGCGGTAGGAGTCGTAGGCCTCCTTGCTGTCCCACTGCGAGTAGGAGACGACGAACTTGCCGTCCAGGCCGCGGGCGCGCAGGCCCTTGAGGACCACGTGCGAGCGGAAGCCGGGGACCTCGGCGAAGAAGTCCTGACCCTTGCCGAGGGCGTCGATGGCCTCGTCCTGGCCGTCGTCGGTCACGGAGAAGACGCCGAGGACGGTGTAGTCGTCGCGGTGCGGGCCGACCTCGACCTTGCCGTCGAGGGCGCCCGAGGTCAGCGTGTAGGCGACCTCGTTCTGCAGCAGCTTGATCGAGGTGGTGATCTCGCCGAAGACGGGGAGGGTGCGGTGCTTGAACTCCTCGCCCTCGTATCGCCGCTCCAGGTCCTCGCCGCTGCGCCACTGGATGAAGTTGGCGGTGCCCAGGCTGTCGACGCCCGCGTGCACGGTGCTGTTCATCCAGCCGTCGTACGTCGCCGCGTCGACGATCTTCCGCATCTCCTCGATCAGGCTGTCCTGCTTCTCAGGCGCGTCGGTGGTGAAGAGGTTGAGGACGGTCAGGTGCTTGTCCTCAAGGGAGATGAAAGGCATTCTTCTTCGCTTCCTGTGGAGGGTACGGACGGAGCGGGACGGAAAAGCGCTCAGCCGGCGGGACCGAACCAGCGGGTGAGAGCGTCGGTGAGGCCTTCGGAGCCGGCGCCTTCGGGCGCGAGCCAGGCGACGTAGCCGTCGGGGCGGACGAGGATGCCGTCCACCGGGGCGTCGCAGTCGGGCTGGTCGGCGCGGACCACCTCGACGCGGTCGGCCCAGCCGGCGGCCGCCTCGCGCAGGCCGTGGTCGCCGCCGAGTTCGAGGAGCACGGCGCGGCCGGCGTTCAGCAGCGCGAAGACCGAGGTCTTTTCGCCGTCGACGACGAGTTCCCGGTCGGGCAGGCGCCGGCCGAGCAGCGGGTGGTCGCCCGCGCCGACGTCGTGGCGGATGTCGAGGCCGGTGACCATGCCGACGAGGTGGCGGCGGACCGATTCGTGGTTCTCCACCAGCTCGGTGAAGACCTCGCGCATCGGGGTGATGTCGTCGCCGCCGAGGTAGAGGATGCGCTGGGCGAGCGTGTTGGTCAGGATCCGGGCCCCGACCGGGTGCCGCTCGGCGTGGTAGGTGTCGAGCAGGCCCTCGGGCGTCCGGCCCTGGATGTCCAGGGCGAGCTTCCAGCCGAGGTTCACCGCGTCCTGGATGCCCGCGCTCATGCCCTGCGCGCCGATGGGCAGGTGGATGTGCGCGGCGTCACCGGCCAGGAAGACCCGGCCGCGCCGGTACTCGGCGGCCTGGCGGCTGTTGTCGGTGGTGGAGCTGACCCACAGCGGCGTGGCGCCACTGATGTCCTCGCCCGTCAGGTGCTGCCAGGATGCGGCCACCTCCTCGAAGGTGATCGCCTCGGGGCTCTTGCGCAGAGGCTCGGCGCTGTCGAAGTAGATGACGCGGCTGCGGTCCGGGCCGATGGGGATGACCATCACCATGCCGCCGGGGACGCGCTCGCCGCTGAAGCGCGGGCGCAGCGGTACGCCGGCCACGTCCGCGAAGCGCAGCTCGACGGCCGGCTCGGTACCGGGGAAGTCGATGCCGGCGAGCTTGCGCACGATGCTGCGGGCGCCGTCGCAGCCCACCACGTAACGGGCGCGCAGGGTGAGGGTGCCGTCCGCGCCCTGCGCGGTGAGCGTCACGCCCTCGGCGTCCTGGGCCAGGCCGGTGGCCTCGACGCCGCGGCGGATCTCGGCGCCCAGTTCGCGCGCCCAGCCGCCGAGGACGCCCTCGGTACGGGCCTGCGGGATGCCGCGGGCGCCGTACGAGCCGCCTTCGAGCACCTGGTAGTCGAGCGGGACGCCGCCGAAGTGGCCGACCGGAATGACGCCGACCTCGCCGAAGCGGGCGATCAGGCCGCGCTGGGCGAATTCCTCGATGGTCCGTGCAGAAAAGCCGAGCGCCCGGGATTCCATAATCGGCTCGGCAAGTTTGTCAAGGACTATCACCGAGGCTCCATTGAGCCTCAGCTCGCCTGCGAGCATGAGTCCGGTGGGCCCGGCTCCCACGACAATGGCATCTACATCAAAGGTGCTCATCCCGCCTCTTCCCACTGGTGTTCGGCCAGTATCACGAGGGCCCGGGCGGGGCGTAAAGACGGATTGATACAGACCTTCGACAATCAATGACAGAAAAGCGTCAGCAATGTCAGATCTTTGTCAGGCGGGGTTGCCCGGACGGGACGGGCCAGGCGCATTCTCAAGGATGACCTCCACCAAAATCCTCGAGGAATCCGGCACCGCAAGCCTTCTTGTGGCGGCCCTTTTGAACCGCTATCTGGTCTCCCTCGACGACGAAGAGCTCGACGACGCCTGGGCGGCGGAGCTGTTCACCCCGGACGCGGTGGTGGCCTTCCCGCCGATGAGCCGGCACGAGGGCACCGAGGGCATGGCCGGGTTCCACCGCAAGGCCCTGTCGTCCTTCGCCGCCACCCAGCACCTGGGCTCCCCGGCCGTGGTCGTCCTGGACGGGGACCGGGCCACCCTCCGCGCCAACCTGATCTCCACCCAGGTGCACCACCCGCGCCACGTCCCGCCGCAGGGCGTGCTCGCGCCGCTGTTCACCACCGGCACCTTCGTCAACGGCGAGGCCCTGCGCACCCCCGTCGGGTGGCGGCTGACCCTGCTGTCCTTCCGCCTGCTGTGGGCGGACGGCACTCCTCCGCCGGTCGCGTAGGCGCGCGCGATACGGGTGAGCGCGCGGCGCAGCCGGGAAGGCTGCCGCCGCGCGCTCAGGTGCCGGGGCTGCGGTGGTGCGCAGGTACTGCTCAGGTGTTGAGGGTCAGTACCCGGTCGACCTCGATCTCGATCACCACCCGGCCGGGCGGGTTCGGCGGCGCCGACCGGTACCGCCTGGCGTACCGCTCGACTCCCTCGGCCACCCGCTCGGGTTCGCGCACCACCGTGCCGGAGCCCTCCAGCGTGACCCAGGTGAAGCCCTGCACCTGGCAGATCGCCACCCGGCCGCCGGGGTCGGTCAGCAGGTTGCGCGCCTTGCGCGAGGAGGCGACGGTCATGACCCGGACAAGGCCGGCCGTCCCGTCCCAGGTGAACCGTACGGGCGCCGTGTGCAGTGTCCCGTCGGGCCTGACGGTGGTGAGCACGCCCGCGTGCTCGGGGTCGTTGAGAAACGCCTCGACCGAGGGCGACACCTGCGGTGCGCCGGCGCGCTGCTTCGACAGCGACATCGGGTGATTCCTTTCTTTCGCTGGTGCTCGACGGCCGCGGCGAGGCCGGCGGCGCCGTCCCGCACGGGGGCGGACCCGGCGGTGGCCGAACCGGTCCGCCAGGCGGCCCGGGGTCCAGGCAGGCAGCGTGCAAAGGACCGCTCGGCCGGGGCTGGAGCGGCGCTACGCGATGGATCGAGTTCCGCTCGGAACCGTCTGGTTTCGGCCATGGGCCACCCGGGGGGCCGGGCCGACGGGGCGGCCGACGGCCGGATCCGCACCCCGTACGGCGAGCCGGACAACACGGCGCAGCCGCGCGACGCGAATGGTCGGGTGAGCGCAGAGGCGGGTGGAGAGCCGAGCGGAGAGAGGACCGGCAAGCCGGTCGGCCGGTGGTGTCCCGTACGACACGGGCTAGTCGATACCGCGGACGATGGTGGACTCCTCGAGGAACTCCGTGTCGTCCTCGTCCACGCCGGCCAGCCGCAGCGGCGGCGCGACCCCCACCGGGACCAAGCCGAAGAAGAACATCTCGACCTCCCGGAAATCTTGCCTGATGTCGTAGGTGAACATGGGCGGCTCCTTCACGATGAGTCGTCCCACGGTGTCAAGACCCGCTAGGGATCCACTCGACGTCGGATCGCTCACCGATCGAGTGGAGGCGGAAGCGTGCCGCCCGCTGAGCGGCCGAGCCGCGCCGCTGGGCGATCCGCGGCGGCTCGTCCCCTTCGAGGACGGCGAGCACCTGGGCGAGCGTCGTCTCGGCGCTGGTGGCGGGCAGTTCGCGCAGCAGCCGCGCGCAGTGGCCGACCAGACGGACCGCATCGGCTCCGGACATCCGGGACCGGTCGTGTGCGGCGGTCAGCGTCAGCGAGCCGTCGGGGCCGCGCTGCGTGAGCAGGGCCACGGGGAAGGCGGTGTGCGCACCGCTCGCGTACAGCGGCTCGATCCGCACGCCGTGGTCGGCCAGCCCGGCGCGCAGCTCCCGCGGCGGGCGCGGCACGCCTCCGACGGCTACCAGGCTCGCCAGCAGCGGCCCGCCGCCCGTGGCCCGGCCGGTCCACTCGTGGATCTGCCCGGCGGAGACCCACTCGTACGCCGCCATGTCCAGCGCGCGGTCGCGCAGCACCGTCAGCAGCCGCCCCAGCCGGTGCGCCGGATCGACCTGGACGGACATCGGCAGGCAGTTGCGCATCGGCGCGGGCAGCCGCTCAACGGCCTCCAGGGCGATGCCGCGCCCCGAAACGGTGACGCCGAATCCGACCTGCGCGGGGCCGCTCAGGCCCGCGCCGCGATACAGCAGCATCGCCCAGACCGCCTGCAGTGCACTGGATTCGGGCACCGCCTGGGCCGCGGCCCAGCGGTACAGCCGCTCGGCCTCCTGGGCCGACAAGCGCGCCTCGGCGCGGCCGCAGCCGCTCTCCAGGGTGTCCGGGCCGGGCGCGGCGGGCAGCACGGCAGGCGCGCCCTCGGGTACCGTCCGGGTCCAGAACTCCCGTGCCGGGCCCGGGTCCTGGTGCTCCAGCCAGCGCGCCCAGTCGCGGATGTCGGGCCGCCTCTCCCCTCCGGGCAGCGCGCCGCCGGCCAGATAGGCCCGGTAGAACTCGTCCAGGAGGACGAACACGCTCCAGGCGTCCAGCAGTCCGTGGTGGAAGGTGAGCAGCACGCGCGCGGCGGGCGCCGGGTCGTCGACCAGGGTGACCCGCAGCGGTCCGGGGCCGCGCAGGTCGAAGCCGCGCAGCCGGTCGCGTTCCACCAGCTCGTCCCAGTCGACGCCGCCGGCCCGGTGGCGTACGACCTCGACGGCGGCCCGGTCGTGCAGGACCACGCGCGGCCACGGCTCCCAGTCGACGGCGGCGCGCAGCACCGCCTCCCGGTCGGTGACGGACTGCCAGGCCGCGGTGAACCGCTCGGTGTCCAGCGGTCCGCACCAGCGCCAGGACAGCTGCTCGACGTGGCGGCCGGTGCCGCGGTGCTCCAGTGAGTCCAGCAGCAGGTCGTGCTGCCACCAGGTCAGCGGCAGGGCGGAGCCTGCCTGGCGACCGCCTCGTCCCCGGCCCGCGCGCGGGCGGCTCGGCCTGGCCATGTGGTCGCCCTCCTCCGGTCCAGATCATCCCGTACGGGGCGCCCGGAACGCCGGGGGACCCGGAGAGCGGGGCGCCCGAGGGCGCGGTACTCCCGGGTCCACTGTGGAGCAACCCGCTGCCGGGGACCTGGCAGAGCGCTGGCGCGCCTCGAAGTCCGCCGCAGAGCACCTCAAACCCCGGACCCTCAAGCCCCGGACCCGGGCCGCAGGTCAGCTCGCGCTCTGGTTCATCGCCGACAGGAACCCCTGGTCGAGCATGGTCCCCACCGACGTGTCGTTCGCGGTGGACAGCCCCGCGTCGTGGCAGGCCGTGCTCAGCAGGTAGCGGCCCATCACCGGGTGCGTGGCGAAGCCCCACTCCCCCCGGGTCGCCGCGCTGCCGTCCGCGGCGTGCAGCCGCGCGCCCGTCAAGCCGGACTCCTTGAAGCCGAACTCCTTGAAACCCAGCCGCAGCCCCTGCCCGAGCGCCTTGCTGTACGCCTCTTTGAGGGTCCACAGCTTCAGCGCGTACGGGACCCGCTCCGCCTCCGGCAACCCGGCGATCTCCGCCGCCTCGGCCGGGGTCAGGATCTGCGCCTCCAGCAGGTCCAGCCGTACGTTGCGGCCGGCCAGCTCCACGTCCACGCCGATCCGGCCCGTGCGGCTCAGCCCGACGGCCATCAGGTCGCCGGTGTGGGACAGGCTCAGCTCGATCTGGTCGAAGCCGCGCAGATAGGGGCGCCCTCCCAGCCGGTAGGCCAGGTCGAGGTACTCCGGCGGGATGCCGAGCGCCGCCGCCGCCGTGTACTTGATGAGCAGCCGGGCGGCCGCGAAGCGGTAGCGCACGGTGGCGTCGGGGGTACGCCGGTAGCGGTCCCAGTCCGGCCCGAGCAGCTCGCGCAGCCGGGGTGTGGTCAGCACGCTGGGCAGCCATTCGCTCCAGGTCGTGTGGACCACCGCGTTGCCGAGCCCGGTCAGGTTCTCCTTCACCCCGTGCCACGGACCGTGCGGCCGCGGCACACGAAGGGGGGCGGCGCATCTCACCTGGTCCATCGTCGTCTCCTGCGTGTAGTGCCGTCCGTCCCGGTCCCGCGGAGCGGACGGCGATCTGGCCGAGGCGTTCGTCCACCGCCCCGACACGTCTCCGGTGCCGTGACCCGAAAGCGGGCGGGCGAGGTCACCGCACGCCTCAGCCCGCCAGCGCCGTCCCGTACAGGTCGAGGCTCCGCCCCTCCCGGCACCGCTCCAGCACCTCACCGAGCACCGAGCCCACCACGCTCTCGGGAAGGTTCGGCACCACCGCCCCCAGCCGCCGCGCGATCCGGCTCAGCGCGAGCAGGACCCAGGCGGGCTCCTCCAGGAACGATCCGGTCCCGGCCTGCCCCTCCCACATGCCGAGTACCGCCGCCGCCGCGAGCACCAGCGCGTACCGGTCGGCCAGCGCGCAGGCCTGCGCATCGAATCCGGTGCCGCCGACCGGCGCGCTCAACGCGGCGCACCGCGCCCTCAGCACCCGCAGCTCCGCCACGAACGCCTGCGCGAGCCCCGCCAGCACCGCGTGCGGCGACCCGTCTGCGTACCCGGAGCGCCCCTTCGCCAGCCGGCCCGCCGCGCCGACCAGAGTCGCCGTCAGCAGGTCGTCCGTACCGGAGTGCGCGAGGCGCCGGTGGTCGAACGGGGGCAACGGCGCCCCCGGTTCGAACAGCCCCGCCGGCGGCTCCGGTGTACGGAACCACGCCGTGCGCGCCAGCGCCGGCAGCTGCGGCACCAGCACCGCCTGGCATACGGCCGTCCCCGCGTGTCCGAGACCGGCCACCGGCAGGTCCCGTACGAGCTTCTGAAAGCCGCCGTGCAGCGGCCCGCGGTCGTACCCGCGGGCGCCGAGCACGGTCGCCAGCTCCTCCAGGTCCTCACGCAGCAGGTCCGGCATCGTGTACTTGACCGCGGCGGCCAGCAGGTACGAGTCCTCCGGCAGCAGGCTCATCGCCCGCAGCCCGGTGACGGCCATGCTGTCGCAGGCCAGCAGGTCCGCGAAGACCCCGGCGAGCACCTTTTGCCACCGCCGGGCAGGCCATCCGTCGGGCCGGTTCTCCACGGCCGCGCGCACCGCCTGGCGCAGCACGCTGTCCACGCCGGCCAGCACCACGCCCGGAATCAGACAGTGGCTGATCTGGAAGCTGCGCAGCGCCAGCGACACCCCTTCGCCGACCTCGCCGACCAGCGCCTCGGGTCCCGCGGCCACATCGGCGAATTCGAGTCCGGAGAAGTGAGCGCCGCGCATGCCCGGCATCTCGACCCTGCCCAGCCTGCGCACCTCGCCAAAGGCGGGCGGCTCGGGGCCGAGCAGCAGCACGGAGTGGCTGCGCGGACCCTCCTCACGCGCGGTGCGCGCGTACACGACGAAGGCCTCGGCGCGGTGGGCGTTGATGACCGCGTCCTTGTGCCCGTTGAGCACCCAGCCGCCGTCCCGACCGGGCTCCGCCTCGACCTCGTTGCGCAGGATCGCGTTGGCGTGCGCCACCTCGCGGTGCACGATCGTGACCCGGCCTCCGTCGAGGAGGTGCGCGGCCAGCGCCCGGCGCTGCGGCTCGTCCCCCGCGGTCCACACCGCGCAGGCCGCGAAGAGCGAGGTGATGCCGAACCCGTAGCCGAGCGCGAGATCACGGCGGAACAACGGGCGCAGTACCCGCGCAAGTTCCTCCAGATCGGTGAGCCGGCCGCCGAGGTCGTACGGGACGAACTCGGCGCCCAGGCCCGCCTCGGCGAGCAGTGCCTCGGTGGCCGCCGGCGCGTCGCGGGCCTCGTCAGCGCGCAGCAGCGCCAGGTGTCCGTGCGGGTTGTCCGGATCAAGGGGGTCGCCGAGGGCCGCCTCCAGCCGGGCGGCGCGCTCGGACGCGGTGGCGGGCGCCGCCTCACCTTCGCCCCGTGCGGGGACCATGGTGTCCTGGACCGCGGTCACAGGACGCGGATCGAGTCGATGGCGTACTGCGCGGCGTGGCGCAGTACGGACAGGCCCGCCTGGCCCATCGCCTCGCGCACGTGCCGGCCGGCGGCCACCGCGTCGGTGCCCTCGCCCAGCACGCTCTCCATGTTCTCCTCGCACAGCAGCACGCTGTGCCGGGCCGTCAGGTTCACCCCGGACTCGTCGGGCTCGATCAACCACTCGCCGGTGTGCGCGGTCAGCAGGGGCGAGGTCCGGGTCTGCTTGTAGCAGATGCGCTGGGTGCCCGGGAAGCAGATGCGCACCGATTCGGTGCTGTGCGCGCCGCCGTCGACGGACAGGCTGCCCATGGACATCAGCTGTACTCCCGGCTCGTCCTCGACCAGGTCGACCCGGTTGACGTGCGGGAGGCCGGCGGGCCAGTCCCGCGCCCGGTACAGGAAGTCGAACACCGGCTCGCCGGGGGCATCGACCCGTACGGTGTCCTCGAAGGACCACACCAGGTCGTCCAGACGCGTCCAGCACTCGGCGAGCCCGGCCAGCCGGTCCAGCTGGGCACGGCTGTTGTCGCGGGTGACCTGCTCGACCCAGGCCACGTCCGCCGGCACGTCCCGGGCAACGGTGAAGGAGTGCTGCAGGGTCACCTTGGCGGCGTGCTCACCCAGCGGCACCACCGTCCACACGCCGCTCATGGACCGCGTGGGCGCGGCGGGCAGGTCATGGGTGAACTCCACGCGCAGCCGCTCCACGTCCAGGTGCCGGCTGGACACCCAGGACTTGACGGTCTCGCCCGCGGTGACCCACATGCGCAACCGCTCCCGCTTCCCGTCGAAGTCGAGCTGCTCGACATGGACACAGGGCTGGAAGAACAACGGCCACCGGGTGGCGTCCGCGATCAGCCCGTACATCACTCCGGCCGGGGCCGCCGCGATCACTTCGTGGACCGTGCGGTGCACACGCGCATCCGACATCTTCCACACCCTCCTCATTGGTACGCCGGCCGGCTCCGACCGGCGGCGTCCGGGCTGCGGCGGGACTCCGACCTCCGCCCGGCACGGTGCCATCACTGCGCCGGTGACCTCGCACCGGCGAACCCGTCCGCCTGCCGCTGAGGGCCGCCGACAGACCTTGTCGTGCGGCGCTGGGCTGACGGCCGTACCCACGACACTGTCCGGAACCGCTCGCAGACCGCACGGGCTTGACTGGAGCGCGGCTCCAGCCACCCGCTGCGTCCGCCTCGATCCGAAGGCCCGGCCTCCCCTTTTGGACGTACGCCGGTCTCACGGGAGGGTTCGAGTCCCCGCCGCTCGAGCCGTCCTCGAGCCCGGCCGCCGAGACTCTCCGGGCGGAAGCTCAGGCGGCGTCGACCTGACGGACAACGCCTCCGGCGTCCCGGGGCAGCTCCCCTTCCCCGGCCCGGCTCGTGACCGCCGCCCACCCGGCCACCCCCGTCCTGGTGGGCGGCTTCGGGCTGCGCGCCGCCGGGGTGTCCAAGACTTCCGCGGCCGTTGCTGAGCCCGTAGTCAGGTCTCAGCATTCCGGGCATTTCTGCCTGGAAGGTCCGTCACATCACCAGAGCTTCAGGGGCTCGGCTTGAGGACGGTCTCCCGCTTCCTTCTGCTGCTGGTGCGGCAGGGTTGCGCCACCTGCCCGCCCCGTCCCCGTCTTGCGGCGGGGGCGGGTGGTGCGGGTCTTGTGGTCGGCTCCACGGGGCTTCGACACCGCCGGGGCGGTGTCCTGGTCTCCGGCCACTCCGGTACCAGTCGTGCAGGCTGCCGCTGCGAGGGCAGCGAGGTTGCGTGCCGCGTTCGTGTCCCGGTCGATGACCAGGCCACACGCGTCGCATGCGTAGGTCCGCACGTGCAGCGGCAGCTTGGCTTTCACTGTGCCGCACCCGGAACAGGTCTTGGAGGAGGGGAACCAGCGGTCGGCCGCGATGATGCGGGTGGCGTGGCGCTGGCGGGTCTTGTAGGTGAGCCGGCGGCGGATCTCGCCGAATCCGGCGTCGGCGATGTGCCGGGCCAGGCGCCGGTTCTTCACCATGCCGGCGACGTTGAGGTCCTCGATCACGACGGTGCCGTACTCGCCAGCAACGCTCGTGGTGAGCTTGTGCAGGGCGTCCGCGCGGAGGTTCGCGACCCGGTGGTGGACTTTGTTCCGCCGGGCGTTGGCCTTCTCCCACCTGCGGGAGGGTTTCTGTCCGATGCGCTGGTCCGGGCCCCGGCGCCGGGAGACGGCGCGGGAGGCGCGGCGCAGCTGCTTCAGCGCGGTGCTCAGGTGCCGCGGGTTGGGGACCTCACGGATCTCGCCCGCACTGTCGGCCATGACGGCTAGGGTCTTGATACCGAGGTCGATGCCTACCGCGACCTGGGGGCGGGTGACTCGGACGAGGTCGCGCTTCACCTCCACCTGGAACGAGGCGAACCAGCGTCCGCACTCGTGGCGGACGGTCGCCGACAGGATGCGCGCGGTCCCGGCCATGATGCGGGCGAGGAGGCCGCCAGTGGACTCGTGCGTGCGGATCGCCCCGAGGCGGGGCAGGGTGACGTGACGGCCGCCGGCGTCGAGGCGGATGGTGCCGGTGGTGAACCGGCAGGACAGACGCGCCTTCCGCTTCGGCTTGAACCGGGGCGCACCGATCCGGGCGCCCTTGCGCTTGCCGTTCTTCGACTTGGCGTAGTTGTCGAACGCGGCCGACGCGTTGGCGAGGCCGGTGTTGTACGCCTCCTTGGAGTTCTCCTCCCACCAGGCAGCGAAGCGCGGGTCAGTCTTCTTGGCCTGGTTGAACTCCTTGCGCAGCGATGGCAGCGACCACGGCCGCCACTCGGTCAGCTCCGCCCCGGCGACGCCGTACGTCTCCTCGGCCCGGCGCTGCCACCAGGACGCGGTCACCCACCCCACCGCCCAGTTGTACGCCGCGCGCGCCGCACCGCAGTGCGAGCGCAGTGCGCTCTCCTGGGCGGCGTTCGGGTCCAGCGCGAACCGGTACGCCTGCACCACGAACCCGGGCTGCGGCCGGAACTTCTTCACTCGCCGGCCTCGCCGGTCGCCACGGCCACCGCGCGGGCGGCCCGGCTCTTCGCCGCCCGCCGCCCGTACAGGCGGGCACACATCGAGGTCAGCACCTCGCTGACGTCCCGCACCAGGTCGTCCGCGGTCTCGGCAGGGTCGAGGACGACCAGGCGCCTGCCGGACGCCGACAGCGCGGCCTCCAGGTGCTCGACACCGAACCGGGCGAGGCGGTCACGGTGCTCGACCACGATCACAGCCGTGTCCGGGTCGCAGAGGAGCCGGTGCAGCTTGCGGCGGCGCCTGTTCAACCCCGACCCGACCTCGGTCACGACCTCCGCGACAGCCAGGCCCCCAGTCCATTCGCGCCGGACACCACCCGCGCGGCCTGCCGATCCAGGTCGGCCCTCTGGTCGGCTGACGACACACGGCAGTACGCCACCACGCGTTCGGACGACGGGGCGGCAACCTCGTCGACCAACCACGTCCCGGACGGCGCCTGGCGGACCGGAACGGGCATCTTCCCGTCCCTCACCCACCGCCAGGCGGTCTGGTAGCTCACGCCCTGCTGACGCGCCCACTCCGAAAGCCTCACAACACCAAGCTACGTGAGATGCCTGAGTAGAAATGACTATGAATGATTAGGAAATCCATAGCAGCTGTCACCCTTCCGCGGGCCGGCTCAGGCATCGGCCGCCCGCAACACCGCGGCCGAGTTGAAGCCGCCCCTCCCCCGCGCCAGCACCAGCACGGTCCGCAGCCCGGGCAGCTCCCGCGCCGCGCCCGTCACCAGATCCAGCGGGCAGTCCGCGGCGACCCGCCGCGTCCCGGTGGTCGGGGGCACCACCTTGTCGCGCAGCGCGAGCGCCGCCGCCGCCAGGTCCAGTGAGGAACCCCCGGCGCCCAGCCGGCCCGTCATCGACTTCGGCGCGGTCACCGGCACCCCGCGCGGCCCGAACAGCGCGGCCAGCGCCTGGGCCTCGGCCCGGTCGGCGGCCCGCTCCCCGGCTCCGTCGGCGAACACCACGTCCACCTGGTCCAGTCTCACCCGGGCATCAGCCAGAGCGAGTTCGGCCGCCTCCTTGAGCCGCTCCTCCCCGGGCTCGCCGTCGAAGGTCGCCGCGTACCCGGCCACCACCGCGTACCCGCTGACGCCGCGCGCGGTGGCGGCCGCCGCGTCCTCCAGCACCAGCAGCGCGCCGCCCTCACCCACGACATGGCCGCGGGCCTCCGCGTCGAAGGGCCGGTAGGCCCGCGCCGGATCGGGGTCGGTGCTCAGCCGGCCGTCTGCCAGGTGCGCGGCCCAGCCCCAGGGGCACAGCGCCGAGTCGACGCCTCCGGTCACCATGAGGCCCACGCCCTTGCGGATCTCGCGCCGGGCGCGGGCGAGCGTGTCGATCCCGCCCGCCTGCTCGCTGACCATGGCGGAGGCGGGGCCGCGCAGCGTATGCCGGATGGAGATCTCGGCGGTTCCCGCCGCGTGGAACCAGGCGAAGGACTGGTACGCGCTGACGTACTGGGCGCCCTTGCCCCACAATGCCTCCAGCCCTCGCTGGCCGAACTCGGTGCCGCCTGCGGAGCTGGCCGTGATCACGCCCGCCCGGTAGCCGGGCAGCGCGGCCGGGTCGGCACCCGAGTCCTCCAGGGCCTCCTTGGCCGCGACCAGGCTCAGGCGGGTTACCCGGTCGGTGGAGGGGAGCAGGCGGCTGGGGATGTGGTCCTCGTCGACGAAGCCGCGGATCTCGCCCGCGATCCGCACCGGGTAGCCGGAGGCGTCGAAGCGGGTGATCGGGACGATGCCGCTGCGGCCCTCCAGCATGGCGCTCCACCAGGCCTCGGTACCCAGCCCGTTGGGCGCGGCCACGCCGATGCCGGTGACCAGCGCCCGGGCCCGGCTGCGCACGCCCCCGCTCGCGCCGTTGACGCCGCTCATGCCGTCTCCCGCAGCCGGGGCCGGGTCAGCACGGTGGCGGCATGAAAGCCGCCGAAGCCGCTGGCGACGCTGAGCACCGTACTGGTGCGCTGCTCGCGGGCGAACAGCGGTGTGTAGTCCAGGTCACAGGTCGGGTCGGGCTCGTGCAGGTTGGCGGTCGGCGGCACCGTACTGTGCTTGATGGCCAGCACGCTGGCCACCACGTCCAGGGCTCCGGCGGCGCCGAGCGCGTGTCCGATCATCGATTTGATGGAGCTGACCGGGACGCGCCGGGCGTGGTCGCCCAGTCCCTGCTTGAAGGCGTGCGTCTCATGCCGGTCGTTGTGCAGGGTGCCGGCCCCGTGCGCGTTGACGTAGTCCACGTCGACCGGGTTCAGCCGCGCCTCGTCGAGTGCCGCCCGGATGGCGTCGGCCATTTCCTGGCCGCCCGGCCGCAGCCCCGTCATGTGGTGCGCGCTGCTGTACGAGGCGAAGCCGGACAGCTCCGCGTAGGCGTGGGCGCCCCGGCGGCGCGCGTGCTCCAACTCCTCCAGGATCACCACGGCCGCGCCCTCGCCGAGCACGAAGCCGTCGCGGGTGCGGTCGAAGGGGCGCGAGGCGGTGGCGGGGTCCTCGTTGCGGGGGCTGGTGAGGCGGATGCGGTCGAAGCAGGCCATGGCGATGGGAGAGATCGGTGCCTCCGCCCCGCCCGCGATCATCACGTCGGCGCTGCCCTCGCGGATCAGCTCGGCGGCGTGCCCGATCGCGTCCAGGCCCGAGGTGCAGCCGCTGGAGACCAGGCTGACCGGGCCCTGCGCGCCGCTGTCGCGGGCCACGGCGGCCGCCAGCGAGCTGGGCACGAAGTAGTCGTAGAGGCACTCGGCGGCCCGGGAGTGGTCGACGGTCCAGGTGCTGCCGAAGTCGCTCAGCAGCGCGTACTGGGTGGCGAGCCCGGTGGTGCAGCCTGCCGCGTTGCCCAGACTGACCCCGGTGCGCAGCCGGTTCCCTGCGGCCAGTACGGCGTGCAGGCCACTGTCGGCCACCGCCTCCCGGGCGCTGACCAGTGCGAACTGGGCGGCCCGGTCCATGCGTTCGGTGTCGGCGAGGGTGAAGCCGTGCGCGGTGGCGTCGAAGTCGACCTCGGCGGCGACCTGCGAGCGGTAGCTGGCGGCGTCGAAGAGGGTGACGCCCCGGGTGGCGGTACGGCCCGAGGTCAGCAGGGACCAGAAGTTGGCGGTGCCGACGGCTCCGGGGGCCACCACGCCGACCCCGGTGATGACCACGCGCTTCACCGCACACCCCCCGCGCTCGCGCTCGCCGCGGTCCCGGCGGCATCCGCCGCCTCGTACTCGCGGCAGGCCTCGCCGACCAGGGCCGGCAGTACGTCCGCGCCCGCGAAGAAGTGGTCGCCGTCGACGGTGCGTACGGTGATCGGCCCGGTGGTCCACTGCCGCCACTCTTCAAGGGCGGCGGGCACGGCGAGCGGATCGTCACTGCCCGCGAAGACGAGCAGGGGCAGGTCCACGGATCCGCCGGTGACGGGGTCCAGGGCCGCCTGGCGCAGGGCTCGGGCCAGGCGCAGGTCGTCGCGCAGGACAGGCAGCACACTGCGGTGCCATAGCCCGCCGGGGTGGGCGGCTGCTCCCTTGGGCAGCGAGCCGAGCTCACCCAGGAGGGGCAGCAGCAGTTCGTCGGAGTGTTCCGCCGCGGCCACCAAGGCGGCACTGGCGTGCGGGGGCAGGCAGGCGCCCACCGCGAGGAACAGGGGCGGCGGCACCCCGGCGTCCGCCAGCGCCCGGGTGAGCGTGTACGCCACCAGGGCGCCCAGACTGTGGCCGTACAGCGCGTACGGTCCGGACCGGGCCGCCTCCAGCAGCGGAGGCAGCAGATCCGCCAGGAGTCCTGCGCGCTCGGTGATGCGCGGCTCCCGCCGCCGGCTGTCACGGCCCGGCAGCACCAGCGCCGCGACGTCCACGCCCGGCCCGGCCGCGACGGGCCAGCGACGGTAGCTGGCCACCCCCGCGCCCGCGTGGGCAAGGCAGTGGAGCCGTACCCGTCGCCCCACCGCCCCCTCTACCGCCGTCAGCGAAGCCATCGGTCGCCCTCCTCAGGGAAGCTGTGCGGAAACGTTCGTCGTACGGCGCCGCCGCGGCCCGAGCCTCACCTGTGTGGCTTGAGTGGTGCTCGATTCAGGCTGCGTACAGATCGAAGGTCGAGGTGCGCCGCGGCCCGCTGGCCACGTCCAGGCGCGGGTCGACGGCGAGCATCGCCTGGTGCAGCCGCTGGAGTTGCGGCGAGGGCTCCACGCCGAGCTCGGCGATCAGCCGCTGGCGCATCCGGCGGTAGACGTCGAGCGCGCTGGCCTGCCGGCCCGACCGGTAGAGCGCGACCATCGCCTGCGAGTGCAGCCCTTCGTGCTGGGGGTGGCGGGCGATCAGGTCGGTGAGCTCGGCGATGAGTTCGATGTGCCGGCCCAGCCGCAGGTCGGCGTCGATGCGGCGCTCGCGGGCCACGAGCCGGCTCTCCTCCAGCCGCATCACCTCGATGTCGAGGATCGGGCCGACGCGTACGTCCACCAGCACGGGCCCCTCCCACAGGTCCAGTGCCGCGCGCAGACACTTGGCCACCCGGGCGTCCTCGCCGTCCTCGTGCGCCTGCTGCCCCTCCGCCACCAGGCACTCGTACGCGCGCACGTCGACCGCCTCGGCCGGGATCTGGAGCAGGTAGCCGCCGTACCGGGTGGCGAGCACGTCCTTGGCCGAGCCGGGCGCGTCCGGGCCCATGGCGGTGCCCAGTCGGCGGCGCAGCTGGAGAATGTAGGTCTGAAGCGTGGTCAGCGCGCTCTGTGGCAGGTGGGTGCCCCAGATCTCTTCCATCAGCGTGGACACGGGCACCACCCTGCCCGGGTAGAGCGCGAGCAGCGCCAGGATCTGGCGCGGCTTGCCCGCAGTCGGGACGACCGATATACCGTTGACTTCGACATTCAACGGACCCAGGACCTTGATCTTCATTATTCCCCTCCGCACTTTGCCGGCCGACTTCGGCAACAAGTCGGTGTTCGAGTTTTCAATAGTGTCGCCTTCCGGCCCTTCTTGTCTTTTCCGTCGACGGCGGACGAGTGGCACCATATCCTCCCCCGACCGTCGCATATGCAGAAATTGAGTGCGTCTTGAGCGACCTTCCAATGGGGCCGCCGGACCCGGCGCACAGGCAGCCGACATAGCGCCGAGAAAACACCGGCGTGTCATGTAAAGGCCCATATCGGCCGACCGAGTTCTCTTCCGGCGCCCTAGGCGGCGCTGTTAGGTTTCCGGCCATGGCAACGGATTCGACGGCGCGCAGCGCCGACCCGCTCACCCGCGGGCTGCTGAACCGACTCGCCCGGGACCAGGCCGCAGGCCCTGCAGCCCGGGCTGCAGGCCCGACCGGGCTGCAGGGCCTGCCCGATCCGAAGACCCTGCTGCGACTGCTGAGCGCCTGGCATCGGCGCGGGGTGCAGGTGGGCTTTCCGGACCTGACCGGCGACCAGCCGTGAAAACGCGAGGCACCTGAATCCCCCTCAAGGAACACTCCACGACTCCCCGCGTACGGCTGACAAATCCTCCACCGGCGCCGAGAAGCGCCTAGAGTCCGGTAAGAGCGAAAGGATCTGTCCGCGGCCATTTCTGAGTGAATGCCGAATACGGATCTGCGGCCGCGTACTTGCCGACTCTCCCCGTGCGAGGATGAGATGGAGTTTGGGATCCTGGGTCCCGTCCAGGTCTTCGGCGAGCGCGCCGATATGCGGATCACACCGGCCGGCGCCAAGCAGCGCGCCCTTTTGGGTACGCTCGTCGTGAAGGCCGGCCAGGTCGTTTCCCCGGACCGGCTCGTCGACGAATTGTGGGGTGAACATCCGCCCGCCAACGCCGCCAATGCCCTCCAGACCCATATCGCCCGGCTGCGCCGGCTGCTGCCCGTCCCCGCACCCGGTTCCGGTTCCGGTTCCGGTTCCGGCGAGAGCCACCACGAGTGGCTCGTGACCCGCCCGCTGGGCTACGTACTGCGCCTGGGCCGGGCCGGCACCGACGCCCAGCGCTTCCACCACCTCACGGCCCGGGGCCGCTCGCTGGCCGCCACCGACCCGGCCCGTTCGGCCGAGGTCCTGCGCGAGGCGCTGGCGCTGTGGCGCGGCCCCGCACTGGAGGGCGCGGGCCGCGGCACCATCTGCTCGACCGAGGCATCGCTGCTGGAGGAGAGCCGGCTGATCACCCTGGAGACGCTGTACGACGCCTGCCTGCGGGCCGGCCGGGCCGGGGAGGTCGCCGGCGAGCTGGCGGAGCTGACGGCCTCTCACCCGCTACGTGAACGGTTCTACGAGCTGCTCATGACCGCGCTGCACCAGTGCGGGCGCCAGGCCGAGGCACTGGGCGTCTACGACCGGGCGCGACGCCGGCTCGTGCACGACCTCGGAGTGGAGCCAGGGCCCGTACTGCGCGGCCGTATGGAGTCGATCCGCCACCGGCAGGACCCGGCACCCGGAGAAACCGGAGAAACGGAGGGGGCGCCGGGCCTGCACCCGCTGGGCGCCGAGGTGGCCCGGCTGCGCCACCAGATCGAGGTCCTGAGCCGGCAGCAGCGAGAACTGACCGACCGCTTCGAGCAGCTGGCCACGGACCGCGCGGCGAGCCGCTGACGGCCGCCCTCGACGCCCCGTACACAGCACTGAAGTCCTTTGCTCGACCCCTCGTTCGAGGGGTCGGGAAAAGGGCTTCAGTGGTCATGCCGCCGGCTGCCGCGAGGCCAGGGCGGTCAGTTCGTCCGCGCCACGAGCCGCCCGCCGCCGGCCCCCGCCGGAGCGGTCACCGGGAGAGCCGCCTTGGGCGGGGCCGCACTCTCGGGGTGCGCCATCAGGATGGAGCGCTGCAGCCTGCTCAGCGCGGCCGAGGGCTCAAGGCCCAGCTCGGAGACGAGCATGGTGCGCAGCCGCTGGTAGACGTTGAGCGCCTCGCCGCGTCGGCCCGAGCGGTGCAGCGCCAGCATGAACTGACCGTGCAGGCTCTCGTGCAGGCGGTACTGCTTGACCAGGACGGTCAGCTCCGACAGCAGCTCGCGGTGGCGGCCCAGGCGCAGATCCGCCTCGATGCGCTGGTCGAGCGCGCACAGGCGCAGCTCCTCCAGGCGCCTGACCTCCGTCTCGATCCGGCTCCCGGCCTGTACGTCGGTGAGCGCGGGACCGGTCCACAGCGAGAGCGCGTCCGCCAGCCGGCGCGCGGCGCCCTGGTAGTCGTCGGCGTCCATCGCCCGGTAGCCGGCACCGGCCCTGCGCTCGAACTCCCGGTAGTCGACGCTTCCGCCACGGGTCTCCAGGCGGTAGCCGCCGGGGAGAGTGGCCAGAATGTCCTTCGGGGTGCAGCGCTCGTTCTCGCCGTACGCCAGTGCCACGCCGATGAGCTCGCGCAGTTGCAGGACGTACGTCTGCAACGTGGTGCGCGCGCTGCGCGGCGGGTTCTGCTCCCACAACTCCTCGATCAGCGTGGCCACAGGGACCGCATGGTCGGCGTGGAGCGCGAGCAGGGCCAGGACCTGCCGCGGCTTGGGTGCCGTCAGCGTGATCGACACCCCGTTTTCATGAACGGACAGCGCACCAAGCACTTCGATGTCCACGTTTTCCCCAAAGGTCGCCTGGAGCCGTTCCCGGCCTGCGCGTTCCCGCGTTTCCCGCTGCCGGGGCCCGGGTGTGCAGCCAACCGGACCCCTTGATAAAAAAACAGCATGGTCGGTTTGTCAATCCCAGATGCCTATCTGGAGGGTCCGGCAGACTATTTCCAGCCACTCTTTGACTCCATGACCACTCCGACTGCTCCCATCCGGGCGCCAATTGACTTGTATTTCCAGGCAAGTCGGCGCACCGATCCAGCCGAACACCGGCGAAAGAGGGTCACCGCGACATGTCCGAAACCTTCTTCACTGCCGCACGCAAGCGGCCCCGGCCCCTCGCGTCTTCGCGAAGAGCAGGGGCCATCTGCCCTCACCTGCCCTCACCTGCTGAAACGCGGTGCATGGGCAGCCGGGGTCGAGATTTCATCAGCGAGCGGAAACAAACCGACTGGTCTTTCCTAGTCGCCGGATGATCCTTCCGGTTCCAACGCCGCGAGGCGGTCCCCTGCCGCCAGCGCCGGCAGCAGCAGCTCCCAGAACCGGGCGATCGTACGCGGCATGAGCCAGACCTCTTCCCGGGAGCCGAGCGCCTCGAAGCCCGCGGTCGCGGCCACCACCGCGGTCACGGCGTTCTCCGGCGCCACCCCCGGCCGCAGCTCCCGCGCCTTCCCGGCCTCCGCCACGGCCTCCTCGACCCAGCACCGCCAGTGCTCACGCAGACCGCCGGGCGTCACGCGGGCCGTGTCGCGGCCCAGCCCGAAACCCGCCCGCAGCACCACGTCCCCGCGCAGCCCGAGGGCGAGCCCGTGGGTCACATCGACCAGGCACTGCAGCCGGCCCGCCCCCTCCCGCGACGCCACCCCGGCGATGATCCGCAACCGGTCCAGCGCGGCGCTCTCCACGGCGTCGGCCAGGGCCGCCTTGCCGGCGAAGTGGAAGTGCAGCGCTCCGCTGCTCACTCCGGCCTGTGCGCTGATCACGGAGAGGGACGCCACCGCGAAGCCCTCGCGGCAGAAGGTCTCGGCGGCGGATCCGATCAGCCTCTCCCGCGTTCGCACCGCACGTTCTTGTTCGGCCATCGAGTGCTCCGTCACTGCGGGGGATTGCCGTGCTTGCGGGAGGGCAGGTCCGCGTGTTTGCTGCGGAGCATCGCCAGCGAGTTGATGAGGACCTCGCGGGTCTGGGCCGGGTCGATGACATCGTCGACCAGGCCGCGCTCAGCGGCGTAATAGGGGTGCATCAGCTCGGCCTTGTACTCCTTGACCATGCGCTCGCGCATGGCCTCGGGGTCTTCGGCCTCGGCGATCTGCTTGCGGAAGATGACGTTGGCGGCGCCCTCGGCGCCCATCACCGCGATCTCGTTGGTGGGCCACGCGTAGGTCAGGTCGGCGCCGATGGACTGGGAGTCCATGACGATGTAGGCGCCGCCGTAGGCCTTGCGCAGGATCAGCGATATCCGCGGGACGGTGGCGTTGCAGTACGCGTACAGCAGTTTGGCGCCGTGGCGGATGATGCCGCCGTGCTCCTGGCCGACACCGGGCAGGAAGCCGGGCACGTCCAGCAGCGTGATGATCGGGATGTTGAAGGCGTCGCACATCTGGACGAACCGCGCGGCCTTCTCCGAGGCCTCGATGTCGAGCACACCGGCCAGCGACTGCGGCTGATTGGCCACCAGGGCGACCACCTGGCCGCCCAGCCGCCCCAGGGCGCAGATGATGTTGCGCGCCCAGCGCTCGTGGACCTCCAGGTAGTCGCCGTCGTCGACGAGCTCCTCGATCACCTTGGCCATGTCGTACGGGCGGTTGCCGTCGGCCGGAACCAGGTCCAGCAGCACCTCGCTGCGGCGGTCGGCCGGGTCCGCGGACTCCGCGCGCGGCGGGTACTCGCGGTTGTTCTGCGGAAGCATGGAGAGCAGGTAGCGGACCTCAAGGATGCAGGTCTCCTCGTCGTCGTACGCGAAGTGCGCCACGCCCGAGGTGCCGGCGTGCACGTCGGCGCCGCCGAGGCCGTTCTGGGTGATCTCCTCGCCGGTCACCGCACGGACCACGTCCGGGCCGGTGATGAACATCTGCGAGGTCTCGCGGACCATGAACACGAAGTCCGTCAGCGCCGGGGAGTAGGCCGCGCCGCCGGCGCACGGGCCCAGCATCACCGAGATCTGCGGGATGACCCCGGAGGCCTTGGTGTTGCGCTGGAAGATGCCGCCGTAGCCGGCCAGCGCGGAGACGCCCTCCTGGATACGGGCGCCCGCGCCGTCGTTCAGGGACACCAGCGGCGCACCGGCCGCGATGGCCATGTCCATGATCTTGTGGATCTTCGTGGCGTGCGCCTCGCCCAGCGCGCCGCCGAAGATCCGGAAGTCATGGGCGTAGACGAAGACCGTGCGGCCCTCGACCGTGCCCCAGCCGGTGATGACACCGTCCGTGTACGGCCTCTTGGCCTCCAGGCCGAAACCGGTCGCCCGGTGCCGGCGCAGCTGCTCGACCTCCTGGAACGAGCCCGCGTCCAGCAGCAGCTCGATGCGCTCCCGGGCGGTCAGCTTGCCCTTGGCGTGCTGCGCCTCGGTCGCCTTCTCACTGGGGCCGCGCAGCGCCTCCGCACGGATCGCGTGCAGTTCCGCCACCCGGCCGCGCGCGTCCGAAGGCTCGGCGGTCACTGGGAGAATGTCATTGAGGACTGTCACTGTGCCTGCCTCCCTCATGAGCGCGGCCGGACTGCACCCAGTCAACAAACCGCTATGCGGTTTACATGAGGTGAGGGCTGGCACGCGCGTGAATCAGCGTTGGAAAAAGCGCCTGCCGATTCGCGGCCGGCGCTCATGGCTCTATCGCCAGCCGTACGGGGAACGCCACTCGCCGCCGGGGTCCTCGGGACGGCGCCACGACGGGACGGCGGGAAGCGGCTCCTGCTCACAGGTCACCGCCGTCCGCCCGGCCAGCAGTGAGCACAGCACGACGGCCACCGCGGCGAGTTCGTCATCGTCGGCCCGTCCGCGCTCGACCCGCAGCGCGAGGGGTGTGACGTCCGCTTCACCCATGTCCGCTCCTCTCGGTTCCGGCCACCGTCCGTTACCGCGCTACAGAGGCACTTCAGTGCCGCTCAAGAGGCGCCGGAGCGGGCGGCCCGAACCGCCACCCACGCTGTGAGCCGGAGAAGGGGCGGGCTGCGCACAGCGGTGCCACCGACCGCGGGCGGCGACGGCGAACGATCCCGTACGGAGGCTCCGATTCCTCTGGAAATCAAACCGGTTGCCCTCTATTTTTCCTCCACAGCCATCTCCGTCTCGTTCAGGGGGAGCGATGAACGCGAGCACGTTCCGGTTCGAAGGTCCGTCGATCGAGCACACGACGACGCAAGCCGCTCAGTCACCTTTCCGGTCGGCCGAACCGCTTCACGGGCACCTGACCACCACGGTCCCCAGGGAACTGGTGCACCGGGCAGCCGTCGCCGAGGTCGTGCTCACCGGCTGGCAGCGCCTGGGTGACGCCCACTTCGCGATGACCGCCCAATGGCCGCGGGGCCACAGCTTCTTCACTCCCGTGAACGGAACCCACCACGACCCGCTGATCGCCGCTGAAACGATCTGCCAGGCCGGTGCCCTGCTCGCCCACGCCGAGTTCGGCGTTCCCTTCGCCCACCAGTTCCTGCTGGACGAGCTGGCCTTCACCGTGCGTCCCGAGGAGATACGGGTCGGCGGGACGCCCGCCGCGCTGGACCTCGACGTCACCTGTTCGAAGATCAGGAAGCGAGGCCACCGGCTGGCCGGCATGTGTGTCGAGACCAGGGTGCTGCGCGAGAGGCGGCTCGCCGCGTCGGGACGGATCTCCTTCAGCACCATCACTCCGGCCGTGTACCGGCGGCTGCGTCCGCAGCGCGTCCTCGACGCCGGGGACCGCCCCCTCCCGCCGACGGCTCCGGTGGCCCCGGCCGCCGTGGGGCGCTTCTCACCCACCGACGTGGTCCTCTCCCCCACCGGCGAGCCGGACCGCTGGCAACTGCGCGTGGACACCTGCCACCCCACCCTCTTCGACCACCAGGCCGACCACGCTCCGGGCATGGTGCTCCTCGAGGCCGCCCGCCAGGCGGCGACCGCGGTCCTGGACAGACCCTCGATCCTGCCGCTCGGCCTCGACTGCGCCTTCATGAGGTACGTGGAGCTGGACCTGCCCTGCCTGATCGAGGCCCTGCGCCTGCCCAAGGCCGCGCCCGAGGACCCGGAGACGGTTCTCGTCACGGGCCGCCAGGAGGGCCGGCCCGTGTTCACCTCGACCCTGCGGGCCGCCCCGTTCGACTGACCGCGCGAAGAAGGAGCGCCCCACCTCGTCGCGCAGCAGTTTGTCCCGGCACAGGACCGCCGCGTCGAGGGAGCGGTCCCGGCCGGGTCCGGGCGGGACTACACGTGCCGTCTATCCCGGGCGGGACGCCGCGGCCGTCGCACCACCGGGCTTCAGCCCGCTCAGGACGTCGGCCGAGGCCAGCCGGGGCAGCAGCAGATCCCAGAACTGCACCAGCGTCTGCGCCGACGTCCACGTACGGTCGTCCGCGCCGAGCTGCTCGAAACCGACGGTCGCCGCCACCACCGTGACCGAGGCATCGGCGGCGGACACCCCCTGGGCGAGGACGCCTTCGCGCTCGGCGTCCCCGAGCACCTCCTCGACCCAGCTCTGCCACTGTCCGCGCAGATCCACGGCCCCCTCGCGGCGCGGCGGGCCGCTGCCCAGCTCGAAGCCGGCCCGGACCACGACGTCCTGGTCCAGCCGCTCCATCAGCGCATGGGTGGCGTCGATGAGCCGCTGCAGCGGACCGGGGCCGCCCGCCCGCGCCGACGCGGCGATCGCACGGACCACGGCGGCCGCCTCGTCCTCGACCCCGCGCGCCAGGGCCTGCTTGCTCTCGAAGTGGAAGTGCAGCGCGCCATTGCTCACTCCGGCCCTCCTGCTGATGGAGGTGAGCGAGGCCAGAGCGAAGCCGTCCCGTGCGAACACCTCGGCCGCCGCTCGCACCAAGGACTCGCGCGTGCGCGCGGCACGCTCCTGCTTCACCATCGACGGATCTCCCCTGCCTGCGGTCGGCCGGCCGCACCGTGGACCGGCTCTCACGTTCGTGCCTGCTCGTGCGGCCTGCCGGGGGCGGGTTGCCGCGCCCCGCGCGTGCACACGGGAAGGCAGACCGACGCGGTTCGTACGAGGCCCCGCGAGGGACCGGGCGCGTACCCGCAGGCGTGTCCGGGTGGTCGGCGCGGCCGCCCACCGAGCCGCGCGACACGGGCCCATGGGATCGGACTTGCGCTCCTCACTCATGGACCTTCGCGGCCCGGCCGACGAGGACGATGATAACAAACCGCACACGCGGTCTCTATTTTACCTGCGAAGATACAGCGAAGCCAGTGCCGCTTCGGCGCTGTTTCCCGATGCGCCGGGATGCGGATCCGGCCGTCGGCGAAATCCGGCCACCGGCGCCTCCCCGCCCACGGCCACCGCGCCTTCCCGCCGGCGGGGCAACACCCGGACCACGGCCGGTGCGCTTCGCCCGGCCGCCGACGACCTGCCTTGATCAGGGTCTTTCCCTTTCCCCGAAAGACACCGTCGGACAGTCCGCTCGAGGGCGACTCGAGGGGCAGGCGGGTGACGCCTCCCGCGCACCCCGTGGACCGCAGGTGGTCCACGGCGCCGCGACCGCGGACGGCTTGCCCGTTTCGGGTCGACATGAAGGGATACGGGCACTCCTCTGCATATTTGGAACTACTCGGTCCACATATTGCACATTGGAACTTCGCATTCCTTCTAGAAATTAAACCGGGTGGTATGTATCTTCCATGTCCTCGGGGATCCAGCACCCACATTCAGGCCAAGGCCTAGGCGGCTCGGGGGAACCATGTCTACGAGTACGTACCGCATGAACCGCGCGATACCCGGCATGACGGATCTGGGGGGCCGTGCAGCCCCCGCAGGAGGCGGCGTCCTCGCCCTCCAGCCTCTGACCAGCACCGTTCCCAAGGAACTCGTTCACCGCGCGAGCGTCGCCGAGGTCATGCTGACCGACTGGGCGCGCAGGGGCGATCACCACTTCGCCCTGGCCGCCCAGTGGCCTCGCGGGCACAGCTTCTTCACGAACGTCGACGGCTGCCACGACCCGTTGATCGCCGCCGAGACGATCCGCCAGAGCGGCTTGCTCCTGGCGCACGCCGAGTACGGGGTCCCGTTCGGCCACCACTTCCTCGTGAGCGATCTCAGCGTGGCGGTACGGCCTGCGCATCTGCGCGTCAACGGAACTCCCGCCTCGCTCGAACTCGACGTCAGGTGCCGTGACGTGAAGGAGCGCCGCGGCGAGGTGACGGGGTTCCGCATCGAGGTGGAGATCTACCGCGACGGCGGCCTCGTCGCGACCGGGGGCGGCACGCTGACGTGCATCGCCCCCCGGGTCCACCAGCGGCTGCGTGCCGTCCGCGACCCCGGCTGCGCGCGCGTCCTCCCGCTGACGGCCCCGGAGCCACCGCAGACCGTCGGGCGCATGTCCCCCATGGACGTGGTCCTCTCCCCCGTCGGCGAGCCGGACCGGTGGCAGCTGAGGGTGGACACCCGCCACCCCGTGCTCTTCGACCACATGGTCGACCACGTGCCCGGCATGCTGCTCCTCGAGGCCGCCCGCCAGGCCGCGGCGGCGACCCTGGGACACGCCTGCCTGCCGCTCGCCGTCGCCAGCGAGTTCCTGCGGTACGTCGAGCTGGACGCCCCCTGTGCGATCGAGGCGTGCCTGGTTGCGGGGACGGGCGAGGAGGGCGCGAGGACCGTGCTCGTCACCGGCCGGCAGGGCGGGGCGACCGTGTTCCGGTGCACCGTGACCATGGCCCCGCCCCTGCGGTGACCGCCCTCGGGCATCCGCTCCCCCGGGAAGGCCGCAGCTCTCCGGGGGAAGCGGATGCCACTCGGGTCCGCCCGCCGGTCACCCGCCCGGCGCGAAAGCCGCCAGATGGTCCTCGGCCCACGCACCGAACGTGCCCGCCGGGCGGCCGGTCAGTGTGCCGACGGTGTCCTCCACCCCGGCCTTCGCGCCTGCGCGCTGGCGTTCCGCGCTCTCCAGCAGCGCTTCGACCACCGGCGCCGGATAACGGCGTGCGAGTGCGGCGCGCGCGTCGTCCGGGGTGAGTTCCTCGAAACGCAGCGGGACGCCCAGCAGCCGGCCGAGCTGCTGCGTCTGCCCGACCGCGGTGACGGCCTCGGGTCCGGTCAGCGTGTAGGCGCGGCCGGCGTGCCCCTCCTCGGTCAGGACGCGTGCGGCGACCTCCGCGACGTCCCTCGGGTCCACACAGGCGTTGCCCGAGGTCCCGTGCAGCGCGCGAACGGTGCGCGCGGACCGGACGGACGGCGCCCACGACAGGGCGTTGGAGGTGAACGCGCGCGGGCGCAGCAGGGTCCACTCCAGGCCGGAGGCGCGCAGCAGATCCTCGTTGGCGCGCTGCCAACGGGTGATGAGATCGTCGGCCTGCTCGTCCAGCACCGTGGCGGCGGAGAGCTTCACCACCCGTTGCACTCCGGCCGTTCGTGCCGCGCGGACGAACCGGTCGTCGTCGTCACCGGCGACGCTGGTCGTGACGAGGAACGCCGTCCGTATGCCGTCCAGCGCCCTGGCCAACGATCGCGGATCCCTGTAGTCCCCGGCGACCGTCTCCGCCGTCGCGGCCGCCCCGGTCACCTTCGCGGGATGCCTGGCCATGATGCGGACACGCCGGCCGGGCGCAAGCCGCCCGAGCAGTTCCCGGCCCACCGTCCCCGTCGCCCCGGTCACCAGGATCACCGGGGGTCTCCTTCGCCCGCCGAGGCCACGCCGTCATGCGATCCGTCCATGGACTCCTGCTCCTCCGGCGATGCTTTTCCGCAACTGATTGAATGTCGTACGGCTGGAAGGGGGTACGCAAACACCAAACAGCTGTAATATACAAACTGGACGGTTTTTTATTGGGTCTCCGGGCTCATCGACAGGAGGAGGCCGGCATGGCGAAGCAGGAGCGGGCGGTCCGGACCCGGCACGCGATCCTCTCGTCGGCAGCCAGGATCTTCGAGGAACGCGGCTACCAGGCGGCGACCGTCAGCGAGATCCTCGCCAGCGCCGGAGTGACCAAGGGAGCCCTGTACTTCCACTTCCCCTCGAAGGAACACCTCGCCGAGGGCGTCCTGCACGCCCAGGACCTCAACGTGCCCATCCCCGAGCGCGCCTGCATGGTGCAGCAGCTGGTGGACACCGTGGTCCTGCACGCCTACCGCCTGCAGACGGACCCCATGGTCCGGGCGGGCGTCCGCCTGTCGCTCGACCAGCAGGCCCAGGGGCTCGACCGCAGCGGACCCTTCCTGCGCTGGAGCGAAGTGGGGGTCGAACTGCTGGACAAGGCCAGGGCCCAGGGCGAGCTGCTGCCCCATGTGGTGTCGGGCGAGACCGCCGACGTCCTGGTGGGAGCCTTCGCCGGCGTCCAGGCCATGTCCCAGGCTGTGTGCAATTACCAGGACCTGCCCCCCAGGGTCAGCGCCTTGCTGCGCCATGTGCTGCCCAGTGTGGTCCTTCCGTCCGTCCTCGCCTCGGTGGACCTCACCGCGACCAGGGGGGCCGCGGTCTACGCCGAGCTGCAGGCTCTGCACCCCGAGCTCGAGCCGGCACCCGTCAGCTGACCACCCCGGCGAGGACACCGGCGGCCTGCGCTCCCGCGCCCCGGCCGAAGTACGCCGTCAGGGCGGCGGCCGGCCCGCCGGCCCCCGACGCCCAGGCGATGTAGCCGTCGGGCCGCACCAGCAGGGCGTCGCAGGGCAGTTGAGGCACCGGCTCGGCATGCACCACCCGCACCAGCCCGGCCCAGCCCCGGGCCTGCTCGGCATAGCCGCCGCTGCCGCCCCTGTCGCCGAAGAGCAGCAGCAGCGGGGACCCCTCGCGCAGCAGGCCGATCACATCGGCCGTACCTTCCCGGGTCCGCAGGACGGCGTTGCGCAGAAACGTCCCTTCCCAGGGAGAGGAGTCCGCGGCGCGCGCGGGCAGCACGGTGTCCTGGGCACTGACCATGGAGGCCAGCACACCGCTCTCCCCTCCCCCGGCCAGCAGCTCGCCGAACAGGGCGCGCAGCGGGTCGAGTTCGGGGCCGGGCCGCATCAGGGCGAGCTGGGCGCGCGTGTTGTCGATCACCCGCTGGGCTGCGGGCCGGCGCTCCCGGTCGTAGGTGTCGAGCAGCCCCGCGCCCGCCCTGCCGCGTACCGTGAGCGCGAGCTTCCAGCCGAGGTTGACGGCGTCGAGCAGTCCGGTGCTCAGCCCCTGGCCACCGATCGGGAAGTGCACGTGCGCGGCGTCCCCGGCCAGCAGGATGCGCCCCTTGCGGTAGGAGGCGACCAGCCGGGAGAAGTCGCTGAACCTGCTCAGCCACCTGGGATCGCGCATCGCGATGTCCCCTCCGGTGATCCAGCTGACCTCGCGGTGCAGCTCTTCCAGCAGGAGCGGCAGATCGCGCCGGGTGTGCGCGCCCTGGCAGTTGAGAGTCCGCAGGCGGACCGTTCCGCCTCCCACGTGCTTGGCGACGACCCAGCCGCGCTCGGTGCGGTGCCACCCCGCCTCCAGGCCCATACCCTCCCCGACGCGGACGTCGCCCGCCATCGCCGAGATGGTGGCGGGGTAGGTGCGGGAGGCGAAGCCCGCCTGACGGCGTACGAGGCTGCGCGCCCCGTCGGCTCCCACGAGGTAGCTGCCCGTGCAGACCACCGCGCCGCCCGGCCCCTGCGCGGTGACGCTCACGCCGCCCGGCCCCTGCCGCACCTCCGCCACCCGGTGTCCGCGCAGGATCCGCGCGCCGGCGGCCCGGGCCCGCCGCTCGAAGTGGCGCTCGAGTTCTTCCTGCGAGCACTTCAGGATCGGCTGCGGCTCGGCGGGAGGGGCCGAGATGGCCAGCCCCGGGATGCCGGCGAAGTGGAACGGGCTGCTGACCGGCGCCGGGCCGTCGCCCTCCCCTTCGGTCACGAGCCCGGTGAGATGTCCGCGCCGCGCGAGACTCTGCACCGCGCGGGCATGCAGTGTGCTCGCTTTGGGGCACCGGGAGACGGCGGTCCGCGACTCGACCACCACGGTGCGCACTCCCTGCCCCGCCAGTTCGCAGGCGAGGAGCATCCCCACGGGCCCCCCGCCGACGACCACCACTTGCCCTTGTACGCAGCGCACCATCCGGACCTCCCCCAGTCGTGGACCAGTACACGAGCGGCGAGGCGAAGGAGGCGCAGCGCACCGGGCCTCGGCGTCCACCCCGTCCGAACAACGTCCCTCCTCCCCCGCAGGAGTTGAGCTGCCCAGCTCACTCGTTCGTACGAGCGAAGAAAAATATACCGGGTGAGCGGTTTCTTTGCAACGGCGGTGCCGGTCCTGCTTCCCCTCGCTTGAGGCGGCAGGCGCACACGGCCCCCGGGAGAACACATCACCCGGGTCCCGCTGCTACAACGCCAGCGCCACGCCCGGCTCCCGCATCGCCGACGACGACGGCGGCCCGCCCTGCGAACGCCCGGTCCTGCACCCCTTGCCGCCCGGCGCCGGTGTCCGCGGACCGACGGCCTCGGCCGGCACCCCGGCCGCGTACAGGCCCTCGGGGCCGGTGTCGCGGTCGTGCGGCAGCAGCCAGAACACCCGGCGGCGGAAGGTGCCCGAGGAGCGGGACGGTTTGGCGCCGGGGCCCAGCAGCGCGCAGCCGACCATGCGTCCGCCGCGGCGGCAGGACGGCTTGCCGCGCCGCGTCGGCAACAGGTCCAGGCTCCGCCGTACGCAGTCGAGCGTGCCGAGGTCCTCGAGCCGGACCAAGCCGGCCTCGTGAACGAGCTCGTCCTCAGCGATGAGAGCGCTCATACCGTCTCCTCGTCGGCGACCGGTCCGACGCCCGGGCAGTACGTGCGCCGGCCGGACAGGACCATCTCCTCGGGCGACACCAGTCCCACCACTTCGCGGACCCGGGCTGCGAAGGCGCGTGACGAGACGACCGGGGCCCCTCATTCTGACACCACGCCTTGCAGGCAGCGTAGAGCTGCGCCCGTTCCGCCCGCAGGTCACCCTCCAGCCGGCAGGACCCGGCGAGAAAACGGCCGGTGTGGTCCTCGGTGCCGCCGGACCGATCTCCGCACTGCCCCACCCGCCCCCTCCACGCCCCCACCGTCAACTCCTGCAAGCGCCAGCCCCGCTCCTTCGCCCCCACCCGCTGCAACGGGGCCACGACCACCGCGGCTGCACCGTCCGCATCACCGGCCACGGCGCGGCGGACCTCCTGAAAAGAGCCAGTACCCAGCGTCGCACCTGACACGTACTGGATTTCTTCAGCCGCCACACAGCACAGGACCGGGACCGCGGCCCTTCCCCCGCACCAACCTCAAAGGACGCTCACCTGCACAAACGCGTACCGCCGAAGGACGACACCAACCACCGCGCCCGCAGGCCCACACAGGAAGTGTCATGACCCTGCCCAGCAGAGATGTCACGTCCTGCCACGCGTAACGTCACGGCCATACCATCGGCCACATCCGCAGCGACCCAGCCCAAAGAGCCGGTGCCGTCAACCTGAAGCCGGCTCAGTAATGACGCCACCACCCCGGCATCGCAATGACACTTCACAGGGGGACAGTGCTCTCCACCCGCTCGCGGTCGGGACGCGCCAGGAGCGATCCTGGCCGGGCGCGCCGCAGCCACTGCACGAAAACAGGGCAGTGCTCAGTTCGTGCTCGGTCTCCTGCCACCGGTCGAGGATGAAGGCGAAGGTCCTGGGGATCAGCCAGGGGTCGTCTGTCCAGACGAGGGTGGGGACAGGCAGCGTGCAGGCGATGGAACAACTGCCTTGACATCCTCCCGGGCCTAAGAGGTCCTAACAACGGGGGTGTTCCGGACGCCGTAGCCCTGGTATCCCGGGTCCCGCTGGACCGTTCGAAGAAGACGGCCGAGTGCGGGACGGTAATAGTCATGCCTGCCTGCGACGGCACCCCCGGCCGCCACAGGCAGGCACCCGACTCGAGTCGGCCCGCGGTCTAGCAGGTCTTGCGCACGTAGCCGCTGCTGCCCGCGGGTTTCACGTCCACGTCGCGCTGGACGATGCTCAGCGTGCTGCCCCACCCGTTGCAGGCCTTCGACCTGCCGGAGTTGGTGTACTCGATCACTATCACGTTGTTTCCGAAGGCGCTGGTGTAGTCGCCGCACTCGTCGTACTGACCGCACTCCTCGGCCACGGCGAAGTCCAGACCGTTGGCGGTGTGGTTGCCTGCCAGGTCGGGAGTGTTCTTCTGGGCGATGGCCAGGCCGTCCGCGTGGGCGCGGGCGGAGAGCAGCTTGATGAACGCCTGCGCGTTGCCGGCCGTCAGGCGGTTCCCGGAACGGGTGTAGCTGTCGTAGTTGTCGGGCTCGATCGCCTGGAAGCCCTTGGTCTTGCAGCTGTCGATCAGGCTTCCGATCTTGCCGGCGATCCGCTGCCGCTTGCCGTCGGTGCTGACGTCGAGGAAGGCCTCGCCCCAGTCCTCGTCGTAAACGACCTTGCCGGACGAGTCGCGCAGCAGCAGGTCGGAGTCCCACTGGCTCTCGGCACCCGGCTGCGCCTGGAAGGCGTTGACGTAGCAGATGTTGTACAGGCCTGCCGCCGGGGAGGCGGTGTTGTCCCGGGTGACGACCTTCACCCCGGCCGGCGGGGTGTAGGCACCGCCGATCTGATAGTCGAAGCCGACGTGTGCGGGCGGCAGGGGCACGGATGCGGCCTGTGCGGAGGCCGCCGGGGCGACCAGAGCACCGACCAGCGCTGCCGCGCCGATGAGGGTGCCCGTGAGCTTGCGGGAAGGGGGGCTGAATCGGCTCATGTGGATGAGCTCCCAGGGGAAAGAGGGCACGTCCCCGCCTCGGACGTGTAAGGACGTCCTGGCGACTTGGGCCGGGCTCGTGGCGCGAGGCCTGCATACCGGCTGGGCGTGTCTCTGAACACGGAGCACGGCTCCGGTGTTGTCCGGGAGTAAAGCGACTGCCCGTAAAGATGTCAACGCTGGAACTCCTCGCCGGCGAATTCCTGCGTTTCGTCGCTCGCGGCAGCAGGTCGGCCCACGTAGTCGGCGGATTCGCGACAGCCGTCGTTCATGGCGATCAGCTCTTCTGATCAGCTCTTTTGATCAGCTCTTTGGTGCCGTCAGCGCATACGCCCATCAGCACGAGCACGCACAACTTCGCCTCGTGCAGGTGTACTGGGTAGGTGGATGCCGTCGGCCCATGTGCAGGCGTAGTCGCTGGTGGACAGATCGCGCTCGCCGAAGGCACCGACGGGCGAACGCGGCGCGGGAGCCGACGCGACCGTCAGCGCACGGCGGGCTCGGCGTTCCTTCGCATGCCCTACCTGCGTGACGGTCTGGCCCGCATGGGCGCGATCGTCGACACCTTGGAGACCGCCGCCACCTGGGGCCGGATCCCCGCGCTCATCGACGCCGTACACGCCGAGGTCGGCGCCGCCGCCCTGAAGGCCACCGGCCACCGGGCACCCGTCACCTGGCGCCCGACCCACGCCTACCCCGACGGCGCCACCCCCTACTTCGCCATGGCCGTGGCCGGCCGCTCCGGCGACGAAGTCCAGGTCTGGGACGACAGCAAGGCCGCCGCGACCGACGTCCTGCACAGCCACCGCACCACGATCACCCACCAACACGGCGTGGGCCGCGGCCACCACCCCGCCTGCAACCTCCAGCGGCCCGAACCCTTCGCACCGGTGCTGCAAGCCGCCAAGAACAGCCTCGACCGGCACCACATCCCCATCCCCCATCCCCCTCCCCCATCCCGGGTGTCCTGCCCGACTTCAGGCCGGCACGCGGAAAGCGAGCGCCCCGACGCCTGGTCAGGCACAGGCGAAAGCCTCCTCGGGGACATCGTCGAGGACGAATCCGTTGTCGAGCCGGACGCGGACCGTGACGCGGAGCATCCGTCGCTGGTGGGCGGCCCACTGCTCTTCCAAGGCCTCCACCTGCTCCCCCAGTTGCTTTCTGCTCGCCGGCGGCATCTGGTGGCCGAAGTCGTCGAGGAGCGACTTGAGGCGCAGATACTCACGGACCTCGTGGCTCTGCTGCCGGTGATGTTCGTCCACACGCTCGACAGTGCCCTCGATGCCTGCTGCCAGGGCCACAGAGGCGGCGAAGGCACCCGTCTCCTCCGGGGGCTCCCCGGCTGGGATCACCGACCCGGCCAACCGGAGCTCCGCCGCCAGCCGCACCCGTTGGCCCACGTTCAGCGTCATCGATCCTTCGTCTTCCTCGTCGGTCACCGGCGACCCGGTAGACGCGGCGTCGCCAGGTGTACCGGAGAGGACAGGATCATCCCACTCCCACCTCCGGTCCCGACACGATCGAAGCCCTCGCCGAACTTCGCCTGCGCAACAGCTGGCCGCACGACGGGCGAACAAGAGCCCGAAGACGGTCTGTCGGACGGTGGCGAGAACGGCTTGGAGGCCGCAAGCCCGCCAAGCTCCACGGAGACAAGGGCTGTGACTACCGGCGCCTGCGACGACGGTTCGCCGCCCGTGGGATCAGACATCGCCTCGCCCGTGACGGCGGCCGTGGCAAAGTCCAGGTGTGTGGCCAGTCGAGTCCAGGCTGATGGCCACCGGAATTCCCGGTGGATGGCCGTCTGACCAGTGGTG
>NZ_JBIAIQ010000056.1:0-43167 GCF_042871525.1 Streptomyces sp. NPDC005784
AGAGCACCGCATCCCCGGCCTGCCGTGAAGCCCCGGAACCGGACAACCTGCCTTCAAGTACTACGAGTCAGCCGAGCACTCGCAGAACACCCTCTCAGACGTGTCCAGCCCGTGGGGCGGGCCAGCGTTGCCAGTCCTTGATCATCGAGCTGCTCTCTCGCGTTGCTAAAGCCACTCGAGGTACCAGCTGCGGAAGGTGTGACGGTTTCCGTTTGCGTCGAGGTACGGCTCGAAGGGCGGGTTGTCCGCGCAGTCCCGGTCACGGAGTTCCCCGCGGTGCGGGCCGACGACGATGAGCCAGCCGGTCATCCCGCATCCGTTGTCGCTGATATGGATCGCGCCCCGCCCGCGTTCCAGGAACCAGGCCTCCTCGCCGGCATCACCGAAGGCCTCGCGGTAGTCGTCCAGATAGTCGTCGTCAGCGCTCCAGCCAGACGGCGAGCTGACCCCGGTAGGAGTGCGTGGTCATCGGCCGGGTGCCATCGGGGTTCATCCGCGGGGCCGGGAACAGCCACCGGCTGCCGTCGGGCCAGCGTTCCAGCACCCGGCGCTGCTGGGCGGTGATCTCGCCCTCGACCTCCTCGTCGATGGGGACCAGGGCCTCGCGTTTCATCTTCCGGTTGAGGTAGCGCAGGGAGGCGGCGCCGTCGGCGTCCCGCACGATGCGAACGCAGCTCATGTTGGCGTCGCCAGAGGTATACCACTCGATCAGACCCAGAACGGTTCACAGGGCACCGTTAGGGCCCCGCCGAGCCGTCCTCGATGTAACCGGCGGCTGAAGCTGCCGTTAGCCGCCGGTTACTGTCATCCAATTTCATGGATGGGCGATCTGGTCAAGCACGAAGCCGATCGATCCCACCGAGCCAGGGCAGCTCATCCTCGAAGAAGCATGCAGCAACAGCTGGAATACCAGATTCCCACATCGCTGTGACTATCTTTGAGATGGTCCTTACGACCGCTTCGTTGGGTGCTTCATCGGCGGCTTCGACCTCTAGGAACGTCGGCCAGCGGACAAAGTCATCCTCTGACCCCGTGTCCGGGTTCTTCAAGACCTCCACTTCCACATCGGCGAGGTACAGGCTCTTGCGGGAGAATTCTCCTCCCAGCAGCGAGGTCAAAATCTGCATGATTTCCGAGAGGTCCGCCGATCGGACGAAGATCTTGCAGAACTGATATGTCTCGTCAGCCATGTCAGGGAACCTTGACGAAGGGAGGGTTGTCGAAGGGACCGCCCTGCCGGATCACCGATATATCCACTTCCATGCCAAGCTTTGCCTCCAGCGTCTTCCGGAGTCCTCTGAGGCCGGCCTCACCGGCTTGGATCTTCCCGGTCTCAATTGCATGCAGCATCGTTCGCTCCTTTGCACTTCCCGGATTCGGTGTCTGGAAGCGTTCCTTGACCAACTCATCGAACCGCTCGGGTGACACTCTGATCGCCAGGTCGATGTCCGAATCGGCCCTCGCCGTTCCGGCTGCCCGACTTCCCTGAACCACGATGTCATCACCGAGGTGACCGGCGCCCGAGCGTACCGTTTGCGCAGCCTCTGCGAACTGTTCGGCAGTCACGCCCTGCGGCGGCCCCGCTACGAGGCTCCCTCCCGATGCTCCTCCGGTTGCCACTTCGGCGATAATCTCGCCGCAGGCAGGGGGATCAGCCAGGCAAGCAGCTGCGGCTTCCGGCCCAAGGGCTGCCGCGACCGGAGCGGCCGCCACAACCGTGCTGACTCCTGTGACGATGCCGAGAAGAACTTTCTGCCAGGTGGACAGCTTTGAGCGCTTTATCCAGCCGTCACTGACGGTGGGGTCGTAATTGGGGGTGGTTCCCATGGCGTAGCCATGGAAAACGACGGGCTCCTTGACGATCGTCTGGGCAAAGATGGGTTTGTCGCCGAGATCGAAGACCGTGACCGTGGTCTTCGTGCCTCCGCTCTTCAGCGTCTTGGTCGTGCTCTTGGAGCAGACGCCATAGCGGCACGAACCCGCGGAACTGTTCCCAGGATCCACCGGACCAGTGGTGATGATGCCGCTCGAGCCCCCGACGACGTTGCCCCTCGGTACCCCGACACCACATTCGTCAGGGTGACACAGGCCGGAGGGGTCACTTTCGGTGACTGGGCTGTTGTCGGCGTAGGTGTAGCCGTTGAGGGACTGGGCGTCGCCTGGGGCGAGGATGGGGTCGACGCTGATGAATCGGCCGATGGATGAGTCGTATTCGCGTGCGCCGACGTAGGTGAGGCCGCTGGTCGTGTCGGTGGTCTTGCCGAGGAAGGTCTTGTCGTCGGACCAGGTCCCGGTGCCACCGGTCCGTGAACTGCCGAAGGGGGTGAGGTAGCGCTTGGTGACGGCCTGCGTGGTGGCGTCGAGGCTGACCGTTGAGGTGCCGTGGGGGTCGCCCGAGAGGTAGGTGAGGGCCTGGATACCGGTCTTGTTGGTGCGCAGGGCGATCGTGGCGCCGTTGGCGCTGTAGTACCGCTGGGCCCAGTACTTGGCGGTGGAGGTGTCGAGGTGGACTTCGGTGGTGCCGAGATAGAGGACGGTTTCGCCGCTGGTGTTGCGTCGGATGAGGAGGTTGCCGTCGGCGTTGTAGACGTGGCTGGTGGTGCTCTTGGTGGTGCCGCTGCTCGCTTTCTCGGTGAGGGTGTCGAGGTCGCCGTTGGCGCTCCAGGTCAATGACTGGGTGTCGGTGCCGTTGGGGCGGGTTGTGGTGTTGCCGAAGTCGTAGACATAAGTCGGGCTCACGCCGGTGCAGGAGGTGGCGGTGGTGGTGGCGCTGAGCTGGTGGGGGTGAGTGCTGTCGTAGCAGTAGGTGCGGGTGGAGTCACCGGTGCCGCTGTGGGTGGTCTCCGTCTTGCGTAGACCGCTGCTGGTGTAGGCGTAGGAGGTCCAGTAGGGGGAGGCGCCGGCGAGGTTGGTGGTGGTGCGGCCGGAAGTGGCGCAGGAGGCGGCGGAGGGGGTCCAGGCGTCGGTGAGGCGCTGGTAACCGTCGTAGGTAAAGCACTGGTAGTCGGTTTTGCCGGTGCCGGAGAGGTTGGCGGTGTCGAAGGCGGAGGTGACGTTGCCGGTGTCGTCGTAGGTGGTGCTCAGGTCCTGGACAGCGCGGGTGGCGTCGGTGGTGAGACTGCGGGTGAGGCGGTCGGTGCCTTCTTCGTAGGTGTTGGTGACGTAGGCCTTTTTGGCGGTGGAGTCTTCCGAGGTACCCAGAACGTACTGGTGCGCCTGGCCGAGCTGGTTGTAGTCGGCGGACAGCAGGTAGCCGGTCGATCCGCCGACTTCGGTGATCAGTCCTAGGTCGTCGTACTTGGAGTTGACGATCTCGCTGCTCAGGCCGCCGACGGCGGGCTCCTTGTAGTACTGCTGGGTGCCGTCGATGTTGTAGTACGAGGAGAAGTCGAGGGTTGCACTCGTGAGAGCGCCCTTGCTGACCAACGGGTCGGTGGACGGCAGGGTCAGCTGGCTGCCGGTGGCGTGGTAGAGGCTGTCGTAGGCGGTGACTTTCTGGGTGTAGGCGCTGCCGGTGGTGCCGCCGACGTAGCTGATGGAGTCGTCGAGCTGGCCCTTGGCGAGGGTGTCGTAGCCCCAGTGGGCGAGCTTGTTGGCGTCCGTCTTGGAGGTCTGCCACTGGTCGGTCTTGCGGCCCAGGACGTCGTACGCGTACAGCAGCACCTTGCCGCGGGCGTCGGTGGTGGTGTCCGTCTGGTCCAGGTTCGTGTACGTCGTGGTGGTGGTGCCCTGGTCGGGGTCGGTGGAGCTGGTCTGTCGGCCGAAGAGGTCGTAGCCGTAGGTCCACTGGGTGCCGTCCGTGCCCGTGACGGTGGACGGCCTGTTGTCCAGGGTGTAAGTGGACTTGACGGACGTGTAGGCGGCTCCGGTGCCTGCACCGTAGGCGGTGTCGGCCGGATCGGTGCCCGCGTAGGTGCGCTTCTCGACGGTGTGGCCGAAGACGTCGGTGATCGTGCGGGTTCTCTCTTGGAATCCGTTCCTGTTCCGCTCTCCCTGGCCGACCAACCTGGCGGACCGTCATGAACCGGACGCCCGGCGATTACGCCGAAGCCCTGAGAGCCCAACTCCCTCCAGAACCCCGACGGCCCCCACCAGGCATTTTGTGGAGGCCGTCGACTTCCGGCTACGTCGCCGTCAAAATCGTCCTATTTAACGAATTCCGGGGAAAGCCAGAACGAATTCATTCTGGTTCCACTGAGGCCTAGATGAACGCCATCAGCAATCTCCACCAATTCTTCTAGAATTTTCCGATCCCGCACTACTTGAACCAAGCCGGAACCCTCATCGAACAGGACCTCCCAGTTTGATCGCGCGATCGATACGGAGATACCTTCCTCAAGTGGCGGGTCGTCCAGCTCCACGGTCACTCTGCCACTCACGGAGCTTGGGAGTTTCAAATCTGCCCGCCGCCATGACTCCTTCGGCAGATAACCCCATACGTAGAGGGCGCAACCGGTGTCCACTGCAACCTCCAACTGAAGGGTGTCAGCGACAAGACTCGTACTCCCTCTCTCCCCTACCAGCCCAGCCAGCTCGTCGAAGTTCCGCAGCTGGAAGTTGAACCCTCGGTCCGACTCGGAGTAGCGAAGCGTGCCCGCCAGCGGGTTCGCTGCTTCCGCCGTAAATTTGTGCGCCATTTCTACCTGACGAAGTTGAGGTGGAGGATTGTGTTGGTGTTGGTGTCGACAACCAATTCCCAGGTGCCAGACTTTCCGTTCATAGCGCCTGGAGTGTCCCATCTAACGGCCCCGGCAGCCCCTCGCGGGTCCAGCTTCGGCGCGCTTCCTTCCATGATTTCACGGACGACCTGGGTGGAACCCATGTACGGCCGCGCCACTCTGCCGCCCTTGGTAACGTCACCGAAGTGATTCGCCACTGTCCTGGTCATCTTCAGATCGTCTGCATTGATCTTGGATGTCAGCGCGGCAGCATCCGAGCCGCGGGCGGCGTTTGCTGCCGCCTCCGCACCCTGAGCGGTGCCTGAGGAAGGCAGACTTCCTCCTGCGGCCCCTCCGGTCACCGTTTCCGCAACAACCTCAGCGCAGGCAGGAGGGTCAGCCAGACAAGCAGCCGCGGCTTCCGGGCCCAGGGCTGCGGCAACCGGAGCGGCCGCCACAACCGTGCTGACTCCCGTGACGATGCCGAGAAGAACTTTCTGCCAGGTGGACAGCTTTGAGCGCTTTATCCACCCGTCACTGACGGTGGGGTCGTAATTGGGGTTGGTTCCCATGGCGTAGCCATGGAAAACGACGGGCTCCTTGACGATCGTCTGGACAAAGATGGGTTTGTCGCCGAGATCGAAGACCGTGACCGTGGTCTTCGTGCCTCCGCTCTTCAGCGTCTTGGTCGTGCTCTTGGAGCAGACGCCATAGCGGCACGAACCCGCGGAACTGTTCCCAGGATCCACCGGACCAGTGGTGATGATGCCGCTCGAGCCCCCGACGACGTTGCCCCTCGGTACCCCGACACCACATTCGTCAGGGTGACACAGGCCGGAGGGGTCACTTTCGGTGACTGGGCTGTTGTCGGCGTAGGTGTAACCGTTGAGGGACTGAGCGTCGTTGGGGGCGAGGATGGGGTCGACGCTGATGAATCGGCCGATAGATGAGTCGTATTCGCGTGCGCCGACGTAGGTGAGGTCGCTGGTCGTGTCGGTGGTCTTGCCGAGGAAGGTCTTGTCGTCGGACCAGGTCCCGGTGCCACCGGTCCGCGAATTGCCGAAGGGGGTGAGGTAACGCTTGGTGACGGCCTGGGTGGTGGCGTCGAGGCTGACTGTGGAGGTGCCGTGCGGATCGCCGGACAGGTAGGACAAGTTCTGGGTACCGCTCTTGTTGGTGCGCAGGGCGATGGCAGTGCCATCGGCGTTGTAGTAGCGCTGCGCCCAGTATTTGGCGGTGCTGGTGGAAGTGTCGAGGTGGACGTCGGTGGTACCGAGGAAGAGGACGGTTTCTCCGCCGGTGTTGCGGCGGATGAGGAGGTTGCCGCTGGCATCGTAGACGTGGCTGGTGGTGCTCTTGGTGGTGCCGCCGCTCGACTTCTCGGTGATGGTGTCGAGGTTGCCGGTGGCGTTCCAGGTCAGCGACTGGGTGTCAGTGCCGTTGGGGCGAGTGGTGGTGCTGCCGGAGTCGTAGGCGTAAGTCGTGGTGACGCCGGTGCAGGTGGTGGCGGTGGTGGTGGCGGTGAGCTGGTGGGGGTGGGCGGTGTCGTAGCAGTAGGTGCGGGTGGAGTCACCGGTTGAGGCGTGGGTGGTCTCCGTTTTGCGCAGGCCGCTGCTGGTATACGCGTAGGACGTCCAGTAGGGAGAGGCACCGCTGAGATTGCCGGCGGTGCGGCCGGCTGTCGCGCAGGAGGCGGTGGACGGGGTCCATGCCTCGGCGAGGCGCTGGTATCCGTCGTAGGTGAAGCACTGGTAGTCGGTCTTGCCGGTGCCAGAGAGGTTGGCGGTGTCGAAGGCGGAGGTGACGTTGCCGGAGTCGTCGTACGAGTAGTTGAGGTCTTGGACGCTGCGGGTGGCGTCGGTGGTGAGCCTGCGGGTGAGCCGGTCGGTGCCTTCTTCGTAGGTGTTTGTGATGGAGGTCTTCTTGGCGGTGGAGTCCTCTGAGGTGCCAAGGACGTACTGGTTCGCCTGGCCGAGCTGGTTGTAGTCGGCGGACAGAAGGTAGCCGGTCGATCCGCCGACGTCGGTGACCAGTCCCAGGTCGTCGTACTCGGTGTCGACGGTCTCGCTGTTCAGACCACCGGCGGCTGGTTCGGTGTAGTACTGCTGGGTGCCGTCGATGTTGTAGTAGGCGGTGTAGGCGAGCGTGGATGTGACGGCCTTGGAGGTGACCAGGGGGTCGCTGGCAGGCAGGACCAGCTGACCGCCGGTGACGCGGTAGAGGCTGTCGTAGGCGGTGACTTTCTGGGTGTAGGCGCTGCCGGTGGTGCCGCCGACGTAGCTGATGGAGTCGTCGAGTTGTCCCTTGGCGAGGGTGTCGTAGTCCCAGTGGGCGAGCTTGTTGGCGTCCGTCTTGGAGGTCTGCCACTGGTCGGCCTGGCGGCCCAGGACGTCATAGGCGTACAGCAGCTTCTTGCCCCGGGCGTCGGTGGTGGTGTCCGTCTGGTCCAGGTTCGTGTATGTCGTGGTCAGCGTGCCCTGGTCGGGGTCGCTGGAGCTGGTCTGCCGGCCGAACAGGTCGTAGCCGTAGGACCACTGGGTGCCGTCCGCGCCGGTGACGGTGGAGGGCTTGTCGTCCAGTGTGTAGGTGGACTTGACGGACGTGTAGACGGCGCCCGTGCCTGCCCCGTAGTCCGCGTCGGCAGGATCGGTTCCGGAGTAGGTGCGCGTTTCGACGGGGTTGCCGGAGATATCGGTGATCGTGCGGGTGGCGGAGCCTCCGTCGAGAGCGGTCGTCGCGGTGGAGTCCCCGGTGTAGGTGGCGGAGGTCGTCCATTTCTTGACTCCGTACACGTACATGCTGCTGTTCAGGGCGCGGCCCGCACCGTCGTAGGTGGTCTCGGTCTGCTTGGGTGCGCCGCCGTACTGGGCACGGGCGTAGATGCCGGTGGGCAAATTCTTGGAGTCGAAGACGTCTGCGTATGCCTCGTAGGCGAGACCGCGGCTGTCGTAACGGGTGTCGGTGAGCAGTCGACCGCCGTCAGGAGTGGGCGTCTGGGTCTGGAGGGGCCGCAGGAGCGAGTCGTAGATCGTGTAGCTGGTGTTGTAGGTCTCGCCGTCGCGCTTCAGCGTGGACGTCGACGTCCAGGAGGGGGCGCCGTTGTTGACGCCGTAGTCGTAGGTGTAGTTCGGGGTCTGGGTGCCGGAGTGGGACCGGTTGGGCAGCCACGTGGCTGTCTGTCGGCCGAGGGCGTCGTAGCTGGTCTCGGTGATCTTGTTGTTGACGTCGTAGATCTTGGTGGGCAAACCGGAGGCGTAGTCGGTGTAGGTGTAGGCGTTCTGCGTCTTGGCGTTCGTGGTCTTGGTCTTGGTGAGTGGTCCGGTGTTGGTGGGCGTGTAGGTGGTCGTGGTGGTATTGCCGGCTGCGTCGGTGACGGTCAGGGGCCGGCCCAGGCCGGCGGTGCCGGCGCTGTCGTCGTAGGTGCTGGTGGAGAGGGTCTGCCAGGAGGTCGGGTAGCGCTCGCCGTTGGTGGCGGTGGCGGGGTAGGCGGCGGCCCGGCCGGTCCAGGTGGCTTCGCCGAGGGTCGGTGTCTGGATGGCGGACCAGGCGGTGGCGGAGGTGTTGTCGAACACCACCGCGGTGTCGGAGAGGACGTCTCCGCGGGAGTCGGAAGAGGCGGGCAGGTTCAGACCGGTCTCGGCGTCGGAGCAGTCCTTGCTGACGGAGCGGGTGCGGGAGACGGGTCCCGTGAGGCCGATTGCGGTGTTGCGGGCGTGCCAGAAGCGGGTGCAGGTGTTGTCGCCGCTGACGCCGGTCTGTCCGGTGTCAGCTACCTGGGTGGCCATGCCGTAGGAGTCGTAGGTGGTGGTGACCTGGCGGGTGCGCCAGGTCGCGGAGGTGGTGAGGTAGGCGGAGGTGGAGGTTGCGCCGGTGCGGACGTAGTAGGCCTTGATGCTGGCGTAGGACTTCTGCTGGCTGGCGGTCTGCGAGGACCAGGGGTCGTTGACCGTTGTCGCGATCGGAGCGGATCCGTTGTAGGTGATCTGCTCGCGTAGGAAGCCTGAGTCCTGGTCGCTGTCGGTGATGTCGGCGACGTCGAGGCCGGCGGTGTCGATGCCCGTCACCGTGGCAGGGGTGGTGGTGCCGTCGGACTGCTTGTCGCCGTCCATGCCCTGCATGTACAGACTCACGGTCTTGGACTGGGTGTCGCCTGCAGCGCCGGTGACCGCGGTGACCTTGCCGTAGCCGCGCCACTGTGACCAGGTGCGCTCGTCCGCGGGGATGATCGGGTCGAAGGCGTAGTGCCAGGCCGGGTCAGCGTAGGTGTAGGAGGTCTCCACCGCTTCGCCCAGGCCGGTGGGATCGGAGCTGAGGACGGCGGTGACGCGGTATTTGTTGAACCAGTCCAGGGATGCTTCGTCGGCGCCGTTGATGTGCCAGTACTGCGGGTAGCAGCTCATGGTGTCGTCGTCCTCGGACGACGGCATCTTCGAGCCCCGTACGCACTCGGGGTCGGAGAGCGTCACGGTGGTGATGGCGCCGGTCTCGGACGTGATGGTGCCGAGTCGGGGCATGCGCAGCGGCAGGATGTCGTCCGAGGTGGAGTCCACCCGGTTGTCCCGCATCTGGTAGGTGAAGGTCACCGGGTCGAGCTTGATGTCGGTGCCGTTCTTACCGGTGTGCTGGATGGAGGAGAGCACCAGGGTCTGGTCGGCGGTGCTGCCGATCTCCTGGCCGTCTTCGAACTTCTGCGTCAGGGCCCAGGAGTCCACAGGTGTGTAAGCGCTGGTGGTCGCGTTCCAGGCGAGGGTGTCGATGCCGGTCAGGCGCTTGCGCGTGAAGAAGGAGGGACTTGCGCTGTTGCAGTCGTCGTCGCCGCTCGAGCAGATGAGGTCGTGCGGTACGTCCGGCCAGTTGTCGGAGGTCGAGTCGGTCAGCGAGGAGCAGTCGGTGGCGGTGCAGCGTTCGTCGTAGGAGAAGGTGACCTCGTCGGAGGCCTTGCCGGTGAACAGGGTGCTGGCGCGCTGCCCGTAGAGGATCTTGGTGAGGTAGCCGCCGCGGGTGTACTGGGTGTTGGCGGTGGATGCGCCGTTCTTGGGGTAGTAGTTGGTCTCGGCCGTGTACCAGTAGGACATGGCGTTGCCGTGGAGGTCGACGACGTAGTCGAGGTTCCAGCGCCAGGCCTGGGTGAGCGACCGGTCGGCGAAGGCGGTTCCCTTGTCGTAGCCGGGTTCGCCGGAGTCGTCGCCGAAGACGGGTGCGGTCCACACCGAGTTGGTGCGTTCGGTGTCGGCGCCGGGGAGTTTGTTCAGGCCGAAGACGTACTTGGTGCCGTCGGTGGTGGTGACGGTCCAGTATTCGCCGTCGGTGTCGTCGTTGTCGGCGCCGGTGGAGTGGGTGACGGTGGAGGCGTCGTCGTCCTTGAGGTGCCAGGCGCCGGTGGTGTCGTCCTTGACGAGTTCGGTGGACTTGCCGTTGAGGACGAGGGAGGCGTTGTCGTACTTCCAGCACTGGTCGAACGTGCCGTTCTGACCGTCGTCGTCGCAGGAGCCGTAGGAGCGTTCGACGTACGACGTGGCGGTCAGGTCGAATCCTTCACCGACCTGGGTGGACTGGTTGTTGGTGGAGGCGGTCTTGCCGTCGGTGCTGCCGGAGTCGTAGTCCAGGGACAACGACGGCGACGGCCCTGCCGCCGCGGGCGGGGCGCTCAACGGGTAGGACCAGTCGAACGCGCCGGAGGAGCCGCCGGCCTGCCAGCTGGAGGAGGCGGTCAGCGGCGATGCGGCGTAGTTGCCGGAGCCGGACGCCGACTCACCCGAGGTGGCGGCGAGGGCCAGCACGGTTGCCTGCGCGGCGGTGTCCGCTGTCAGTAGCGCGGATCGCGCGCTCGAGCGGGAGGCCCGGTCCTCGCTGTCTTTGACTGCCGCCTCTCCCAGCGGGACGGTGGCGGACACCTGCTGGTCGGAAACGTTGTTGTGGGACTTCAGAGGTGTCTGGACGCGGCAGGCGGCCTTCTGCGGGGTGGTCAGCGCGCACGCGGGCAGGGTGACCAGACGCAGACGGCCTGCCCAGTCGCCGCCGTAGGCGGAGGCGAAGGCGCTGTAGTCGATGCTGAGGCCGGCGTCGCCGCTGGCGGTGGCGCTCGCGGTCAGCAGGACGCCCTTGATCCCGGCGGCGGTGGCAGCTTTGCGGCTCAGGACGCGCACGCGGACAGTGCCACTGGCGGACCTGGTTCCCTTCACCCGCTTCACGGCGACGGGAAGTCCTCCCGCTGTGAGGCGGGAGGCACCGGTTGCAGCCAGGGCGGCAGTGGTGTCGGCGGCTTTGGGCCAGGTCGCCTTCTGCTGCTCGAGGGCCTGCTTGGCCTGCCGGGCGTTGACCCGCTTCTGTGCTGCGACTTGGGCGCGGGCCTTGGCCGCGCCCAGGGTTGTGACCTTCTTGACCGTGTCGGAGCGGTTCGCGGGTACGTCCGGTATCAGTTGATGATGGGAGGCGGCCTGTGCGGCCGTCGGTGTCAGGCCGGCGATTGCCAGAGCCAGCGCGACACAGGTGGTGGTGATCCTGTGTCTGCGGCGTCTCGCCTGTCTGTTACGGGCTGCTCTGCCTGGAAGCAGCAGAGTGGGGCCGAAGGTTTTGCCTGGCCATCGGGACCGCATGCTGTCGTTCACGACAACAAACCCCTCACGCGTCAAAGGTCATCGGGTAGGTGAAATCCAGGGCGGGGCGGCGGTTGATGTGCCGCCCCGCCCGGGTGCTGTGGGGTGTCAGTCCCCGATCGTGTTGGTGATCTGTTCCTGGCTGGCCATGGCGCCGGCCCACAGGCGGATGTCGCTGATCGTCGCGGGCAGATAGCGGACCCAGGAGGAGTTCACGAACGCCTTGCCAGCGGCGAAATCACCGGTACCGGCAACAGCGGTGAACGCCTTGGCATCGCCGTTCCGTGAGTCGCCGACGAAGAGGCTGATCGTGCCGTCCTGTGCGTCGAAGATGCCGGTCAGCCGTACGGCGCTGCCCAGGTCCGCGACGGAGTCGGAGACGACGCCGGTGAAGGAGCCGTCGGCGTTGAGGCGGCCGAAGTGCCAGAACCCGACGGGGACGGTGCTGTCGGTCTCGGGGTCGGTGTCGGTGCCGGTGAGCTCGTACCACAGGCCCCAGGCGGAGCCGTCGCTGCTGCGCTGGCCGATCACCTGTCCCATGTACCCGGCGGGTTTCGCCGCCAGTGCCGCGCTGTCCAGCTGGACGACGGTGGTGGCGGTGAAGGAGCCGGTGTCGTCCAGGGGCGGGCCGGGCGCGGTCGCCGCGTCGTCCGTGCCGTCCAGCACGATGCCGGTTCCGTCCAGCGAGGCGCCGCCGGAGAGGGTGAGCGCTGTTCCGTACCCGGAGGTGGTGTCGGCGACGGTCGTTCCCGTCGCCGTGGACGGGTCCCACGCAGCCACCAGTTCGGCGGCCGCGTAGTCGTGGTTGGTCAGCAGCCGTGCCTCGTCCGACAATTCGGTCGGGGACAGGACGCGCTGCCAGACGCGGACCTCGTCGATCTGCCCGCCGAAGTAGCCGTCGAAGGTGCCCGCCGTGGCGCCGTTGTTGCGGCCGAACTGCAGTGCGCCATTATCCGTTTCAGGCTCTCCGGTGGGCAGTGCCTGCGGGCTGCCCTGGGGCTTGCCGTTGATGTAGAGCTGGATCGTTCCCGCGTCCGCGTTGTAAACGCCGGCCAGGTGCGTCCACACCTTCACCGGGGGCGAGGTGGCGTCTGCGAGCGAGCGGACGTAGTGCCAGGTGCCGGCCGAATCCGCGTAGTGCCAGTTGAAGATCCACTTGCTGTAGGCGGTGGAATAGTAGATCGCGAAGCCGGGTCCGGTGCTGCCCGTGCCCGTCTGTGAGAGGACCGTGTAGTTGTGCGTCGGGGCGGCGTCCATCCGGGCCCACGCTGCGACCGTGTAGGAGGAGCGGGCCTCCACCACGGTGCCGGACGTTGCGGCGTAGCCGGCCGTGCCGTTGAGGGCCAGTCCCGTGTCCGTCTGGGGAGTGGTCAGATCCTCGCCTGCGGCGTTCTTCGTCAGCACACCGCGCCGGCCGCGCCCGTCCCGGGACGCGCCGGTGGTGGAGAGGGTGGCATTGTCCTGCTGTGCGATGACGGTGGTCGACGTGTCGAGCGCGGCACCGCTGGTTTCGTCGAAGTGCCACTGGCCTACGGGGCCGGTGCCTTCCGCGACGAGGAAGTCGACGGCGTTCTGCGCGCCCCATCCGAGGGAGTCCTCGGCTCGGACGAAGACGCTGAAGGTGCCGGAGGTGGGCGGGGTGAAGGGAGCTGTCGGCGTCGAGGCCGGGATCGGTGCCGACCAGGGGGCTGCGGAGGACGTCTTGAATTCGTAGGCGGTATTCGTCGTGTCCCCGGCTGCCGCGGTGAAGGTGAAGGTCACCTTGGTTCCGGGGCCACCTGCAGCGTCGCAGGCGGTGGTGGAGCACACCGAGTAGGGGCTGGAGAGCGTGATGCCCGGCGCCTTCGGCCGGGTCGAGTCGACCTTGAAGTAGCAGTAACCCGTCGTCGACCCGTTCGAGGGACCGGCCAGGTAGCTGTCGCCACTGTTGTAGTACGACCGTGTCCAGGACCGGTACCGGTACAGCGTTCCCTCGTCCAGTTTCGATGTCGGCACGCTGCCCGGGGAGACGTTGTCCCCCACGTAGCCGCTCGTCGGGCGCGCGGTTTCGAATACGTTCGCCCAGGTGTCGGTGCTCGCCGTGTACTTGTCCACGCTGTAGACGACTCGCAGCGTCGCGCCCGATTCACCGCCTGCGGCGGTCTGCGGCGTCGACTGGAGCGCCGGCGTCGGGTCGGAGACGACCAGCGGATCCGTCTTGTCGGTCTCGCACACCACGCTGGACCCGGTGACGAGTCCGATCTTGGTGGGTTTGGCGGGAATGCCGACATACTTCACGTCGATTTCGGCGTCGTCGTCGAACCGCTTCCAGCTGTTCGGATCACTCTCGTCGTGTGCCTTGAGCATCAGCGTCAGGCGGGAGAAGTCACCGTTGGCGAACTTCATCATCGTCGACGTCAGGTTCTCGTTGGTCTCGTCGGGATTGTCGTTGAACTCGATCTGGGCAGCGGGCTGGCTCGGACTGCAGGCAGAGCCGCGGCCGGCGGAGACGTAGCGGTCCACCATCGTGTCCCAGTTCGACGTCGGCCCGGGCCACTTCGTCGACGAGGAAATATTGCCTGTGCGGATCAGGTCGACCCAGGACGGGGTGCAGGACATCGACCACTTCTCGGTGATGACGAAGGTGGCGTCCAGGACGTGCTTGCCTGCGAGCTTCGAGGGTGAGAACTCGTAGTACATGCGGTTCTTGTAGCCGGAGCCGCAGTAATAGGCGTATCCGCCGGTTACATAGGTGCCGCAGTAGCCGACGCCCTTGCCCTCGTCCCCGCCGGAGAAGTTGTAGAAGGTGTCGCCGTCCGAGGACAGCAGCGTCCGCTCCGACGCCGTCATGCCGACGTCGGGGTCGATGTACTGCGGGAATATTGTCGAGTCGTCCGTCAGCATCGACGCGTCGGGCGTCACCGAGATGGTGTCCTCGTCCGCGGTGACAGGCAGCAGGGCGGAGGCGTCTCCGTCGCTGGGGCCTTCCGTCGGATCCGGTGTCAGTTCGCCGTCCCCTCCCGTTTCCGCAACCGTCTCGCTGGAGACCGTGGTGGTAGCCGACGCCTTCGATGGCGTGGCAGCCAAGGCCTTGGAGGCGGCGGGAGCGGAGGCGGCATCCCCCGCGGAGTCCCACTGCTCTGCGGTGGGCGCGCGGAATACGACGTTGCCGTCGCTGTCGACGGCGGACACTCCTCCTCCGCCGTCCCGCAGGGTCAGACCGCTGGCCTTCACCGGGAACGACAGTTTCTTCAGCTCCGGATTGGCAGCCGCCGATGCCGAGTTGACCACCAGAACTTCACGGTAGCCCTCCGCGGTTGCGGTCATCCGCAGATCGACGCCCGGCAGTACGTCCGCGTACACGGCCGCGTCACCGTCCAGCGACGGCTTAGGCAGTTTCGCCGGCCAGCCCACCTTCAGTGATCGGCCGGCCAGCGACAGCTTCACCAGATCCGAGCCGTCCCCGCCGCCGGAGAAGGAAATGCCCGCCACGGATGCCTTGGGACCGACTGTGCCGTCGGAACGCACCTGCAGGGTGGCATCCGGCTCGGTCCACGACCCGTCAGCCCGCTTCACCCGCACCGGCACCGCGGAGTCCTTCAGCGTGAACGTCACACCATCCGGATTGGCGAACGTCGTGGTGTAGGGCGTCCGTTCACCCACGATCTCGACCTGCTCACCGGTCTGCTCCGCCTTCTCTGCGGCTGCCCGTGCTTCGGTCGTCGCCTGAGCAGTGTCCTTGGCATCGTCGGCCCAGGCACTGGCCGGCACGACGACGGTCGGCATGACGGCTAGGAAGCTTGCCGTCACCAACAGAGAAACGCTGCGGCTGAGCGCGCCAGCCCGAAAGCGCGCACGCCAATGAAATCCCATTCCCCACCCCAAAAGTTCACCGTGCACGCATGGCACCTTCACTGCCGCCTCATGAGAACCACAGCGATCACCGCAGGTCAAGACACCGCAGTGAAGGGAAAAGCAGACCAATACCCCTTGGCGATCAAATAGAGCAAACACATCACAGTCAGCAAAAGGGGAAATAGCACTCACCCAGCGCGGCGAGCCGCACGTCACCGAAGGTGCCACGCAATGCGCGAATCAGACACGTGCCAAGAAGTGATCCTTAGCAAATCAGCGACGCCGACACCCCGATTCCGGCCGCTGTGGCGCGGCCCTGGAAGTCAGGACTGTTGCGACTCCATCCAATCGACTTCTCCGGGCATCCGGACGGGGGAGCCGTGTCGAGATCACCAAGGGAGTCGGCGCGAAACGACCCGGCGTTCCCCCAGCCAACGGGTCGCATCCGTGGTGGTGACCACCGTCGGCCATGCTGCACCGTAGATGTATGCGTAAGTGAATCAACCTACCCGGCAATCATTGGATAGGCGAACAAATCGACTCTTCGATCCGGAAGCTCTTCATGCCCGCGAATGCAGCCAATACCTCACTGGAGCCTCTGTAGCCCTAAACGGACATAACAACCCGGATGGAGAGCCGAAGAATACAGAGCAAAGATCATCTAAAGTCGTGGACTCGCGTACCGGACTTAGTTTCTTCTGTGAAAGTTTCATGCATAAGGTTTAAATGGCTCGTCGATCAATGAGGTCGAGCCCGGGTGAGTAGATCTGGCCGAAAGCTTACCGGCTTGAAATCGCCCTGAGCCCGGGCGTCGCAGGAATGCGAATCACCTCGCCCCCGGCAGCTTCCATTCCAGGGACGAGACGCTTGCGCTTGAGGCGGCCTACAGCTCGATCTGGATGTGCTCCACGTCGGTGAACTCCACGCCGAGGCCGTGGGCGCGGATGTTGTTGTTGCGGAAGTACATCTCTGCCAGGCCCTCGGCTGCGATGCGCTGGAGCTGTTGCTCGTTGGCGCCGGCGTCGCGGGCCTCGAAGAGTCGGTCCGCCCAGTGCGGCGGCAGGGCCTGGGTGATGTCGCGGATCCGGGCGTCGTCGGTCGTGCCCGGCGCGGCGGTGAACCCGAACCTCGCGCGGGTGGAGACGAACAGGCCGCCGGTGCTCGCGGCCTTCTTCTTGGCCTTCGCCCGGATCTGCGGCTGCCACCGCTTCTTGACCTCACGCTCTATGCGGTCCCGCAGGTCCCGGCGGAGCCGTTTGAACTTGCCCACGACATACCGCTCCACGGTGTGCTGGGACACCCCGAGCGCCTGCGCGGCGGCCTTGGTGCCCTTGAGCTGCTTGACCAGGTATTTCGTCTGCGCCTGCGCGGACTTGGGGGCGGGGCGGGTGAACGCCCCTCCAGGGCATGGTCCAGGCTGTCTCCGAGCGAGTCGGCCATGGCCTGCTACTCCCCTTCTCCGGCGGTCGGGTCGTTCTTGATCAGGTTGGTGAGGTTGAACACCGCGCCGGCTTCCTCGAGCTGCGCTTCCGCCCACAGCACGGTCTGGGTGCCCTGGTGCATGACCATCCCCGGCGAGATGCCGAGCCGGAACGTGCCCGGCGCAGGCTTGCCCTCGTCCGTGTATGGCAGGACATCGAGCGGGCTGGGCCCGGACGAGGGAGGTGAACAGCACACCCGTTGCCGCTGGCGTGGCCTGGTCAGCGCCCGGCAGGCGTACCTGCACGCCGGGCGCTGACGTGACGAAAGATGGGGGGCCGTTTCCCGCGGGAGACGGCCCCCCTTCGTCCGCGGCGGCGCGGGTCAGGTGGGGTTCAGCGGGGTGATGCCGGTGCCCGCGTACAGCTCGGGTTCCAGCGACAGGACCGTGATCGGCTCTCCCGCCTTCACCGCGTGCCAGGCGATCGCAGCAGCGTGGGCCACCGGCCAGTCCACGTTTCTCCAGTCCATCGCATCCACAGCATGAGCTGCGGTGAACGGAACGTTCTCCGCGAACCGCAGGGATGCCGCGTGCCTGCCCGCGCCGGCAACCTGCCGCTCGGCAGCAAGCACGGACAGCGAGGGGATGACGACACGACCGGTGCCGCGCGAGGCCTCGATGTACAGGCCCGTGAAGAAGGGATCCGCTCGGAACAGGGCGCCAAGAGCGGTGTGATCCAGGACAGCCGTCAGGTTCATGCGGCGGCGTCGCCCTGATGGGCACGGATCTTCGCCCAGGCGTCCTGGCCGGCTTGCTGGACCTGATCGGTGTACTCGATGCCCAGCTCACCGGCAGCCTCGACGGCCCGCTGCTCGCGTTCGGCCGCCGTGGGTTCACGGGTGGCGAGCTCTGCCAGCAGCTCGGTGATCGTGGTGCCGCGCTCGTCAGCGAGGATGCGCAGCCGGTCACGCACTTCCTCGCTGGTCTTGATGCTCGTCGGCTTGCTCATAGAGCCGATTCTACCGCCGGTAGAATCGGCGGGAGTGGCTTCCCTGAGCATGTCGTCATCCCCGCAACTCCTGCCCCGTCCCCGTACCGCAGCTGGGCGTCGACCTCGCGGCAGCAGCGGCCGGTCCTTGACCCGCCGACGCGAAAGCGCCAGCAGGCGGCGCACCGCCTCCAGGATGCGCCGCCGCATCGTGCTCGGCGACCAGGTCCAGCTCCCCGGTGAAGATCTTCGACGCCTTTGCCAGCATGCGGCCGCCTTCTCCAGCTGTCCGTAAGTCTTCTCCGTGCCGAGTCTGTGTAGCCTCACACGTCGTTACGGTCAGTAGTCAAGGGGTCGCATAGTGTGTTGGTCGGGTGTCTGTGCTGTTTCCGTCGTCACGATGTGCCGGGCGCGCAGAGATCACCCAGGAATCAAAGCCCGACTGGACCATGACCTCGGTCCGGCCGACAGGCGGAGATGGGCGCCGCAGGTGGGAGCTCAGTCGGCATGGAGTGGGTCGACGACGAATTCGTAGGCCACTTCCCAGGTGCGGTCCGGGACGACGATGTCAGCGGTTTCCACCGCGCGACCCTCGGCGGCGTAGTACGTCCGCTCGATCGCCAGGACCAGGTCGCCGGCGTTGAGGCCGAGCAGGGCGACCTGGTCCGCAGTAGCGCGGACAGGCCGGGGGACTTCCACCCAGGTTTCGATATCGATGCCGATGGAACGCATCCGCTCGACCACACCCTTGCCCGCATAGGGCCCCATCTCCGGCAGCAGCACTGGCGTTCCGCCGGTGATGGCCATCGGCTCCCAACTGACGGAAAGCTGGGCCGGTTTGCCGTCAGCGAGGAACTCGTAGGCGGTGCGGACGGTCGGGGCGCCGGTCTCGATGCCCAGGCGACGGGCGATATCTGGCGGAGCGGGCGTGCGGGCTTCCGATGCCGCCTCCCACGTGCCGCTGCGGCCGATCTCGTACATGTCGGCACGGAAGGGGCTCCCACCGCGGCGTTCGCGGTGCCGGGAGCGGATCATGCGGCGCCGCTCGCGGGGCTCGGCGACATACGTGCCCGAACCCGTGCGGCCCTCGAGGAGCCCCTCGACGATGAGCCGTTCCGTGGCCTTCTGCATCACGTTGGTGCCCACCCCGTAGTGCTGGGCGAGCTGCGCGCGGGACGGCAGTTTTGATCCAACCTCCCACTCGCCATCCGCGAGCCGGCGGCGCAGGTCGCCCGCGACTACCTGGTAGGGCGGCGGCTCGTCATGCCCCATACGTGGACTCCGTACTGGTCGGCGGCGGTCACGATGCCGGGTTCCGGCTCTCGATTGACAAGTTAATGCATCAGGTTCAAGCTGATGCATCAGCTATACGTTAAGTGATCACTCGCGTACAGGGGAGATCCGTGAGCTCGCCGACGACCAAGGCATGGTCGGGGAGGTCGTCGGCGAATGCGTGTCCGAGAGCATCACGTGCTTCACCGTGGACGAGGATCCAGCGCCATGGGCGCAGCTTGCCGTGGTCGGGGGCGGTGGCTGCTGCCCGGAGGAGGTAGGCGAACTCGTCCGTGCTGGGCGCAGGTTCGCTGAGCTGCCCTTCGCTGCGGCGGCTGAGTACGGCTGTCATCACGTCCATGATCGCTCCCTGGCTTAAGTCCGGTGATCTTTCGGGTCTGCACGGGGCCGGCAAGGCGGGGGAAGGGTCAGACCACGGGGGTGAGCTGGTGCTTTTCGGCGAGGAGTGCGAGGCGCTCCTGGAAGTTGTGCTTGTAGCTGGGGCAGGGGCTGAAGCCTTCGGACCAGAGTTTGGGGCAGGAGCCGCCGCAGATTCCCAGCATCGGGCACTTGGCGCAGGGGACTGTCTCGTCCTGGATCTGGTCGTGCCAGTGGTGGAAGGGACCTTCGGGGCGCTTGGCGTCCTGGTCGATCTGGGTGATGAGGGCCAGGGCCTGGGTGGCCTCTGACTCGGGGACCAGGGGTTGCTCACTGCAGGAGAAGATGTTGCCCGTGCTGCTGATGATCTCGTTGTTAGTGGTGACGGCAGCACACACGAGAGGTTTGGACGCGGTGGGCACGATCATGGTGCGCAGTCCGAGGCGGATCATGGTTCTGATCCAGTGGATTTCGCGTTCGGCGTGGGAATGATCGTCCAGCGCGATCTCTGAGACGTCGTTGGACCAGGAGTGAACTGGTTCGAGGGTGAACAGGACGCGGGGATGCGCGAAGCCGAGGTCGGCCATGTGATGCAGGTATGCGTCGATGTGGTCCGCGTTGGCGTGGGTGATGTTGGTGCGCAGCTCGAGCGTGAGGTCGCTGAGGGCTTCGTCGGCAAGGGCCTGGGTGAGCAGTTCGGTGACCCGGCGGAAGGACGTGCCGCCCGACTTCAGGATGCGGCTCTGGTCGTGGATGTGTTCCGGACCGTCCAGCGTGATGCACAGTTTGCGGATACCGGCGTCGTTGACCAAGCGGTGAAGCTTGCGCTCGGTGAGCAGGGAACCGTTGGTGACCATGGTCGACTCGTAGCGGACGCCCGCTCGGTCTGCGGCCTCGACAAAGCGGCGGCTGAGGTCGAGAAGGACGGCGTAGCCCATCATCGGCTCGCCGCCGAACCAGCGGACTTCGACCTGCTGGTTGTCCCCCGATGTGATCGCTCTTTCCACCCGGGCGGCGATCGCGTCGCGATGACTGCCCGGAATGCCGCCCTTGGTGTGCTCCTGGCCGCAGTAGGTGCAGCCCATGTTGCAGTAGGAGGTGGGCATCAGAGTGAAGATGCGATGGCCTTTGGCCTGGGCCGCTTGCCGTGAACGCTGGATCAGCGTGTCGAGTTCGACGTCGTCGGCGGGCACGGCGAGCTCGGTGTCGAGCAGGCGCTGGAGCAGCTGAGGATCGTCGGTGGGGACCTGGCCGGCGGTGAGCTGATCGGCCGTCTGTTCGCTGAGGACCATGGCGACGGCTCGCCGGGTGCTGTAGACGAGTCGCAGGCGTTGGCCGGCGGCGTTGGCGTAGAGGCCGTCGCTGTGGATGGCGTACCGGCTGGGGCGCAGTTCACTCATGGGGGATCCGGGCTCCGCAGCAGTCGCCGTCGATGTCCTCGTCGCTGACGTTGGTGGGGTGGGGCAGGGTGCTGGGGGCCAGTGTGTGGGAGGTGAGGGGGATGGGGTCGCCGTCGATGTGGATGGTGACGTCGCTGGTGATGAGGTCGATGTGGATGTCGGTGTAGTAGTCGACGACGTCGAGGAGCTGGCCGTGCTGGCCGAATCCGAGGTGGATGCCGGGGTGGCGTTCGTTGATGTGGGAGTTCATGCCGATGAAGTCGTCGATGCCGGTGTTGGTTCCGAAGCCGAGTTCGCCGACGTGGTTGCCGTGCTCGATCTGGATGCTGCGCTCGAAGAGCCTGGAGATCTTCTCGTCGTTGCAGGAGTGGGAGACGACGTCGCTGTTCTTCAGTTCGACGGTCAGGGGGTTGTCCGCGAGGCGTGCATCGAGCTGGGTGGCCTTGTTGACGTTGAAGGCTCCGTCGGCGACCAGGCGCCCGGTGACGGAGGCCGGGTAGGTGGCGACTTCGCCGGCGGGGAGGATGACGAAGGAGCCGGGGCGCCAGACGCCGCGGTTGCTCAGCCAGCGGTAGCGGTCGTTGTCCAGGGTGATCTCGAGTTCGCTGCCGGAGCTGGTGGTGACGGCAAGGTGCTTGGCGGCGAGAAAGCGATGGAGCAGTCCGGCGTTGATGGCGCTGAGTTCTGCGGGGGTGGGACCGAGGGCCAGACGGAAGAATTCCCAGCTGCCGTTGATGATGCGCAGGGGCAGGACCTGGTCGCCGTAGATGGCGACGGCGCGGCGCAGGACATCGGCGTGCGACATGGTGTCGCGTTCAATGGTGATGACGACCAGTCGGCCGGTGAGCGTGTCAGGGGCAGGCATCGCTGCGTGGAGCCGTGCGGCGAAGCCGGGGTCCTCGACCGGGGCCATGCCTACGGCGGCGGTGGCTATTTTGCGGTCGCTGGCGGCGAGCAGGAGCAGGGATGCCTGGTCACGGCACTCCGGGGTGTAGATGACCAGCAGGGTGTCGGCGGGGCTGAGCTGAGCGTAACCGTCGAAGAGGGTGTCCACTCCCTTCAGTACGCGGGCGTCGATGGTGGTTTCGGTGGGTGTGGTCGTCATGATCTGCTCCTTGTGACCGAGCGGTGGTGGGGCCCCGGGGGCCGGGCGCGTGGTCCGGCCCCCGGGTGTTCGGCTGTGTTCAGCAGATGTTGTTGAGGATCTTCCACAGGCCCGGCAGGTTGTCGTCCGAGAGAATGTCGCCGCCGGTCAGCGACGCACCCTGATGGATGGCGCTCGGCTCCGCCTTCGCCAGCTCCTGGTTCATGGCCTGCAGACGAATTTCGAGAGTGGTCATGACAAGGTCCCCTTCGTTAAAGGCTGATTGGCGTTGAGGTGAATCCGGCAGGACCGTCCAGACCCACACGCATGTGGGGACAGGTCAGCCGCAATACGACGCTCGAGGAGCGCGGGATGACGCCGGGTGGTAGCCGGTCTCGGATGCTGGGTCAGCAGATGTTGTTCAGGATCCGCCACAGGCCCGGCAGGTTGTCGTCCGAGAGGATGTCGCCGCCGGTCAGCGACGCGCCCTGGTGGATGGCGCTCGGCTCCGCCTTCGCCAGCTCCTGGTTCATGGCCTGCAGACGAATTTCCAGAGTGGTCATGAAAGTCCCCTTCGTTAAAGGCTGATTGTTGAGGTGGTGCCGGGTGAATCCGGCAGGACCGTCCCAACTCGCGGACGCATGGGGACGGGTCCGGCCGCGATACGACGCTCGAGGAGCGCGGGATGAGGCCGGGTGGTGACCGGTCTCGGATGCTGGGTCAGCAGATGTTGTTGAGGATCTTCCACAGGCCCGGCAGGTTGTCGTCCGAGAGGATGTCGCCGCCGGTCAGCGACGCGCCCTGGTGGATGGCGCTCGGCTCCGCCTTCGCCAGCTCCTGGTTCATGGCCTGCAGACGAATTTCGAGAGTGGTCATGACAAGGTCCCCTTCGTTAAAGGCTGATTGGCGTTGAGGTGAATCCGGCAGGACCGTCCAGACCCACACGCATGTGGGGACAGGTCAGCCGCAATACGACGCTCGAGGAGCGTGTATCAGTCGGTGGGCAGGGCGGCGACGGTTGCGGCCGTGACGTGCTCGGCCTGTGCGGCCGGCGTCTTGACGGAGTCGGTCCTGCGGTAGATGTGCATGGCGGCCAGGGCGAGCAGGATGAGGCCGCCGGCGAGGGCGTAGACAGTGCGAGGCTCGGCGAACGCAGTGATAAGTCCTGCGCTCATGAGTGCTGCGATGGTGGCGCTGTTGAGGAGTGCGGCGTGGGCTGCTGCCGCGCTTCCCTGGCGGGCCGGCTGGACGGTGCGGCCGACTGTCGTCTGGCGGGCGACACCGAAGACTCCGTCGGCGGCTCCGGCCAGAGCGGTCAGAACGAACAGGCCGGGCAGGCTGTCGAAGAAGGCGATGGCCAGCAGGGCTGCGCCGACGGCGACGACGGTGAGCGCGGCGGGCCGGGCGGTGGAGCGTTCGGTGAACCAGCGGCCGGCGATCGCTGCGCCCAGGATCTGTCCGGCGGCCCATGCTGTTGTCACCAGGCCGAAGACGGTTGCTGTGGCCCCGTAGGAGTCGCGTACGAGGTAGACCTCCACGACATTGGTGACCTGCAGGGCGAAGGTGAGGATCACGCCGATGAGTACTACGCGTGCCAGCGGGAGGTCCTGGGCAAGGATCTTGAGGCCGGCCAGGAATCCGGACTTGTGTTCAGGCTCTTGCGTGGATTCCGCTTCGGAAGACCCGGCTGTCCTGGGCAGGAAGAAGCCGACGACGGGAACGGCAAGGTAGGTGACGGCGTCTACCAGGAGGACGCCGCGCAGTGCGATGGCGTCCATGAGCAGGGCACCGGCAGCGGGCCCGATGAGAAAGCCCAGGTTGGAGGCCATGGACAGCAGTGCTCCGGCGCGGCTCATCAACGGGCCGGGGGAGGCTTGCAGGACCGTCTTGACGAATACGGGTGCCGCGATCGCCATCAGGCCCGACAGCACTGCCAGCAGGGCCACCAGCAGCACGACGGAACGCGCCAGCGACATTAAGGCGCACACGGCGACCAGGGCGAACCCCAGCGGAGGAAGCACCCGCCTCGCGGAGTGGCGGTCGGCTATCCGGCCCGCCGGGCCGGCCAGCACGATCGCCGGGACGGACAGCGCCCCGAACAGGGCGGCGATCCCGACGCTCCCGACGGCACGGTCGTGGAAGTCGAGCATCAATGCGGTGATAGCGAGGCCGTCCCCCAGGCAGGAAACCAGGAACGTGGCAGCGATGGCTGTCACGTTCCTCGGGAGACGCTCGCGCGGAGCGGCCGAAGTCATGATCTGAAGTTATAACTTCGAAGCTAGCGAGGGCAAGCACTTTCGAAGTTAACTTCGAAGTAACGGCTTCAGGATTCGGAGGGCTCGGCCTCCGGTACCGCCCGCAACGAGATTGCCACCGGTCGCCGACCTCCCTCCCCGCCCTCCCGCGCCCGGTCGCTGTAGGCCTTGAACAGAGCCTGGACCTGCAGCAGCAGCTCGGACAGCTCATCGGCCCGCACCTCCACACGGGCATTGACGATCGTCAGAGCCTCGCGCCACTCCTCCGGCTGCTCCGCCTCCACGTCGAGCCACTCCTCCAGCTGCCGGTCGCTGCGCAGCAGGTACTGCCGCAGCAACTCGCGGCTCGCCGCACCACCGTCCTGCTCGCTGTTGGCCACCACCAGCTGGGACGATCGCGCGCGCCACAACTGCTTGCGTTTGTCGGGATGTGCCGCCTTCTCGATCAGCCCCGACTCGGCAAGCTCTCGCAAGTGCCAGCTGGTCGCTGAGGGTGACAGGCCGGTGGCGGATGCGCACTCGGTCGCGGTACCGGGGCCCACCTCCGTCAATCGCGCCATGATTGCCAGCCGAGCCGGATGCGCCAGCGCCCGCATGACCTTCGGGTCATCGACACGCAAAGACGCCAACTGAGGATTAGTCGATGCCTGCATGCTCGCCAGCGTATCCGAAGTTTTTCCTTCGAAACCCCGTTCAGGAGGCTCCCTCCCCAGGGCTGCACACCAAATGCCAAACCGTTACCGGCGCACCACAGGCCGCTGCCAGGCAGCCCGCAGAGTCACAGCCGGCGCTGGAGCGCCATGGGCGCGGACAAGGGCGCGGAACGCCACTACGGTCACGGACGACGACACGGAGAAGTCTGCGACTTCGAGGCTTGCGGGTTCACGCAGACGTCCCGCTGCCTCGGGCCGCGGTGCCTGAGGCAGCGGACTCAGGCACCGGCCGGCCCTGCCCGCTGGGCTGGCGGGTACGGGCCCGCTGTCAACGCGCTGACGCGGGAGCGGTCACGGCACTGTCTGCACGGGCGCTGCCGATTGCCGGGGGCTTGCAGGTAAAGCACCGACGACAGGAACGTCAGGACCCGCCCAGTCGGCCGGCGGGTGCAGGCGATGGATGCTCGCAGGTCGGCCTGTTACGGAGCAGTCTGGAAGCGTGTCTTCCTTACCTGGTCGTGGCCTTCCTGGGCCAGGGAACAGCCCCGACCGGATGAGGCTGCTGACGGTCCTTGCCCGCTGCTGACGGACGAGACCGGCCGGGTCGATGTCGACCGGGAAGGGGGCGTGGATCTGGGTAGTGGTGCCAACAAGGGCGGTGACTGTTTCGATGTACCGGCCGCCGCTCAGTTCGCTGACGATCAGCCGTGGGGGCGGGTTCGAACTCCAGGCGCCAAAAGTGCGGGATCGCTGCCTCGGCGTAGAGCAGGGGCTTGAACTTGCGGTCCATCGTCTTGTTGCCGGGCGAGACGAGTTCGACCACGAGCTGCACAGCGTCCGCGTCCACGCTGACGGTGTCCTCGGCGATGGCGCCCGCGTCGGTGACCACCAGGTCGGACACGACCAGGCCAGAGGGCAGGACAGCCGCTTGAGCAAGATGGTTGTCCTAGCCCCATGTGGCTCAGTAGGTGTTTTGCAACCTGCATGCCGCCGATCGGAACCTCTGGCACCGAGGAGCCCGCCTGAGATGCGCGCATCGGTCCCGAGGACGTCTGGCGGGCGCGAGTAGTGCCGCCGGACATCTGCTTTCGCGTCACCAACTCATCAGTCCGGTTTGGCTCGTTGGCTACTCGGGCCAGCGGGCCTGCCGGATCGCCGGTTTGCCCAGGGAGTAGAGGGCGGCCAGGGCGAGCGTGGCCGCGAGCGTGAGCATTGCGGTGAGCGTGCTGAAGTACTGCAGCAACAGACCGCTGATCGCTGTGCCTGCGGGAACCCCCATGCCGAACAAGGTCATGACTGCGGTGATCGTCCGTCCACGTCGCTCGTCGGGAACCTGCCGGAAGATGAGGACGTCGGCCAGGACCCGCAGTGCCGGGACGCCGAGCATGGCGCAGAACAGGATCGCGGTCACCCACCAGGGCCCGAACGGGAGCGCGAGAGCGGCAAACAACGGAACTTCGGCCAGTGCGACACCCAGCAGCAGGAACCCTGGCGGGAAGCGCCGGTGGAGGGGGCGGACGAGGACGGCGCCGGCCAGCACGCCGAGCGCCATGCCGGACATGGCGAATCCGATCAGCCAAGGAGCCACCGACTGCTTTCGCAGGATCACCACGGCGATCAAGGCGATCGGCGCACCGGTCGTGTTGATCGCGGTCACCAGCAGGGTGGCCGCGCGCAGTGTGGGAGCGTTCCAGATTCCCTTGATCCCGGCCAGGATGTCGGCCTTCTGCCGCGGTGCACCGCTGTCCGCCTGCACGTCGCCTTCCGGCTCGCTGTGTGGTATCCGCAGGAACAGCGCGCATCCGAAGGAGATGGCGAAGGACAGAGCGGTGAACACGAACGGCAGTGTGCTGCTCAAGCCGTAGAGGAATCCTCCCAGTGGAGGCCCCGCGAGCTGTGTCGACCCGGTTCGGATTTCCTCTTGTGTCAGCGCGCGGGTCAACTGGTTGGGCAGTACGACCGCGCGGACGAGGAGAAGCCGGGCGGCGCCGCCGAACGGTTGCGTGGCGCCGAGCACGAAGGCCGCGGCGAGCAGAGCGCCCGACGTCAGGTCGCCGGTCGTGAGACCGAGGGCAACGCCTGCGGTCACCACCGCCCGCGTTCCTTCTGTGACCAGTAGTGTCCCTCGGTGATCGTGCCTGTCCAGGAATGCTCCGGCAGGTAACCCGGCTATGAGCGCCGCCGCCGCCTGCACAGCCCCGAACAGGCCCGCCTGTGCGGGTGAACCGGTGAGAGCCAGGATCACCAGTGAGTAGCCGATGTCGGCCACCTCGATGCCCAGCACGCTGAATGCGGAGCCCGTCCACACCAATTGGAAGCGACTGTTCCGCCACAGCGGCGCCGGTGCCGTCGTCTCGTCGTCTCGCATGAACCCCCCTGGCCATTCACGTGATCGTGAATGTTTAACGTATCGCAAATGTTGGCGTCGTTGTGAAGCTGTGTGAGGATGTTCTCCGTGACCAGCCAGCAGACGGACCGCACCCAGCACCGACCGGTCGTCGTCCGGAAAGTCGACGATGTCGTCACGTTGAAAGCACTCGGAGACCCGTTGCGCCTGGCGATCCTCCGCGTCCTTATGCGTGACACGGGTGGGCAGCCGAACGTCAGGTCGGCGAAGGAGCTGGCTCAGGAGCTGGGCGAGCAGCAGACCAAGCTCTATCGGCACATCAAGCAGCTCCACACGTGCGGCCTGATCGAGACCGCCGGGACCAGGCTCGTCTCGGGCATCGTCGAACACCGCTACCAGGCCAGTCAGTCCTCGCTCGTGCTGGACTGCGCCTTCTTCAACAGCCAGCGCGGAACCGCCGACGCCGCCGCGACCATCGCCGCCGCATTCGATGATTCCCGCACCGAATATCTGGAAGCCGCTCACGCCGGACGCATGGCCTCGTCTCATCTGGAGCCGATCACGGTCGGCGTCAGCGAGACCATCCCGGCCGCGAAGGCTGCCGAGTTCCGCGAGCGGCTCGCTGGCCTCATCCAGGAACTCCACGAGACCGAGCACGACGACGAGGGCATCCAGGTACGGCTCTTCACAGTCTTCTACGGCTTGGCCGAGGCCGAAGCCTGAGGCACCCACCGGCAACTCGCCTTCATCCGTCGGTAGCCCCCTTCCTGGACCAGTCGGTGCGGGGGCTTTTGCGGGTCAGGCGCCGGGTCATCATGGTGATGAGTGCCCAGTTCAGGTGGGCTTCGGAGTGCTGGGGCAATCGTTCGTAGTCGCGTGCGTTGCGGCGGGCGTTCATGCACCAGCCGATCGTGCGCTCTACTTTCCAGCGGCGGGGCAGGACGACGAAGCCCTTGGTGCCCTTTGGCCTGGAGACGATGCGCAGGGTGAGCCAGAGCCGTTCGCGGGCCCAGTTCACGAGTTCGCCGGCGTAGGCGCTGTCGGCCCAGACCTGGGTGATCTGCGGCTGGGTGAGGCGCAGGCGCCAGAACACGTCGCGGGCTACGTCGCGGTCCTGGATGTCGGCGGGCGTCACCGTGATCATCACGGGAAGGCCGAGTGTGTCCACGGTGATATGTCGCTTGCGGCCGTTGATTTTCTTCGCGGCATCGTAGCCCCGACTGTTGCGGCCAACGGTGGAGGCTCCCTTGACCGACTGGGAGTCCACGATCAGCGTCACCGGGTGCGGGCAGCGGCCCTTGCCGGTCCGGATCCGGCGCCGGAGCTGGTCACGGATGTAGGTGACAACCCCGGCCCGGTTCCACCGCCAAAAGAACCCGTAGACCGTCTCCCATGGAGGGAAACCCGCAGGCAGGGCCCGCCACTTCGCGCCGTTGTCGACGATGTAGCGGATGCCGTCGACGATCTCCCGCCGGGGCCACTTCTCCGGGTGGCCGCCGGTCTTGGTCTGGCAGGCCGGGACGGGCAGCAGGGGTTCCAGAAGGGCCCATTCGGCGACGGAGGTGTCGGACGGGTAGCGGCGGCGACGGGAAGCAGGGGGCATGGAGGGCTCGGCAGAGGGGTGGACGGCGGCGGACGAGGGCTATTTGGAGAGCTGGGCGAGCGTGGCGCGGACCCCGGTGAGCTGGGCGGTGGAGACTTCCCACCTACGTCGGTCACACGGAGCAGTGCCTGGCCCGACGGCATACGGTCACCGGCCGTCCGCCGCTGAACAACCAGTACTTGGCTGGCCTGCTGAACCTCAGCGAGGGGCAGATTGTCCAGACCGCCCGCGACTACGCACACGAGTTGGAGGGCTTGGAGTTCGACGACGGCGCACCCTTGCGGGTCGCCATCGCCGGTGCCATCAACGGGCAGAGCTGGACGGAGAGAGTCGACTTCACCCAAGCTCGCCCCCTGGCCGTCCATCTGTCGACTGCCGCGCTGGTGACGATCGGTTACCTGTCTGGGATGCGTCCGGAGGAGGTGCTGCATCTGGAGCGTGGATGCTCCAGCCGTGAGGAACGCGACAACGGCACCGTCCGCTACCGGATCACCAGCCGGCACTTTAAGGGCGTCACCGATGAGGACGGCAGCACCATCCCGGAAGGAGAGATCCGCCCCGAGCCCTGGACCGTCATCGAACTGGTGGACCGGGCTGTGAAGGTCATAGAAGCCGTCCATGGGGAACAGTTGTTGTTTCCCCGTTCGATGTCCCTGGCGACGAGAACCTTCGATGAGCAGGAGTATGTGGGGCAGGGGCTCGATTCGCAGACCGTCAGCGACCGGATCAAGAGGTTCATCGGCTGGGCCAACCAGCAGGCTGTTCGTCTCGGCCGCGACCACGAGATCATTCCCGCTGACCCGAACGGGTCTGTCACGCTGCGGCGGCTGCGGCGCACGGTTGCCTGGTTCATCTACCGGCAACCCGGCGGCCGGATCGCTCTAGGGCTGCAATACGGGCACGTTGGTACTTCTATGGCGGAGTCGTACGGCAACCCTCGGGAATTGCATCAGACGGGCGAGAAGTCGCAGGTCAGCAGCTCACGGCGACGCCCTGATGCTCTCGAAGGTTACTACGAACTGGCCGTCTGATCAGGCAGTTTGCCACGCCCATCCCATCTGATGCAAGATCTGCCCTCTAGGAGGGATGGTCTGCGTGGCGCAACAGCGAGCGGTGGCCCTGGCCGGAGCGGCTCAACTGGAGCTGGTCTCCGGAGTGATCCAGCTGCGTCCGGAGGACGCGATGGTTGAGGCGATGCTGCGCGGATGGCGGGCCCAGCAGCTGTCCCGGGGCCTGAAGGAGGACACGATTGTCGGCCGCGAGCGGCTGATCCGGCGCTTCCACGAGTTCACCAACGAGTACCCGTGGCAGTGGCTGCCCGGTCACATGGACGAGTGGTCGGCCTCGCTCACGGGTGAGAGGCATCTGGCGCCGTCCACGATCCGCAGTTACCAGGGCGAGGTGCGGCAGTTCACCGAGTTCCTCATCGACGGCCGCTACGGCTGGGCGACCGCCTGCGAGGACGCCTTCGGTACGCACCCGGTGGCGATCTGCCACGAGTGGAACACCATCGCCCACCTCAACGACTACGAGGGCGACCCCGAGGCCCGGCCGTTCACCCGAGACGAGCTGCAGCGGTTCCTCGACTACGCCGACGACCAGGTCGACCGCGCGGTGCGGTCCAAGCGCAAGGGGGCACTGGCCGCCTACCGGGACGCCACCCTCTTCAAGGTCGTCTACGGCTGGGGCTTGCGGCGCACGGAGACCTCGAAACTGGACCTCGTCGACTTCGGCCGCAATCCGAAGGCGCGTCAGTTCGGCCGGTACGGAACACTCAACGTGCGCTACGGCAAGGCGAAGAGGGGGCAGCCGCCGCGGCGTCGGAACGTGCTGTCGGTCATGGACTGGGCGGTGGACGCCGCCCGGGACTACGTGGAGAACGTCCGCCCGCGCTTCGGCTGCGAGGATCACCCGGCGTTGTGGGTGACCGAACGCGGCGGCCGGGTCAAGCCTTCCGAGATCAACGCCCGGTTCGTCGCCTACCGTGACGCCCTGAAGCTCCCCAAGGCTCTGGTCCCTCATTCCCTCAGACATTCATATGTCACACATTTGACCGAAAATGGCATAGATGGGCGTTTCATTCAGCAGCAAGTCGGACACGAGTGCGACAGCTCGACGGCCGTATACACCCACGTCAGCGACGACTTCATGAACACTGCTCTGGGTAACGCACTCAACCCGGCGTTCGACGAGGCGCCGACCGGGAAGGACCGATGATGGCCGCCAAACTCGACTACCGCTGGCACCTGCGTCACCTGATGGCGGACCACGGCATGTTCTCCACCACGGACCTCCTGCCGCCACTGGCCCAACGCGGCATCAACCTGTCCTCCAGCCAGGTCTACCGGCTCGTCGTCGAGCGCCCCGAGCGACTGAGCCTGAAGATCCTGATGGCCTTGCTGGACATCCTGGACTGCACGATGGGCGACTTGATCGAACCCGTCGCCGCAGCCGGCGCCGCGCAGAGGCCCAAGAAGGCCGCGGCGGGCGGCACCGCTGCCGAGAGCATCGGCGATCTGCGGCCCAAGCGAGCCAGAATCGCCCCGGTGGACCGGTGACCGACACCACCGACGAGGCCCTGGTGGACCCGGTCGGCCTGATCGTGCGGCTGGTCTCGAAGGCCGAACCCGGCCTGGATGTCGCCCGGATCCACGAGGTCGTCGTGGAGGTTGCCGGCGGCCGCGCGAAACGCCGCCGCCTGGCCCAGATCCTCTCGGACGGCCCGCAAGTGCTGACGACCGGTGACCCACCGGTCGCATGGTCGGTCGGGCAGCTCCTGCGAGGTCTGCGGGACGCCGGCGCAACGTCGATAGCCGCTCCACGGTGCGGTGAATGCGGACGGACCCTGACCTACATGATCAGCCGGCGTGGATACCTGCTCTGCTCGCCGTGCCGCGATACGGCCCAGACCTGTTCCGCCTGCGGAGACCAACGGCGGGTCAGCACCCGCGACCGTCACGGACAGCCTCGCTGCGACCAATGTCCTGACGACCAGGGCGACCCGATGGAGCTGCTGGCGGAAGCCGTCACCATGATCTCCCCGGGCCTCGCCCCGGCCGACGTCATGGCTGCACTGGGCCGGGCGACGGTCCGCCCGGCCGGGCAGCGTCGGCTGGCCTGGGCCATCGTGAACCAGCCCTCGCTGCTGACCGGCGCGGGCAGCGACGCCCCCACCCCGGCAGTCCTGCGCTTCATCGACGAACTCCTCGCTGCGGGCGCCAGCAACATCCTGCGACCGGCGTGCCCGCGCTGCCGTCGGACCGTGGCACTGTCGAAGCTGCTGGACGGGCAACGGGTCTGCCGCACCTGCTTCGCGCACCACCGGGCGGTGCCTTGCGCCGGTTGCGGAGCGGTCCGTGAGCCGGCGACCCGCGATGCCGAGGGACGCCCGCTGTGTCCGAACTGCCTCAGCAGCAATCCGATCAACCTCGAAGACTGTCACGGCTGCGGGTGTCGGCGTACACGTGAACGTCCCCAGCCTCGTACGGATGAAAAGGGACAGTTGCTGATGCGGTGAGACCTGCTGCTCGGCACTCTGCTGCTGGGTCGATACGGGCGGCGGAGGGGGCTGGCAGTGGTCTTGGATCCGCAGCGATGGCTGGAGCTTCGGCGCTTTCGCGGCCTGCTGGAGTCCGGGGCGATGAGCCTGTCGGAGATCTCCAGGGAGACCGGTCTGGACCGCAAGACGGTCCGCAAGTACCTGTCCGCACCGGGGCCGGCAACTCCTCCGCGGCGATCGCCGAGCAGGCGGTCGCGGGCAAGGGTGATCGACGAGTTCGGGCCGCTGATCGATTCGATGCTCCGGGCCGAGATCCTGATGAAGGCCGCGGTCATCCACGAGCGACTGGCCCAGGAGTACGGCTTCACCGGGAACTATCAGCGGGTCAAGCTCTACGTTCAGACGGCCCGGCCGAGGATCGCCGAGGAACTCGGGATCACGCCCAAGGAACTGGCGGGGATGCACCGCCGGTTCGAGGTGATCCCAGGGGCCCAAGCGCAAGTGGACTGGGGAGATGAGGGCAAGATCCTCGCCCACATGGGCGTCGCGAAGGTCTACTCCTTCCACATGACGCTCTCGTACTCGCGGGATCCGTTCTGCTGCTTCACCACCAGCCAGGACCTGCAGACGTTCTTCGACTGCCACCGCCGGGCATTCGCGCACTTCGGCGGGGCGCCGATGACGATCGTCTACGACCGGACCAAGACTGTGGTCCGCCGACACGTCGCCCCCGGTGAGGCGGTCCCGCTGCATCCGGAAGCGGTCGGCTTCGCCGGCCACTACGACTTCGACATCGACGTCCTGGCCGCCTACCGCCCACAGGGCAAGGGCCGGGTCGAACGACAAGTCCTGATCGTCCGCGACCACGTCCTGTCCGGCCGGTCCTTCTCCTCCGTCGAGGAGATGGACGCCGCGTTCACCTCCTGGGTGCCCGTGCGGCGGGCCCAGATCCACAAGACGCACCGGGAGGTCATCGCGGAACGGGCGGCGCGGGATCACGCGGCTCTCAAACCGCTGCCGCCGACTCCGTATCTGGTGGCCGAACGGCAGCTGCGGCACGTCGGCAAGGACTGTCTGGTCGCCTTCGACGGCAACCTCTACTCGGTGCCGGCCCGCAGGGTCCGCCCGCGGCAGCTGGTCGAGATCCGGGCAACAAAATCCCAGGTCATGCTGCATGCCACCCTCGCCGGTGTCCACGGAAGCACGCTGCTGGCAGCTCATCCCCGGGCGATCGGCCGCGGTGCCCGTGTCGTCGACGAGTCCCATTGGGACGGCCTGCCCACCGGTCAGGGACGCCGGACCACCACCGGCGACATCCCGGTCCGGCCTCGTCAAGAACGGCCACGGGGCGAGGAGACCGGACCCTTGCAGGCCCTGCTGAACAGGGCCGCGGCCACCCGGATCGAGGTCGGGCGCCGACCGTTGTCGGTCTATGACGAGCTGACCGGCACCCGGCCCTTCACCACCAACTCCCCGACGAAGGAGTCGTCTTGAGCGAGCTGACCGGCAACCGCATCCGCACTACGGCCGGCAAGCTCGGCCTGCCCCACCTCGCGGAAACCATCAACGAGTTCACCCGCCGGGCCGACGAAGCGAAGATGGGCTACCTCGACTTCCTCGACCTGGTCCTCTCCGAGGAACTGGCCGTCCGTGACGACCGTCGATTCCGCCAGGGACTGCGACTCTCCCGGCTGCCGCACCACAAGACGCTCGACGAGTATGACTTCTCGTTCCAGCCCGACCTCGACCCGCGCAAGGTCAAGGACCTTGCCACCCTCTCGTTCGTCGAGGCCAAAGTCAACGCGGCTCTCCTGGGCCCGCCGGGGGTGGGCAAGACACACATCGCCGTCGCTCTCGCCGTTGCCGCTTGCCGGGCCGGCTACTCGGTCTACTTCACCAGCCTCGACGACATGGTCCGCAACCTCAAAGCCGCCGAAGCCGCCGGGCGCCTGGCCAGCAAGCTCGGCACCTACCTCCGGCCGGGCGTCCTCGTTGTCGACGAGGTGGGCTACGAGATCCTCGAACGCGGAGAAGCGAACCTGGTCTTCCAGGTCATCTCAAAGCGGTATGAAAAGGGCTCGATCATCCTGACCTCGAACAAGACCTTCAGCGAATGGGGACAGGTGTTCGGCGACGAAGTCCTCGCCACCGCCATCCTCGACCGCCTCCTCCACCACTGCGACGTGATCTCCATCAACGGACCCAGCTACCGGCTCAAAAACCGGCTCAAGGCCATCGAACGGGACACGGACGTGGCCTGACAGACCGCGTCGACTCGGCGGCCGGGGCACGATCAGTCGTCTTCGAGTCGCTGGAAGACCGTGGAGAACTCGTCGGTCTCGATCAGTCCGGCGATCACATCGGTCATGGCGTCGATGCCGGGATCCCGGACGATCAGGCCGTCCGAGACCCAGAAGTAACGGCCTCCGAGAGCCTCGCCGCTTCCTGCCCAGGTCTCCATCAAGCGTTCGACTTCGGCGACCGTGAAGACAGTCGCGCTCCACCGGGAGCCGTCTTTGAGGTCCACGAAGACATCGACGTTGCACACCGCCTCCAACTCCTCGTCCGGGCCAGGCAGGAACGACGCCTCGAAGTCGTCCGCGCGAACCCGATACCACGGCCCGTCCCAACCTCGTTCGACCGATCCGGGCGATGCGCTACGACTCATCGTGCGAGTGTCTCCGGCCAGCCTGACGATCTCAACCAAGATCTCAGCCGTGCTGCTTCCCGCGACATAGCTGGGGACGTTCATCCGTACGCGGCTGGGGAGCTTAGGGGCCCTGGCAAGATTTTCGTAGCCGGAGATCATCTCGACGCGGTGGGCGCCCCCTCCGCATAGCGGGCAGCCTTTGGTTGTGTTCTGTTGAACTGGCTGGGCTATTACCGCAGTTGGCGGACGTGCTGGTGGTGTCGGTCGATCTTTCTGGTCCTGTTGTGGTGGTTTCCGCCCGCACGAGATCGCGCCCTCAGGCAGGATGTACGGGGTGCGGTACGTCGAGCGCGTGGGTGCACAGTCGCTACGTACGCCACCTTGCGGATGCCGCGCTGGGCGGCCGTCCGGTGCGGATCGACTTGAGCGTGCGCCGTCTGTACTGCGAGAACTCGGCTTGCCCGAGGGTGACCTTCGCCGAGCAGGTACCGGGACTGACCATGCGCTACCAGCGGCGCACGCCGCTGCTGCAGCACCTGGTCGAGGCGGTCGGTGTGGTGCTGGCCGGCCGGGGCGGGGCCAGGATGCTGCGCGTCCTCAACATCAGGCTGTCGCGATGCACGGTGCTCTCCCAGCTGATGCGGGTGCCGCTGCCGCCGCTGGTCACGCCCCGGGTGCTGGGCGTGGATGACTTCGCGCTGTACGGCGACAGCTACGGAACCATCCTGGTCGACGCCGAGACCAGACTCCCCTTGACACTCTGGGAGGGCAGAGACGCCGAGCAGCTCAGCCGATGGCTCCGGGAGCATCCCGGCGTGGAGATCGCCTGCCGCGACGGCTCGCTCACCTACCGCCAGGGCATCGCCGACGGCGCTCCTGAGGCCCTCCAGGTCAGTGATCGTTTTCATTTGTGGCAGGGCTTGTCCCGGCGCGTTCAAGAAATCGCCGCCGCTCACCGCGGCTGTCTGCCCGAAGCCCTCCCCGCCCCCGAACAGGACGAGCCCGCGGAAAGCGGGGAACCGGAACCCAGCTCACCGGACACTCCGGCGATCCGTCATGCCCGGCGGCTGTTCGAGGCCGTGCACGCATTGACCGACACCGGCCGCTCCTACAGCTCCGCAGCTCGCGAACTCGGCCTGGACCGTCGCACGGTGCGCAAGTACGCCCGGGCCCGCACCTGGCACGAAGTGGTCCGACGACCACCACGCAAACCCTCGACCCTCGATCCTTACCTCGACTACCTGCAGCAACGCTGGGACGAGGGCGAGCACAGCGCCAAGATCCTGCACCAGGAACTCGTCAACAAGGGCTACCTGGGCCACTATCAGCGCGTGAAGATGGCCGTCGCACCGCTACGGCGCGGCCTGCCCCTGGACGAGCCACGCGAACGCCCACCCTCCCCGCGCGAGGCCGCACGCTGGATCATCACCGCCCCCGATCGGAACGGCCCCCAGACCACACAACGACTGCGCCGGCTCCTCGAGCACTGCCCGGAGCTCCGCCGAACCCACGACCTGGTACGCCAGTTCGCTGCCATGCTCGATACCCGGGATGCCGCACCACTGGCCCACTGGATCGACCAACTCAGCGCCAGCGGACTGGCGCCGCTCGCGGGCGCCGCGAAAGCCCTACGCGAAGACCAGCACGCGGTCATCCAGGGGATCACCACCCCCTACAACTCCGGAGTCAATGAAGGCCGCATCACGGACGTGAAGCTCCAGAAACGGATCATGGCTGGACGCGCGGGCGTCCCGCTCCTACGTCACCGAGTCGTCTTGATCGCCCACTTACGCCGCCGTTATGCGGAGGGGGCGCCCACCGCGTCGAGATGATCTCCGGCTACGAAAATCTTGCCAGGGCGAGCTTAGGTCGTACGCCGACAGCGGGCGCCGCCGACGCGTCGCGGCCCGCACCGCGGACGGCCCCTGGTGCGAGCACTGCCGACCTCGCACCGCCGCGACCTGCGGGATCTGCGGGCGATCGACGCCCTGCGAGATCTCCGCCGCGACCGGCGAACCGTGGTGCGACCGGTGCCAAGCGTGGTGGGCCCGCTGCAGCGGTTGCCACACCATCGCCTCGATCCGCGGCGGCACACGCAAGATGCCGTTGTGCGCGAAGTGCCTCAATCCCGATCCCGATTTCTGGGAGCGATGCCCGATCTGCAAAACCACCTGGCAGACCAGCGCGCACCGGCCGTGCCATCGCTGCACTCTCACACAACGCGCCGACGAGGTGTTCGCCGGCCCCGACGGGTCCGTTCGCCACGAACTGGCCCCGCTGCACGCCGCGTTGATCGGCATCGACCGGCCGGTCACCGCAGTCGCCTGGCTGTCGCGCCCGGTCGTCGCCCGGCTGCTGAAGGAGATCGCGACCGACCAGCGCGCGGTGACGCACGACGTCCTCGACGAGCTCGCGGCCGGCAAGACCCTCGACCATCTGCGGGCCGTCCTCGTCGCCGGAGGCATACTGCCCGACCGCGACGAGCGACTCGTCAGACTCGAACGCTGGACATCCCGGACCATCGCATCCCGCGACGATCACGACGAACGGGCGATGCTGCACAACTACGCGGTCTGGCACCACCTCCGCCGCCTGCGACGACGTCTCGGCGCCGGCCACGCCACCCACTTGCAGATGGCCAACGTCCGCAGTCACGTCACCGCCGCCGTCAACTTCCTGGACTGGCTGTCCGCCAGAGGTCTGACTCTCACGACCTGCACCCAGCCCGACCTCGACCAGTGGAAAGCAGGCGAGGACCTCAGCTATTGGGACCAGACCGGCCACTTCATCCGCTGGGCGACCAGGAATCGGCTGGCAAAAGGGCTGACGTTCGGCGCCGAGCGCTGGCAGGGCCCGGTCGGCCCGCACGATTCCGAAGGCCGGTGGGACAGCGCTCGCAGACTCCTCCACGACGCGACACTGACTACAGCCGACCGGGTCGCCGGACTTCTCCTGCTCTTCTACGCCCAACGGCTCAGCACGATCAGCACTCTTACTGTCGACCAGGTGAGCGACGCGAAAGGCCGGGTTTCGATCCAGTTGGGGACGGCCCCGACGGGCCTGCCCGAACCGCTCGCCGCACTGGTCCTTGACCTGATCGCCACGCGACGCCCTTACACGGTGATCGGACACGCCGGCCAGACGTCCTGGCTGTTTCCGGGGCAACGCCCAGGCCAACACGTCAGCGCCGCTCGTCTCGGCCAACGACTGATCAACGTTGGGATCCAACCCGGCCAGGCCCGGTCAACGGCCTTGTTCGCCCTCGCCGAGGAAGTCCCGGCCGCGATCCTGGCCCGCATGCTCGGCATCCACATCACCGTCGCCGTCCAGTGGCAGAAGGCATCCGCCGGAGACTGGGCCGCCTACGCAGCCGACGTCAGCCGCCGTCAATGACGCTCTGCCGCCTCAACGATCAAAGCATTGGCGATGGCTGCCAAGCCATCGCCGCGGCCGATCCAGCCAAGCCCTTCGGGAGTGGCGGCGCCCAGGAACACCGGGGCGCCCAGAGCGGCCGCGAGAGCCTTCTGCGCTTCTACCCGGCGGGGACCGAGCTTGGGCCGCTCGCCGATCAACTGGACCGATACGTTGCCGATCTCGAACCCAGCGGCCCTGACCAACTGAGCGGTCTCAGCCAGCAGTACCGTCGGCGCGGCGCCCTCCCACTCCGGAGTCGAGGTGTCGAAATGCGCACCCAGGTCGCCGAGATCAGCCGCGGTCAGGAGCGCGTTGCACGCGGCATGCACGACGACATCCCCGTCCGGCTCGCCTGCCAGCCCCACCGGTTCGTCCGGCCAGTCCAGGCCAGCAAGACGCAACGGCCGACATGCAGCGAATGGATGGATGTCCACCCCGGTCCCGATCCGAGGAAAACGGGAGTGATCATGCGGCACATCACCGGACGACACCGTCATCAGAACGAAGATCTCCCTCGGGGACGACCATCACGGACAGGATGCCGAGGTTATCTAACGACGTGCACCCTGACGCCACGTCCCCTGCGGGGCCAGGCATTCGGAGAGTTCCAATACCCGACTCCACCACTAGCTCCCACGCCCGACGAGGTCGTCGCCCACGTCTTGGCCCACCACGAGCGGCAGCGCGCCGAGCGGGCCAAGCCGCCGGCCCCGCCGGCGCCGGGTTACCGCCCCGAGGTGCTGGCAGCGCTGTTCGGCACCTCGACTGCGGGCGGCGAGAGCCGGTGAACCCGACCGTGAACGTCGACATCGCCAGGCCCGTCGAGCCACATGAGGTGGACAAAGCGCTGGAGTGGGAACCGCGAGTCTGCGAAGCGAGCTGGTGGCAGACCCGTCAGAGCCGGGAGGGCTTGGTCGAGCGGCTGCTGAAAATGTTCACCGACCCCGGCGCGGGCCTGACCCGCGACCGGACCCGGAGGCGGGGCCTGGGCAAGCTGTTGGACTGGCTCGAAGGCCAACCCGGAGAGACCTGGCAGGATCGCTGGATGGCCAGCGGGGCGGACACCGCAGGCTTCGAGTGGACCGATCTGCCCCTGCGGGGACGCGGCACACCCAAGAGCCACTGGCGCGATGAGCTGGCCACCGGGCTGGTACTCCTGGTCGCCGGGCAGGCGATCCGCCCCAGCTACCCGTGGCTGCTGCGACAGCGCGTGACGATGATGCTCACCGAGTCCCGGGCCGCCAGCGACCCCGACGCCTTCCAGCGACTCGAACAACTGGCCCAGCACGCGACACCCACAGCCAGGTCCGACGCCCTGAACAAGCTCACCTGGATCGTGATCCGCAAGGGCGGCCTGGTCAGCGACATCACCGTCGGCGACTGCATCGAGCTGACCGCCGCACTGGAGGAACACCACTTCCGGGGCAGCGCGGGCCGGCCGCTGTTCTACGCCCTGCTCAAGGAGACCGGCGTGCTCCCGGCCAGCGCGCCGCTGCGGCTTCGGGCGCTACGCATCGAGGGCCGTCGCAGCGTCGAGCAGATCGTCGACGCGTACGGCATCGAGTGCCGGGCCGTCCGTGACCTGCTGGTCGAGTACTTCACCGAGCGGGCCCCCGAGCTCGACCACGTCTCGCTGCGTTCCATCGCCCGCAACCTGTGCCGGTTGTTCTGGCGCGACCTGGAGATCCACCATCCCGGCATCGACTCACTGCGGCTGACACCTGAGGTCGCGCAGGCGTGGAAGGAACGCCTGGCCTACATCCGTGACGCCCAGGGCCACCCGGTGCGACCGCGCGTGAACTACCGCAGCGAGCTGGTCTTCGTCCGGGCCTTCTACCAGGACATCGCCCGCTGGGCCGCCGACGATCCGGCACGGTGGGCACCCTGGGTGGCGCCGTGTCCGATCAAGGCGAACGAATGCGCGACGAAGAAGACCAAGGCCAGGGTCAAGTCCCGGATGGACCAGCGAACCCGGACCCAGCTGCCGCTGCTGCCCGCCCTGCTTCGCGCTGTCGACCGGCAGCGCAAGGACACCATGGCCCGCATCACTGCTGCTCGCGCGACGCTGGCCGGTGGACGGTTCCTCATTGCCGGGGAGGAGTTCGAGCGCGGCGGGTCCGGGCAGGCCCGCCGCGTCTACGTCACCGAGGTAGCCGCCGGCAGGCGGCGGAACCTGACCCACGAGGAGGAGGCGGCGTTCTGGTCCTGGGCGACGGTGGAGGTGCTGCGGCACACCGGCATCCGCATCGAGGAGATGCTGGAGCTCACCCACCACAGCTTCATCGCCTACACCCTGCCCACCACCGGCGAGGTGGTTCCGATGCTGCAGGTCGCACCGTCCAAGACCGATTCGGAGCGCCTGCTGCTGGTCTCCCCGGAGCTGGCGGAGGTGCTGACCGCGGTGATCTTCCGGGTCCGGGCCGGGAACGCCGCCCTGCCGCTGGTGTCGGCCTACGACGTGTTCGAGCAGACCTGGAGCCCGCCCATGCCGTTCCTGTTCCAACGCCGGTACGGTACCGAGGACCGGCCGCTGACCCGCAGCTACATCCGCGAGTGCCTGGTCGCGACCTCGCAGTCCGCCCAGATCACCGTGGCCGGCGACCCGCTCGAATGGCGCCCCCACGACTTCAGAAGGATCTTCGTGACCGACGCCATCCGCTCCGGACTGCCGCCGCACATCGCCGCGAAGATCTGCGGCCACGCCGCGCTGGATACGACCATGGGGTATGCCGCGATCTACCCGGAGGACGTGATCTCCCATCACCGGGCCTTCATCGCCCGCCGCAGAACCGAGCGGCCCAGCGAGGAGTACCGCGAGCTCACCACCACGGAATGGGACGAGTTCCTGGCCCACTTCGAACTCCGCAAGGTCGCCCTGGGGACCTGCGGCCGCGACTACTCGACCCCGTGCCAGCATGAAAATGCCTGCTTCTCTGAACCTGCTCCTGTTCCCTCCCAGCTGGTCCTGCCGCTCGTTGACGGGGGTGGCAGGTCCGTCGAAGCATCAATGCCCGATCATGGAGCGGTGAACAGAAGTACTCCCAGCCTTGATCTCGAAGCGCTCTCTGCCTTGTGGCAACGGCAATGGCCTGCGCCGCAGCAGGACATCCCGATGCGCCGGGCCCATCCCGACCGATGGGTGCGCTTTCACAGCCTCCCCGGATCGAAGCGATACCCGGACGACGAGACTGAGTACGCCATCCTCCTCGAACGCCACCACACGCTGTTGGCCGAGCTGGGGCCGAGCGACGTCGAGCTGTACGTGGTCACCCGGGAGTGGAACTGGGACGCTGTGCCTGTCACACGCATGGCCGACCTTCAGAGGGTCGACCCAAATGCCCAGCCCTGGGGCAGGCGGGTTCATGACGACGACTTCCCGGATGACATCGTCTACCAGCACGAATACATCAGTCGTCGTCCGCGTAACAGGCAAGCTCTTGATCCGCTTCTGCGGCTCGTGGCCGATGAGGTGATCGCAGGGGTCACCCTGGCTCCGCTCGATTTTCGTTGGCTCTATCACCCCTATGACGGTGGCGGGGATGTATTCGCGCCCAGCGCCGCGGTCAGGGACGCTCTCAAAGCTGCGCATCCCGACTGGTTGTCCACGCATCCCAGCGGCATGTGATGTCACGTCTCCAAAAGTGATCACGGTAGCTTCCCTCCCTGAGGCGTGGCGTGGTGAGGGATCCCGAGATCAACAGGGGTGCTGGTCCGGCTGCGTTGGTCGAGCTGGGCGAGCTTCTCCTCGGCGCCTGCGAGGCTGACTTGGAGGCCCTCGACCTCGCCGAGCCATCCCTCGCGTTTAGCTTCTTCGATGCGGGCGAGGAGGTTGTCGCGAATCTCGACCAGCCTGGCTCGCTGGGCCGGATCCGGCCGGAGGAGCGAGCAACGAACGCAAGCATGTTCATGAACACAAGGGCTCGAAAAGGCGCGACCGCAGGTGCCGATGGAGACCTTGCGCTTCTCGAAGTGCGCGAGGAAAGCGTCCCATTCCTCCTCGGTGGGGGTCCGATACTCTTCGCTGGGCCGGGCAGCCCTGCGACGGGCGAGGAAGGCGCGGTGAGCCTCGATGGTCTCGGCTGGGTAGATCGCCTTGTAGCCCATCGTCGTGTCAAGACTCCGATGCCCGCAGAGCACTTGCGCAATGTGCGGTGGCAGGCCGTTCATGATGGCTTCGGTCACGAAGATCCTGCGGAAGTCGTGCGGGGAGAAGACGAGCGGTTCGCCGCCGGCATCGGTCAGGCCCGTGGTGGCCAGCGCGTTGATCAGAAGCTTGCGGAGCGCGGTCGGAGTGAAAGCGCGGTGTTCGGTGCCGATATCGCGTTGGAACAGCAGCGGCATCGGCGGGTTCCAGACCCGCTCGTGGACGTCGTAGGAGGTCACCAGCGGGATCGCGCGGCTGCTTCCTCGCAGGCGGCGGATGATGGTGGAAAGGATGTCCGCCAGTTCCGGGCTGACCAGCAGGAGCCGTTCGCTGTCGGTCTTGGAGGGGGCGACCTGCAGCAGGGGCACGACTTCGCCGTTGCTGGGGAGCCGGTATTCGGTGATGCTGTGGTGGGTCAGCTCCAGGAGTTCCTCGTTGCGGATGCCGGTCAGGCGCAGGACCTCGATCGCGGCGAAGGCCCAGAAGGCTTCGGTCTCCTCGTGGGTGAGGTTCCGACGCCGCCCGGTCGAGGTCTCCTCGGCCCAGATCAGGTGCCCGGCGGCCTTGGGCGCGACGGCTCTGCGCAAGGCCCCGCTGGTGTCGGGGATCAGATCCCCGGGCCGGGTGCGCTCGGCGGCAGCCAGTAGTTCGGCTGCGGCGCGGCGCCTGCGGTCGGCGGTGTCGGTCAGCACTGGCAGGACGGGAAGCCGTTCGCGGGTGCGCTGGTCCATCCGGGCCTTGCGGTGTTTGCGGTCCTTGGCCTTGCTGATCTCTTCGTCGCTGATCGGGCAGGGCACCACCCACGGCGCCCAGCGGGCCGGCTCTTCCGCAGCCCAATGGGCGATGTCCAGATAGAGGGCGCGGACGCGGATAAGCTCGTCTGACCGTGGCCTCGGCATACTCCCCATAGGCGGCCATTTACGGCCCCACTGATGGCCAGCGGTTTCCCCGCGGATGGCCAGATATCTCCCC
>NZ_JBIAIQ010000057.1:0-42788 GCF_042871525.1 Streptomyces sp. NPDC005784
GAACGGCACGCACTACAGGCCATGCACCCACCGGGACCGAGAGGTCACAACCCTACTCGTGAGGGCTGCAGAAGGGATGGTCCTCTAATGAGCACAGCACCCAACGGTTTCTGGGCCCAGGCCGCCGCCGACCCCGAGCGCGTCGTCCTCGTCGCCCCCACCGGCGAGGAGTGGACCGCGGGACGGCTGCACGCGGCCGCCAACGGGCTCGTCCACGGACTGCGCGCCGCGGGCCTCCGGCGCGGCGACTCCTTCGCGGTCGTGCTCCCCAACGGCGTCGAGTTCCTCGTCGTCTACCTCGCCGCCTCGCAGGCCGGTCTCTATCTCGTCCCCGTCAACCACCACCTCGTCGGCCCCGAGATCGCCTGGATCGTCTCCGACTCCGGAGCCAGGGTCCTCATCGCCCACGAACGGTTCGCCGATGCCGCCCGGCACGCCGCCGACGAGGCGAAACTTCCCGCGGAACAGCGGTACGCCGTCGGCGAGATCGAGGGCTTCCGGCCGTACGCCGAACTCCTCGACGGACAGCCCGAGTCGGCGCCCCCAGACCGCACCCTCGGCTGGGTCATGAACTACACCTCGGGCACCACGGGCCGCCCGCGCGGCATCCGGCGCCCGCTGCCCGGCAAGCTCCCCGAGGAGTCGTACCTCGGCGGCTTCCTCGGCATCTTCGGCATCAAACCCTTCGACGACAACGTCCACCTCGTGTGCTCGCCGCTCTACCACACGGCGGTGCTCCAGTTCGCGGGCGCGTCCCTGCACATCGGGCATCGGCTGGTACTCATGGACAGGTGGACGCCCGAGGAGATGCTGCGTGTCATCGACGCACACAGCTGCACCCACACTCATATGGTGCCGACCCAGTTCCACCGGCTGCTGGCCCTCCCCGACGAGGTGAAGGCCCGCTACGACGTCTCCTCGATGCGGCACGCCATCCATGGCGCGGCACCCTGCCCGGACCATGTGAAACGAGCCATGATCGCGTGGTGGGGCGACAGCGTCGAGGAGTACTACGCGGCCAGCGAGGGCGGCGGGGCCTTCGCGACCGCCGAGGACTGGCTGAAGAAGCCCGGCACCGTCGGCAAGGCGTGGCCCATCAGCGAGCTGGCCGTCTTCGACGACGACGGCAACCGGCTGCCGCCCGGTGAACTCGGCACCGTCTACATGAAGATGAGCACCGGCGGATTCTCGTACCACAAGGACGAGACCAAGACGCGGAAGAACCGCATCGGCGACTTCTTCACCGTCGGAGACCTGGGCTGTCTCGACGAGGACGGCTATCTCTTCCTCCGCGACCGCAAGATCGACATGATCATCTCGGGCGGGGTCAACATCTACCCGGCCGAGATCGAGGCGGTCCTGCTCTCGCACCCCGCCGTCGCCGACGCGGCCGCCTTCGGCATCCCGCACGACGACTGGGGCGAGGAGGTCAAGGCCGTCGTCGAAGCCGCCCCCGGCCACGAACCCGGTCCGGCGCTCGCGGCCGACCTCCTCGGCCACTGCGAGCGCCGACTCGCCGGGTACAAGCGGCCCAAGAGCGTCGACTTCATCGCGACCATGCCCCGCGATCCCAACGGAAAGCTGTACAAGCGACGGTTGCGCGATCCCTACTGGGAGGGCCGCACCCGGGCGATGTGACCCGGTTCGCCTTCCAGGGCTGTCGCGCCGTGCCACCTCACTTGACCTCGACCTTCCATGGATCGAGGATCACGTGTCATGAAGCCTGGACACGGCAGTACCGTCGACGGGGTGCTGCGCCGCAGTGCCCGGCGCACACCGGCGCGGCGCGCCGTCGACTACCGAGATCGCTCCTGGACGTACGCGGAACTCGACGAGGCCGTCTCCCGCGCGGCGACCGTCCTCCTCGAAGAGGGGCTGTCCCCCGGGGACCGCGTGGGCGCCTACGGCCACAACTCGGACGCCTATCTGATCGGCTTCCTCGCCTGCGCCCGCGCGGGACTCGTCCATGTGCCGGTGAACCAGAACCTGACCGGAGACGACCTCGCCTACATCGTCGGCCAGTCGGGAAGCACCCTGGTCCTGACCGACCCCGACCTCGCCGGCCGGCTCCCCGACGGCGTACGGACCCTGCCGCTGCGCGATACCGACGACTCGTTCCTCGCGCGGCTGGACACGGCACTCCCGTACGACGCTGACGAGCCGCGCGGCGACACGCTCGTGCAGCTGCTCTACACATCGGGCACAACCGCGCTGCCCAAGGGCGCGATGATGACGCACCGCGCCCTGGTGCACGAGTACCTGAGCGCGATCACCGCTCTCGATCTGAGCGCCGGAGACCGGCCGGTCCATTCGCTGCCGCTCTACCACTCGGCGCAGATGCATGTGTTCCTGCTGCCCTACCTCGCCGTCGGCGCCTCGAACACCATCCTCGACGCGCCGGACGCCGGTCAGCTCTTCGACCTGATCGAGACGGGCCGCGCGGACAGCCTGTTCGCCCCGCCCACCGTGTGGATCGGCCTGTCGAACCGCCCCGACTTCGCCGACCGCGACCTGAGCGGCCTGCGCAAGGCGTACTACGGGGCGTCGATCATGCCGGTCCCCGTCCTGGAACGGCTGCGCGCGCGGCTGCCGAAGCTGGCCTTCTACAACTGCTTCGGCCAGAGCGAGATCGGCCCCCTGGCCACGGTCCTCGGGCCCGACGAGCACAAGGGCCGGATGGACTCCTGCGGACGCCCGGTGCTGTTCGTGGACGCGCGGGTGGTCGACGAGGACGGCAAGGACGTGCCGGACGGGACACCGGGCGAAGTCGTCTACCGCTCACCGCAGTTGTGCGAGGGCTATTGGGACAAGCCCGAGGAGACGGCCGAGGCGTTCCGCGACGGCTGGTTCCACTCGGGGGACCTCGCCGTTCGCGACGCCCACGGGTACTTCACGGTCGTGGACCGGGTGAAGGACGTCATCAACTCCGGTGGTGTGCTGGTCGCTTCGCGGCAGGTCGAGGACGCGCTGTACACCCATGAGCAGGTCGCCGAGGTGGCCGTCGTCGGGCTTCCGGACGAGCGCTGGATCGAGGCCGTCACCGCGGTCGTCGTCCCCCGGGGCGAGGTCACCGAGGACGAACTGATCGCCCACGCACGGGAGAAGCTCGCCCACTTCAAGGCACCCAAGCGCGTCCTGTTCGTGGACGAGCTGCCCCGCAACGCCAGCGGAAAGATCCTCAAGCGCGAACTGCGGGACCGGTTCGGCGCCGCGTAGCCTCCGGCGGGGACGACGTCCGCTAACCGCGAGGGTCCTGGCGCCGGTTGTCGTCCTGATGTTCCGCGGCCTTCGGCGCTTCCCGGCCGCGGACCCCTCCTCGTGGGACAGGCGGTAGGCCACGGCGAGTCCCCAGGGGACACCGAGGAGGACGACGAGGGCGAGGCCGAGAACGAGTGGGGCCGGGCGTGCGGCACCGACTCCCACGCATACCACCGCCACGGCGACGCAGGTGCGGGCCAGCGGCCGGTAGAGCCCGCGGTCCGGGCGCCAGACCCGCAGGGAACTGGCGACCACCATCGTCGCGCAGAGCACGACGGCCGCGCCCCCGCAGATCACCCAGGCCGTGCCGACGGGGGTCCGACTGTCGTGGGCGTGCTCGACGAGGCCGCTCATCGCGGCGCCCATGGCGGCCATGCCACGGGACTCCAGCGCCACCAAGACCCGGCTGCTCGACGCCGCCTTCACCGAATTCGCCGCCTACGGCATCGCCGGGGCCCGGGTGGACCGGATCGCGGAGGCCGCGGCGGCGAACAAGCGGCTGATCTATGCCTACTTCGGCAACAAGGAGCAGTTGTTCGACGAGGTGTTGCGACGGGCGATGGCAGCGGGCGCGGAATCGGTGCCCTTCGACGTCGAGGACCTGCCCGGGTACGCCGGTGCGATCTTCGACCACCTCGTCGCCAGGCCGGACCTGATGCGCCTACGCCTATGGAAACTGCTGGAGCGCCCCTCCGCCACCGGACTCGAACCGGACGCCTTCCGAAGCAAAGCCGCCGAAGTGGCCGAGGCGCAGCTGCGTGGCGAGGTCGCCCGGGAGATGGAGCCCGACGATCTCCTGACCATGGTCCTCGCCGCGGCTCAGGCATGGTTCTGGGCGGCCGAGGGCGCCGATCCCGGGGAGGCCGGCCGGTCCTGGTCGCCGCCGCGGCTGGCCCTGCACCGCTCGGCAGTCGTCGAGGCCGCCCGCCGGATGAGCGAGCCTAAGAGGGACGGCGAGTAGCGGCCTCATGGGTGCGTAGGGCGCAGAGCGGGTCCGTCTCCCTCAAGGGGGAGACCGGGCGGGCGCCGGGCCGACCGGTTCCGAGTGGAAAGCTGCGGCGCGTGGCAGGGGTCCGGCTCGACCCGTGCCGGCTCACCGTGCGACAGGCCGTCCGGGCCGTCCGGGCCGGGGGTGATGGGCCGGCCCCGCGGTCGGCTGGTCCTGAGAGGGGCCGGTCCTGAGAGGGGCCGGATCCATGGTCGGTCGGATCCATGGCGGGTCGGACCCGCGTTCTATCGGACCCGAGGTCTGGCGTGCCTGTGTGTGGCTGTGCCCGCGGTCCGGAGTACCCGTGTCTAGCCCGCACCCGTCTGTGGTGAGCGCGGCCGGTTACGGACGCGGACGCAGGTCCACGATCCGCTTCAGCTTGCCCACCGACCGCTCCAGGGACTCCGGTTCGACGATCTCCACCGTGACCGAGACGCCGATCCCGTCCTTGATGCCGGCGGTGATCGCCCGCGCGGCCGCCTCGCGGATCTCCGGTGTGGCGCCGGACCGGGCCTCGGCCCGTACGGTGAGGGCGTCGAGGCGGCCCTCGCGGGTCAGCCGGAGCTGGAAGTGCGGGGCGACCCCCGGCGTGCGCAGCACGATCTCCTCGATCTGCGTCGGGAAGAGATTGACCCCCCGCAGGATCACCATGTCGTCACTGCGCCCGGTGATCTTCTCCATCCGGCGGAACACCCGCGCCGTGCCGGGCAGCAGCCGCGTCAAGTCCCGTGTCCGGTAACGGATCACGGGCATGGCCTCCTTGGTGAGCGAGGTGAACACCAACTCGCCCTCCTCGCCGTCCGGCAGCACCTCACCCGTGATCGGGTCGACGACCTCCGGGTAGAAGTGGTCCTCCCAGACGTGCAGACCGTCCTTGGTCTCCACGCACTCCTGGGCGACCCCCGGGCCGATGACCTCCGAGAGGCCGTAGATGTCCACCGCGTCGATCGCGAACCGCTCCTCGATCTCGCGGCGCATCTCCTCGGTCCACGGCTCGGCCCCGAACACGCCGACCCGCAGCGAGGTGCCGCGCGGGTCCACGCCCTGCCGCTCGAACTCGTCGAGCAGGGTCAGCATGTACGACGGTGTCACCATGATGATCTCGGGCTTCAGGTCCTGGATCAGCTGGACCTGACGTGCCGTCATGCCGCCGGACGCGGGGATCACCGTACAGCCGAGCCGTTCCGCGCCGTAGTGGGCGCCGAGGCCGCCCGTGAACAGCCCGTAGCCGTAGGCGATATGGACCTTGTCGCCGGGCCAGCCGCCCGCCGCGCGGATCGAACGGGCCACCATGTCGGCCCACATGGAGAGATCGTTCTCCGTGTAGCCGACGACCGTGGGCCGCCCGGTCGTCCCGCTCGACGCGTGGATGCGCCGGATCCGCTCCTGCGGCACGGCGAACATCCCGTACGGATAGTTCTCGCGCAGATCCGCCTTCACGGTGAAGGGGAACCGCGAAAGGTCGGCGAGCGAGCGGCAGTCGTCCGGGCGCAGCCCGGCCTTGTCGAAGGACTCCCGGTAGAAGGGGACGTTCTCGTACGCGTGCCGCAGCGACGCGCGCAGCCGCTCCAGCTGGAGCGCCCGCAGTTCATCCGCGTCGAGCCGCTCGCCCGCGTCGAGCAGGCCCTTCGAGTCCTTCGAGCCCGCCATCGCGCCCACTCCCTCGCCAACCATGCGATTCCGGACGACCGATCATTCGGTCGTGCTGTTCCGGATCAGTAATTCAGGTGTCCCGCGCCAGTGCAAGGGGTCCGCGACCGCTTTTTGCGGGAGCGCGCGAGGCGCCGGTCAGCGCACCAGCGCGGGCCGTTTGGCGTCGAACTCCCAGCCGGGGACGAGAGCGCGCATGCCGATCGCGTCGTCCCGGGCGCCGAGCGCCTCCTTCAGGTACAGCTCGTGCGCCGCCAGCAGCCGGTCCATGTCGAGTCGGACGCCCAGGCCGGGGGCGTCCGGAAGCGCGATCTCGCCGTCGACGATGCGCGGCGGGGCGACCGTGAGCCGCTCCAGACCCTCCTGCCAGATCCAGTGCGTGTCGAGGGCGTTGTACGCGCCCGGTGCCGCGGCCCCGCAGTGCGTGACCATGGCGAGCGAGATGTCGAAGTGGTTGTTCGAGTGGCAGCCCCAGGTCAGGCCCATCGAATTGCACAGCTGGGCCACGCGCACCGAGCCCCGCATGGTCCAGAAGTGCGGGTCGGCCAGCGGGATCGACACCGACTGGAGCGCCAGGGCGTGGGTGAGCTGCCGCCAGTCCGTGGCGATCATGTTGGTCGCCGTCGGCAGCCCCGTCGCCCGGCGGAACTCGGCCAGGATCTCCCGCCCCGAGTAACCGTCCTCGGCGCCGCAGGGGTCCTCCGCGTACGCGAGGGTGCCCACCAGGGGCTCGCACAGCTCGATCGCCTCGCGCAGCGACCAGGCGCCGTTGGGGTCGAGCGTGATCCGGGCCTCGGGAAAGCGGTCCTTGAGCGCGCGGACGGCCCGGACCTCCTCGGTACCCTCCAGGACACCGCCCTTGAGCTTGAAGTCCCGGAAGCCGTACAGCTCGTGGGCGGCCTCGGCCTGCCGGACGATCGCGCCGGGCGTGAGGGCCTCCTCGTGCCGCAGGCGGTACCAGTCCACGTCCGAGTCGCTCTCGCGGACGTACGCCAGGTCCGTGCGGTCCGGGTCGCCGACGTAGAAGAGATAGCCGAGCACCCGTACCCGGTCGCGTTGCTGCCCGTCGCCGAGGAGGGCCGCGACCGGCACGTCGAGGTGCTGGCCGAGCAGGTCGAGGAGGGCCGACTCGACTGCGGTGACGGCGTGGACGGTCGTCCGCAGATCGAAGGTCTGGGCGCCGCGCCCGCCGGCGTCGCGGTCGCGGAAACGCTCCCCGATCTCGCGCAGGACGCGCTGGTAGTCGCCCACCTTCGCGCCGAGGACGAGCGACTCCGCGTCGCGCAGCGTCCGGGTGATCTTCTCCCCGCCGGGCACCTCGCCGAGGCCGGTCCGCCCCTCGGAATCCTTGAGGACGACGACATTGCGGGTGAAGTAGGGGCCGTGGGCGCCCGACAGGTTCAGCTCCATGCAGTCCCGTCCCGCGACGGGGTAGACGGAGAACTCGGTGATCGTCGGTTGCTGACTCATCATCAAAATCCTTGTGTACGAGGGTGACCGGGGCCGGTGATCACAGGATGGCGGCGACGAGCCGGGCGAGGGGGCGGCCCGCCCCGAGCCCCTTCGGGCCGTCCCCCGCGTGCCTCAGGCGGGTCGGCGCACGGCTCCGGCCAGGGCCAGCCCGGTGTCGAGGATCCGCTCCAGGGCGGCGAGATCGGCCGGTCCGGGATCGGTCAGCGGTGCGCGCACCGGGCCGACGGGCAGGCCCCGCAGCCGGGCCGCGGCCTTGACCAGGGAGACGGCGTATCCGGGCACCTTGTCGCGCAGCTCGACGAGCGGGACGTAGAAGTCGCGCAGCAGCTTGGTCACGGTCGCCTCGTCGCCGGTGCGCAGCGCGGTGAAGAAGGCGTCGGCGATCTCGGGAGCGAAGGCGTGGACGGCCGAGGAGTAGGCGGGGACGCCCACGGTGGCGTACGCGCGGGCCTGGATCTCGGCGGTGGCGGCTCCGTTGAAGAAGAGGAAACCGTCGGGCGCCGCGAGCGTGAGGCGCTGGAGCCGGTCGAGGTCGCTGTGTCCGTCCTTGAGTCCGATGACGCTCGGGATCGCCGCGACGGCCCGCAGTCCCTCGGGGGTGAAGGTGACCGGGCCGCGCTGGTAGGCGATGAGCGGCAGCCGTGTACCGGCGGCGATCCGGCGCAGCTGCTCCACCAGGCCGGCCTCGGGGGCCTCGACGAGATAGTGGGGCAGTACGAGGAGGGCGTCCGCGCCGGCCTCCTCCGCGATCCGGGCGAATCGCAGCGCCTGTGCCCATCCGTAGCCGACGCCCGCGACGACGGGCATTCTGCCGCCGGCGATCTCGACCGTCGCGGTGACGACCTCGCGGTATTCGTCCTCGTCCAGCGCGCTGAACTCTCCGGTCCCGCAGGCGGGGAACACCGCGCCGGGCGCCGTGGCCAGCTGAGCGGTCAGGTAGGCCCGGTAGGACTCCGGATCGAGGTCGCCGTCCTCCGTGAAGCTCGTGAGCGGGAAGGACAGGACCCCGCTCGCCATGCCGTCCCGCAGCCGCTGGACCACGCCCTCCGGATCCGCGCTGAACCCTGCCATGAGTCTCATCCCTATATGCAGACGTCGTCTATGTATGAGAACTCAGGTTAGATTCGTGAACCTCGGGGGTCAATGGGTACGGAGACATGGATGCACGATCGCGGGCGCCATCGCTTCTGCTCGGTCCGGCGGCGCGGCTCACGGGGAGCACGAGGTCCGGATCGTCGCCGACGTGCGCAGGGCGCGGACGAGTGGAGGAGTCGGCCGGTCACCCGCCCCGGATACGCCGGAGCGGCGCTGATGGGGGTGGGTCGGTCTGGGCGCGCCTTCGGGTCGGGCGTGACGATCGGGACGGGCGCGTCCCGGACTACGCCGGGGCCACGGGTGCTCCGATCACCGCGTCGCGTTCGCGGCGACCGACCGGGCCCACCGGTAGTCCGCCTTGCCGCTCGGCGAGCGCTGGATGAAGTCGGTGATCACGAGCCGGCGCGGGATCTTGTATCCCGCGAGGTGGGCGCGGCAGTGTGTCTGGATGTCGTCGAGCGACGGCTGTGGAGCGCCCTCCCGGAGCTGGACGACCGCCGCCACGTGGTTGCCCCACTTCGGGTCGGGCACTCCGGCGACCAGGGCGTCGTACACGTCCGGATGCGACTTGAGGGCCTGTTCGACCTCCTCGGGATAGACCTTCTCGCCGCCGCTGTTGATGCACTGCGAGCCGCGGCCGAGGACGATGACGATGCCCTCCTCGTCGACCGTGGCCATGTCGCCGAGGAGCACCCAGCGCTCGTCGCCCTTCCGGAAGAAGGTCTCGGCGGTCTTCTTGGGGTCGTTGTAGTAGCCGAGGGGTACATGGCCGCGCTGCGCGACCCGTCCCGGCTCGCCCACCGCGACCGGCTCGTGGGTGACCGGATCCACCACCTGCGTACGGGCGTTGACGCGAATCCGGAAGCCGCGCTCCGGGCCGGAGTCGGCCGTCGCGGTCCCGTTGAAGCCGGACTCCGAGGAGCCGAAGTTGTTGAGCAGCATCACGTTCGGGACGAGCGACTGGAACTGTTCGCGCACGGTTTCCGACATGATCGCGCCGGACGAGGACACGCTGAACAGGGCGGAGCAGTCCGTGTCCTTCAACGGACCGTTCAGCGCGTCGATCAGGGGCCGCAGCATCGCGTCGCCGACCAGCGACACGCTGGTCACCCTCTCCCGCTCGATCGTCCGCAGGACTTCCTCGGGTGCGAACTTGCGGTGGAGCACGACGCGTTGACCGAAGTTGAAGGCGATGAAGGCGGTGAGTGTCGAGGTGCCGTGCATCAGCGGGGGAGTGGGGAAGAAGGTGATCCCGGCGCCACCGGCCGCGACGCGCTCGGCGAGCTCCTCCGGCTTCGTCACCGGATCGCCGGTCGGCGCGCCCCCGCCGAGACCGGCGAAGAAGAGGTCCTCCTGGCGCCACATCACGCCCTTGGGCATCCCCGTCGTGCCGCCGGTGTAGATGATGAACTGGTCGTCCGCGGAACGTGAGGGGAAACCGCGTTCGGGTGACCCGGCGGCCTCGGCGTCGGCGAACTCCACCGCATCCACCGCACTCGCCGAGTCCGCGGCGCTGACGGCACCAGCCGAGTCCACCGCGCTCTCGGTGCCGACCGCACCCGTCGAGTACGCCGCATCCACCGCACCCGCGACCTCCGGCGCGACCGCCCCGGACGCCGGGGCTCCCACCCGTACGAGGTGCCGCAGCCGCGGGGCGCGTGGCCGCGCTGCTGTCACCCGGTCGGTGAACTCGGCGTCGAAGACCAGCGCCGAAAGGTCGGCGTCCTGATAGAGGTACGCCAACTCCTCCTCTACGTATCGGTAGTTGACGTTGACCGGAACAATGCGCGCCTTCAGGCAGGCCAGCACGGTCTGGAGGTACTCGATGCCGTTGTAGAGGTGGAGGCCGAGGTGCTCGCCGGGACGGATTCCGCTGTCGATCAGGTGGTGCGCGACACGGTTCGCGGCCGCGTCCAGTTGCGCGTACGTCAGGCGGCGCTCCGCGCCCGTGCCCGGGTGGTCGATGTACACGAGCGCCTCGCGGTCCGGGACCACGTCGACGACCGACTCGAACAGGTCGGCAAGGTTGTACTCCACCGTTCCTCCTGACCGTGCACGTCCGTCTACGTCCGTGGCCGGGCGCTCCCGGGGCATGTCCGCTCCGGGCCCGACGGTCATCAGAGCAAAGCCCGACCCAACTGTGAAGGGTCCCGGCACAAGAAATCTGACTGTCTGTCAGAAAACCCTTGTACTGGCTGGACGCCTCCTGCAACCTGTTCTCGCATCCGAGACGGGAGGACGGCAATGGGTGGGACGGAACACCTCACCGTGCAGCGCGAAGGCGCCACACTGGTGCTCACGCTGAACAGGCCCGAGGCCAAGAACGCGCTCTCGCTGCCGATGCTGGTCGGTCTGTACGACGGCTGGGTCGAGGCCGACGAGGACGACGCGATCCGCTCGATCGTGCTCACCGGTGCCGGCGGTGCCTTCTGCGCCGGAATGGACCTCAAGGCGCTGGCCGGCAAAGGCATGGAGGGCGAGCAGTACCGGGACCGGCTCAAGGCCGACCCCGATCTCCACTGGAAGGCCATGCTGCGCCACCATCGCCCCCGCAAGCCGGTGATCGCGGCCGTCGAGGGGTACTGCGTCGCGGGCGGCACCGAGATCCTCCAGGGCACCGACATCCGGGTCGCCGGCGCCTCCGCGACCTTCGGGCTCTTCGAGGTCAGGCGCGGACTCTTCCCGATCGGTGGCTCGACGGTCCGGCTGCAACGCCAGATCCCGCGCACCCACGCCCTCGAAATGCTGCTGACAGGGCGCCCGTACACCGCCGAAGAGGCCGCGGGCATCGGTCTGATCGGCCATGTCGTGCCGGACGGCACCGCGCTCGACAAGGCGCTCGCCGTCGCCGAGCAGATCAACGCCTGCGGCCCGCTCGCCGTAGAGGCCGTCAAGGCTTCCGTGTACGAGACCGCGGAGCTGACCGAGACCGACGGCCTCGCCGCCGAACTGCGGCGCGGCTGGCCGGTCTTCGACACGGCCGACGCCAAGGAGGGCGCCCAGGCCTTCGCCGAGAAGCGCCCGCCCGTCTACCGGCGCGCCTGACCCGCAAGCCCGGCCCCGGACGCGTCCTGCCGCCACGCGGACGCGGCGCGTCCGGCCGTTGGAAGGAGAGATCCGGGATGCCCGAAGTCCTCAAAGCCCCCCTCGTCGTCGAGTTCCCCTTCACCCGCTCGCTCGGGCCCGTGCAGAGCGCCTTCCTCACGGGCCTGCGCGAAGGGGTCGTCCTCGGTGTGCGGACCGCCGACGGCCGCACGCTCGTGCCGCCCGTCGAGTACGACCCCGTCACCGCCGAGGAGATACGCGACCTCGTCGAGGTCGCCCCCACCGGCACCGTCACCACCTGGGCCTGGAACCACGAACCCCGCCGCGGCCAGCCCCTCGGCACTCCGTTCGCCTGGGTCCTGGTCAAGCTCGACGGTGCCGACACCGGCCTGCTGCACGCCCTCGACGCCTCGGGGCCCGACGCCGTTCGCACCGGAATGCGCGTCCGGGTCCGCTGGGCCCGCGAACGCTCCGGCGCGATCACCGACATCGCCTGCTTCGAGCCGTACGACGGCGACGCGGTGGAACTCACGGGCCACGACGGCCGGTTCGCGGACATGGTGACCGGGATCGTCGCCCCCGCACGGCTCGACTACGTCTACTCACCGGGCCGCGCGCAGGCCGCCTACATCGCGAGCCTCTCCGAGCAGCGGACCGTCGGCGAACGCTGCCCCTCCTGCCGCAAGGTGTACGTCCCGCCCAAGGGCGCGTGCCCCACCTGCGGGGTGGCCACCTCCGAACAGGTCGAGGTCGGTCCGCGCGGCACCGTCACCACGTACTGCGTCGTCAACATCAAGGCGAAGAACCTCGACATCGAAGTCCCGTACGTCTACGCCCACATCGCCCTCGACGGCGCCGGACTCGCGCTGCACGGACGGATCGGCGGCATCCCCTACGACGAGGTCCGGATGGGCCTGCGCGTGGAGCCCGTGTGGACGGAGGGCGGCCGCCACCCGGACCACTACCGGCCCACCGGGGAACCGGACGCGGACTACGAGACGTACAAGGAGATGCTGTAGATGCGGCCCATCAGGGACATCGCCGTCGTCGCCTTCGGGCAGACCGACCACCGGCGCACCTCCGACGAGCTCTCCGAGGTCGAGATGCTCCTGCCGGTCCTGCACGACGTCCTCGACCGGACGGGCCTGCAGACCAGTGACATCGGCTTCACCTGCTCCGGCTCCACGGACTATCTCGCGGGCCGCGCCTTCTCCTTCACCATGGCGCTCGACGGCGTGGGCGCCTGGCCGCCGATCTCCGAGTCGCACGTCGAGATGGACGGCGCCTGGGCGCTGTACGAGGCGTGGACCAAACTGCTGACCGGCGACGCCGACACCGCGCTCGTGTACGCGTACGGCAAGTCCTCGCCCGGCTCCGTACGCGACGTCCTGACCCGGCAGTTGGACCCGTACTACGTGGCCCCGCTGTGGCCCGACTCGGTCGCCCTCGCCGCGCTCCAGGCGCAGGCGCTCATCGACACGGGCGAGACCGACGAACTCGCGCTCGCCTCGGTCGCCGCCCGGAGCCGGATCTCCGCGACCGCCAACTCCCATGCCCAGCTGCGCGGTTCGGTGCCGCAGGGCGACTATCTCGTACGACCGCTGCGTACCGGCGACTGCCCGCCCATCGGTGACGGCGCCGCCGCGGTGATCCTCGCGGCAGGGGACCGGGCCCGAGAACTGTGCGAACGGCCCGCCTGGATCCGGGGCATCGACCACCGCATCGAGGCACACTCCCTCGGCGTGCGCGACCTGACCGACTCGCCGTCCACCCGACTGGCCGCCGAACGGGCCGGCGCCTTCGAACGGCCCGTCGACACAGCCGAGTTGCATGCCCCCTTCACCTCCCAGGAAGTGATCCTGCGCAAGGCGCTGCGGCTCGACGACAGTGTGCGCGTCAACCCGTCGGGGGGCGCGCTCGCCGCAAACCCGGTCATGGCGGCCGGGCTCATCCGCATCGGCGAGGCCGCCGCACGCGTCCATCGCGGGGAGTCCGACCGGGCGCTCGCCCACGCCACCTCGGGCCCCTGCCTCCAACAGAACCTGGTCGCCGTACTCGAAGGGGATGCCCGATGAGCAAGGAGCCCGTGGCCGTCGTAGGCATCGGCCAGACCAAGCATGTGGCGGCCCGGCGAGAGGTGTCCATCGCGGGACTCGTCCGCGAGGCGGCCCAACGGGCGCTGGAGGACGCCGAGTTGACCTGGGCCGACATCGACGCGGTCGTCATCGGAAAGGCGCCCGACTTCTTCGAGGGCGTCATGATGCCCGAGCTGTACCTCGCCGACGCGCTCGGCGCGGTCGGCAAACCGATGCTCAGGGTGCACACGGCCGGCTCCGTCGGCGGATCGACGGCCCTGGTCGCCACCAACCTGATCGCGGGCCGCGTCCACGGCACCGTCCTGACCCTGGCCTACGAGAAGCAGTCCGAGTCCAACGCCATGTGGGGCCTGTCGCTGCCCATCCCCTTCCAGCAGCCGCTGCTCGCCGGGGCCGGCGGCTTCTTCGCACCGCACGTTCGCGCCTACATGCGGCGCACCGGCGCACCCGACACCGTCGGCTCCCTCGTCGCGTACAAGGACCGCCGCAACGCGCTGAAGAACCCGTACGCGCACCTCCACGAGCACGACATCACCCTGGAGAAGGTCCAGGCCTCACCCATGCTCTGGGACCCGATCCGCTACTCCGAGACCTGCCCCTCCTCCGACGGAGCCTGCGCGATGGTCCTCACCGACCGCGCGGGAGCGGCCCGTTCACCCCGTCCGCCCGCCTGGATGCACGGCGGCGCGATGCGCAGCGAACCGACCCTCTTCGCCGGAAAGGACTGCGTGTCCCCGCAAGCCGGAAAGGACTGCGCGGCGGACGTGTACCGGCAGGCGGGGATCGCCGACCCCCGCCGCGACATCGACGCCGTCGAGATGTACGTGCCGTTCTCCTGGTACGAGCCCATGTGGCTGGAGAACCTCGGCTTCGCCGACGAGGGCGAGGGATGGAAACTCACGGAGGCGGGTGTGACCGAACTGGAGGGCGACCTGCCCGTCAACATGTCGGGCGGGGTCCTCTCCACCAATCCGATCGGCGCCTCCGGCATGATCCGCTTCGCCGAAGCGGCCCTCCAGGTGCGCGGCCAGGCTGGAGAACACCAGGTCGACGGGGCTCGCCGGGTCCTCGGCCACGCCTACGGCGGCGGATCCCAGTTCTTCTCGATGTGGCTGGTCGGGGCCGAGCCGCCCGCCTCCTGAAACCGTCCTTCTCACGTGGCCTGTGCGCGGCACGGACCGATCGCTAGGCTGGCCGCGGACGACGAACCGGGAGGAGCACGGACGTGGCCGAAAGCACCATCGAGCAACACCCGCTCGCGGGCTGGGACAAGCCGGAGCTGGACCTCAGCAACGCCGAATGGCAGTCCAGCAGCCGGGGGCGGGGAGATGTCCAGATCGCCTTTGTCGAGGGCTTCATCGCGATGCGCAACAGTGGCCGCCCGCAAAGCGCTTCCTTGATCTTCACTCCCGCGGAGTGGGGGGCCTTCGTATCGGGAGCCCGCGAGGGCGAGTTCGACCTGACCTGAACAGAGGACCGCCGGGCCTTCCCGCCCCGCCCCCGTGCGGGGGAGGGGCGGCGGCTCGCGCCCCCGCGCCCAGGGGGCTGCTCACCGGCCTGTCCTCCCGCAGCCACGCTGCCTCGACGAGGTTCCGAACAGGAGCGCGCGAACGGGCTGCCCCGTGGATGATCGGGGCGTACGCTGAGGTGCCTGAACGTCACGGTGCGCATCCGCTCCCCGCGCGGGCGCGCGATCGTGACAGGGGGTGATCATGGGGCAACGCAGCCTGCGCAGCCGTCGGACGCTCTTCGAGCGCGAGAGTGAACTGTCCGCCGCCGACGAGGCGTTGAGCGACCTCGTCGGGCTGCGCCGGGACGTCGGCGAACCACCGGGCCGCTCCCGCGGCACCCTCCTCGCCTTCGCCGGACGCGCCGGAATCGGCAAGACGACCCTCCTCGCCGAGGTCCGCAGGCGGTCCGCGGCAAAGGGCTGCACCGTGCTGAGCGCGCGCGGCGGAGAACAGGAGCAGCGCGTCGCCTTCCACGTCGCCCGGCAGCTCCTGCAGCCGCAGCTCGCCGGATTCTCAGAGGCCGAACTCCGTGCCTCCCTGGGCAGTTGGTACGCGATCGTCGGCCCCGCGCTCGGCCTCTGCGCGCCGTCCGAGGGCGCCCCGCCCGACCAGCAGGGCCTGCGCGCCGGACTCGACTGGGTGCTCACCCACCTCGCCGTGCAGCGTGCCCCGATGGTGCTCCTCCTCGACGACGCGCACTGGGCCGACGCCGAATCGCTCAGCTGGCTGGCCGCGTTCGCGCCGCGCGCCGAGCAACTCCCGCTGCTGCTCGCCGTCGCCTACCGGCCGGACGAACTCCCCGAACACGCCGAGGCGTTCAGAGGGCTGCCCGGCCGCGCCGGACAGCGCCCCATCGGCCTCGAACCGCTCAGCGCGGCGGCCGTCGCCCGGCTCGTCCGCGAAGACCTCGGTACCCAGGCCGACGACGCCTTCTGCCGCGAGTGCTGGGCGGTCACCGCGGGCAACCCGTTCGAGGCCGTCGAACTGACCGCGAAGGTCCGCGACCGCGGCCTGACCCCGACCGAGGACGGAGCGCATCTCCTGCGCGACCTCGCCGCCGCCGTCAAGGGCAGCGGCATCGTCGCCCGCCTCGAACGACTCGGCACCGCGACCGTCCGCTTCGCCTGGGCCTGCGCCGTGCTCGGCACCGAGATCCACCCGACGCTCGCCGCCGCCGTCGCGGGCCTCGGCTCCGAGGAGGCCGCCGACGCGGCGGACGCCCTGCGCACCGCGCGGATCCTCACCGGCGCCGACCCCCTCGAATTCGTCCACCCGCTGATCGCCACCGCCGTCTACCGGGACATCCCCGGCAGCGTCCGCGTCGCCCTGCACGGCCAGGCCGCCTGGTGCGTGATCGACGAAGGCCTCGGCCCGGCCGCCGCCGCCCGGCACCTCATGGAGACCCACCCCGACGGCGACACCTGGATCGTCCAGCAACTGCGCGCCGCGGCCCGCGAGACCCAGCGCGCCGGAGCCCCCGACGCCGCCCGCCGCTACCTCGCCCGTGCCCTGCGCGAACCGCCGCCCTTCGAGGACCGCGCCGCCGTCCTGTACGAACTGGGCTGCGCGTCCCTGCTCACCGAACCGACGACCACGGTCAACCATCTGCGAGCCGCCCTCGAAGAGCCCATCACCGACCCCGAGCTGCGCCACAACATCGTCTACCGCCTCTCCCAGGTCCTCGCGCACAGCGACCGCCTCGCCGAGGCCTCCGAGACCCTCGCCCGCGAGATCCCGGTCACCGGCGACGCCCGGGTACGGCTGCGCATGCAGTCCGAGCAGTTCATGTGGGACGCCTTCCGCGCCGACGAACCCGACTCGCCCGCCCGCTCCCGCCGGCTGGCCCGCCTCGCCGACCGGCTCACCGGCCACGACCTCACCGAGCGCTATGTCATCGGACTGCGCGCCTGGGACGCCACCCTGCGCGGCGAACCCGCACACATCGCCCTCCACCACGCCGAACGCGCCCTGGCCGGCGGCCTCGGCTGGGCCGAGGCCGACCGCGGCTTCGAGGTCCCGGTCCTGGTCGCCATGACCTTCATGTACGCCGACCGGCCGGGCCGCACCGAGGAACTCTTCGCCACCGGGATCGCCGACTTCGAATCCCAGGGCTGGCACGGCGCCCACCTCTCCTTCGGCTACACGATCCTCGGATACGTCCGCTTCCGCCGCGGCCGTCTCGCCGAAGCCGAGGACTTCGTCCGCGCGGGCCTCAGGCTCGCCGAACGCGTCGGACCCGGTACGCCCGTCCACTGGTACGCGGTGGGCACCCTCATCCAGGTCCTGCTCGCCCGGGGCCAGGTCGAAGAGGCCGCGCGGACCGGCGAGGCCTACGCCTTCTGCGCCCCCTTCCCGGCCGCCGTGACCTTCCCGGACGCCCAGACGGTGTACGGCGAACTCCTGCTCGCCCGCGGCCTCACGAAGGACGCCGCCGTCGAGCTCAGCTCGGCCGGCCGCCGCCTCGACCCGCGCGGCATGCGCAACCCCGCCTGGTGCCCCTGGCAGCTCCATCTCGCCCGCGCCGAGAGCCACGATGCCCCGGACCGGGCTGTCGCCACGGCACTCGAAGCGGTGAACCGCGCCCGCCAGTACGGCGCCCCCTCCGGCATCGGCCAGGCCCTGCGCGTCGCCGCCGAGGTCTCCCCGGGTCCGGCCCGCGTCCGGCTCCTCGAAGAGTCCGTCGGCCATCTGGAGCGCTCCCCGGCCGCCTACGAACTGGCCTGCGCCCTGGTCGCCCTGGGCACCGAACTGCGCCGCGCCGGACGCCCCAAGGAAGCCGCCGAGCACCTCTACCGCGGCCTCGACGCGGCCGTCCAGTGCGGTGCCGACGGGCTGATCGAGGACGCCCGTGACGAGCTGCAGGCGGCGGGACTGCGTCCGCGCCGCCTGCACAGCACCGAGACGGACACCCTGACGGCCCGCGAGCGCACCGCCGCGGCACTCACCGCGCAGGACAGGACCCCGGCCCAGATAGCCGAGGAGCTGAACGTCGACGAGCACGCCGTCGCCCGGCTCCTGTCGGCGGTCTACCGCAAGGTCGGCACGGACCGCAGAGGACTCGCGGCGGCGCTGGGGGAACAGGCGATTTCCTGACGCGGGCGGGCCGCCCCCCGGCCCCGTGCGGACCGTGCCCGTGGGGCTCGGTACGCGCCCGTGCACGTACCATTGCGGCATGTCCTTCCTCCGCCGCCGCAGCGCCACGCCCGCCGGGCCCGACTTCGACGTTCTGGCCATGGACCCGGGCGACTGGCCCGGCAATCTCGGCGCGGGCCTGCTGCCCGCCCCTGACGGCAGCTGCCAGGGCGTCTTCCTGCGCTACGACCTGTTCGGCGGCCGCGGTCCCGCGATGATCATCGGCAATCTGCCGGAGGGCTCCCAGGCCCGTGATGTCGCCGAGGGCGAGGTCCCCTTCGAGGTGGCCCAGCTGCTGATCGCGCTGGAGAACGACGAGGAGGTGACCGTCACCGGGACCGAGGACATGCCGGTGATGCAAGGCGACAACCTGCTGATCGTGCGGCGGCTCAAGCTCTCCGAGACCCGGATCGCCTGCGTCCAGTTCGACCGCAGTGACAACGTGCTGGTGACCATCGCCGCCTGGGACCGTCCGATCACGGACGACCTGTACGCCCTGCTGAAGCCGCTGCCGGCGGAACTCTTCCAGCAGGGCTGAGGCCCAACACCCCGCCCTGCGTCACAGTTTGAGGGTGAACCAGGTGGTCTTGCCCGCGTCGGTGGGGCGTACGCCCCAGTCGTCGGCGAGCGCGCGGACCAGGATCAGCCCCCGTCCCGACTCCTCGTCCTCGGTGGCCGTCCGGGGCTGCGGCAGATGCGGGCTGTGATCGTTGATCTCCACGGTCAGATCGGTGGCCGTGCGGCACAGGTGCAGGCTGATGGGTCCCTGGGCGTGCTGTACGGCGTTCGTGAGGATCTCGGACAGCAGGAGCCGGGCGTCGTCCGCTGAGGGCACGCAGTCCCAGGCCGTCAGCGCCTTGCTGAGGAAGGCGCGGCCCTCCGGCACCGATTCGGGCGTCGCGGGCAGGTCGGTGCTGATGGTGGCCAGGGGTCCGTCGGGGAGCCGGGTGAGCAGCAGCGTGACGTCGTCGTTGTGCCCGTCGGCGTCCGGCAGCAGGGCGGCCAGCACATGGTCGGCGGCCACCTCCAGATCGGGCGCGGTGGTGAACAGTTCCGTGAGGGTGGCGGTGAGCTCGGCGAGCTGGTCCTCGATGTCGCTGCCCGGCGTCTCGATGAGACCGTCGGTGTACAGGACGAGCGTCGCCCCCGGCGGTATCACCGAGGTCGCCTGCTCGTAGAGGATGCCGCCGACACCGAGGGGCGCGTTCACCGGCGCGGGGAGCGGCCGGGCGTCCGCGCCGGGCGTGGCCACCAGGGTCGGCAGATGCCCGGCCGAGCAGACCGTCACCTCGCCCGCGTCGGCGGAGATGACCAGGTAGCAGCAGGTCACGAGCTGGTCGGGCACGTCCAGGTCGCCGACGACGGCCTCCAGGGCCTGCATCAGCTGGCGGGGCTGCATCCCGGTCTTGGCCAGGGCGTGCGCGGCCGACCGCAGCTGACCCATCACGGCGGCGGCGTCCAGACCGCGGCCCATCACATCGCCGATCAGGACCCCGACCCGGCCGGCCCCCAGCGGGATCAGGTCGAACCAGTCGCCGCCCACCCCGGCCCCCTGCGTGGCCGGCCGGTAGCGGCTCGCCGTGGTCAGGCCGGGAATGGCGGGCGGGGTGCCCATGAGGCTGCGCTGCAGGGTGAGGGCGATGTGTCGCTGCTGCTCGTAGAGGAAGGTCAGCTCCGCCTCGGCCTTCTTGCGGTCGCTGATGTCCCGGACGATCGCGCACGCGCCGATGATCGAGCCGTCCGTGGCGCGGGTGGGCCACAGCGTGATGTCCACGTCCAGCAGGTCGCCCGAGCGCGTGAGCCGCAGTGTCTCGAAGTGTTCGACCTTCTCACCGCTGCGCAGCCGGTCCAGGAGCAGGTCGATCTCACCGCGCCGCTCGGTGGTGGCGAGCAGCGACACATGCCTGCCCATCACCTCGGCCCGGGTGTAGCCGTACAGCCGCTGGGCCGCCGCGTTCCAGTACGTGATGTGGCCGTCCAGCGTCTTGGCGAGGATCGCGTCCTGGGAGGACTCCACCAGACCGGCCAGTTCGTTGATCCGCGCCTCGGCGCGCTTGCGGTCGCTGACGTCGCGGACGGCGGCGGAGACGAGGAGACCGTCGGTGGTTTCGAGGGGGCTGAGGCTGATCTCGACGGGGAATTCGGTGCCGTCCTTGCGCAGGCCGTGGAGTTCGAGTTCGGCGCCCATGGGGCGGACTTGGCGGTTGTCGGTGTAGCCGTCGCGGTGGCGGTGGTGGTGGGCTCGGAAGCGGCCGGGTACGAGGAGTTCGACGGGGTGGCCGAGGAGTTCCTCGCGTCGGTATCCGAAGAGGGCTTCGGTCTGTGCGTTGACGAGTCTGATGGTTCCGGTGTCGTCGACGATCACCATGGCGTCCGGCGCCGCCTCCAGCAGCCCACGAAACCTTTCCTCGGCGGCCTTGCGGTCGCTGACGTCCCGGACGGCGGCGGAGACGAGGAGACCGTCGGCCGTCTCGAGAGGGCTGAGGCTGATCTCGACGGGGAATTCGGTGCCGTCCCTGCGCAGGCCGTGGAGTTCGAGTTCGGCGCCCATGGGGCGGACTTGGCGGTTGTCGGTGTAGCCGTCGCGGTGGCGGTGGTGGTGGGCTCGGAAGCGGCCGGGTACGAGGAGTTCGACGGGGTGGCCGAGGAGTTCCTCGCGTCGGTATCCGAAGAGGGCTTCGGTCTGTGCGTTGACGAGTCTGATGGTTCCGATGTCGTCGACGATCACCATGGCGTCCGGCGCCGCCTCCAGCAGCCCACGAAACCTTTCCTCGGCCCCCGCCGGTGCTCGGTCACGCGGACTGCCGCCGCACTGGCACTGCCGTGGGTCCGCCGCATCGGCGGGCCGCATTGAAGTCTCTTTGACGAAGTCGCCCATGCCTGCCCCAGGTGTGCCGCTTACCGTGAACGGCCATCTCAGCGGAACGGGACCGGGCGCGCGGTTACATGTCGTTAACTGGCACTACCGAGGTCGAACCTGTCCTAGGCGGCACATTCCCTGGTCGGTTGCCCGCGTCATTGTCGTCACCGACCGACGGACCGGGCCCGCTTCGCGCGGACCCGGCCCCCGACCCGGTGGATCTGCTACGGAACCAGGTCCACGTCCGCGGCCCGCACGAACTCCACCCGGTGCCCGAACTGGATCTCGTAGTACATGTCCGTACCGATCACGACCCTGTGCGGTGTCGTGTCGAAGGTCGGCGCGTAGAAGTACTCGCCGGGCACCTTGTCACCGGCCGCGTACCGCTGGCCTGCGAGGATCTTGTACGGCAGCGGCGAGACGGCCTGGACGGGCACGCCCGCCGGGTACGCCTCCTTCTCCGGGTACGCCCTTCCGTACACGGGGATCTGCGCCAGCCCCTCCTTGGGTGTCACGACAGGTCCCGACGCCCTCACCGCCGTCGGCTGCTTCCTCGGGTTCTTGAACCAGGCCTTCTGGCCCAGGTACCAGACCGCCGTCCAGTCGCCGTCCCGTCCGGCGAGCGCGTACCGCTGTCCGGTGGAGACGCGGGAGGCGACGTCGTTCACGCCGGTCGTCGAGGCATCGCCCTTCGGGTACAGGCCGATGTCCTGGATCAGCGGTGAGCTCTCGTCCGGCTGGGAGTACAGCCGCACCTCGCTGGAGCCGTGCGCGGCGCAGGGCTCGCCCTTGGTGACGCAGCCCGTGTACACCGGCTGGTTCTCGTCGAAGTCGGGCAGGACGGTCACCAGGTCGCCCTTGCGGAACGATCGGTGGAAGGGATGCCCGAGGAGAGTGAAGTAGTGCTGCCAGTCCCAGTACGGGCCAGGGTCCGTGTGCATGCCCGGAATGGTGGAGGTCGTGGGGCCCGGTACGTTGTCGTGCCCCAGGATGTGCTGCCGGTCCAGCGGGATGTCGTACTTCCGGGAGAGGTACCTCACCAGGCGGGCGGAGGCGCGGTACATCTCCTCCGTGTACCAGGCGTCGGGCGCGGTGAGGAAGCCCTCGTGCTCCAGGCCGATCGACTTCGCGTTGATGTACCAGTTGCCCGCGTGCCAGGCGACGTCCTTGGCCTTCACATGCTGGGCGATGTGCCCGTCGGTCGAGCGCAGGGTGTAGTTCCACGACACATAGGTCGGGTCCTGGACAAGGTTCAGCACACCGTCCCAGGTGCCTTCCGTGTCATGGATGACGATGTACTTGATGCTCTGCGACGTGGGCCGGTCGCCCAGGTCGTGGTTGCCGTAGTCGCCCTCGCCGAACTCCTCGTACGGGGCCGGGATCCACTCGCAGGACACCGTCCTCGGGCACTCCGTGCCGTCGGCGGAGGCCGTCCGCAGTCCCGCGCCGCGGAGCTGGGCGGTGTCGGGGCTCAGCCGGGGCTGAGCGGCGAGCGTGACCTGCTGGCCGGCGTCCGTGGTGCGCTGTTCGCCGGAGCGCATCACGTCGTACGCGTCGTCGGCGTAGGTCGCCGCGGTGGTGCTGTCGTCCGCTCCCGAGAAGCGCGCCACCGCTCCGTACCAGTCGTCGGCGTTGTCGCTCAGGGGCTCGCCGAGGTCCCGCTGCGCGGCGGCGAGGAGTGCGGCGCCGCCCGCGACGTTCGCCGCCGCGTCGGTGCGCAGCCGCTCCGCCGGCAGGCCGGTGAGATCGGCGGCCTTCGTCAACGTCTTCAGACGGGCGGGGAGTTGGGAGTCCGTGGGCGCCAAGGCGTCGGGCAGGAGGGCGGGACGCGAGCTGTCGCCGCGGGCGTCCTCCGTGCCGTCACTGTGATGCGGAGTCCCGGTGATCGCCGTCCGGGCGTCGGTCAGGTGCATGGGACCGTAGCCGCCGGTGACGCTCGGGGCACCGGCGTGCGCGTCCCAGCGGGACTGCAGATAGGAAACGGCGAGCAGCACGCTCTGCGGAACGTGGTACTCGGTGGCCGCGGCGCCGAAGGCCCGCTGCAACCGGGCCGCGGGCACCTCCTCGGCGGAGCTCGAAGGAGCCGCGCCGAGCAGGGGCAGGAGCAGCGCCGCCGAGGCGACGGCTCCCGCTGACCTGCGCGCGCGTCTGTGCCCGGTGGTGCCCTTGGGTTCGGTGGCGGACCAGTGCAATGCAGCCTCCTGGGACGGTCGGGCGCGGTGGGGCGTGCGAGGGCCGAACGCGTCAGTGCTACCGGCTCTCCGACGATCCGTCAATCATGCCCGGAGGCAGGCGATTTCCCATGTCAGCGCGGGGTGCAGGGGTTTCGTGGCGGCGGCCTCCCGGCCTGCGGGGCGTCAGTGGCATGGACCAATGCTCAGAACGGCGGGCCGCACACGAGGGAGGTCCACGGTGACGCCAGTACCTCGGCGTCACCGTGGACCTCCGTCCCCCTTCAGCGAGTGCCGACCGCCGCGCGAACGGCCCGACGGGCCATCTGGCAGTCGTCGTGCAGCCGCCTCAGCAGCAGCCGCTGTTCCTCGCCGGACGGCACGGCAGCCGGGTGGGCCGGGCCCGCTGCCGTCGGGGCCGCATCGTGCAGGGAACGCTGCACGGCCGTCTCGTACGTACGGATCTCGCGGGTCAGGACGATCATCAGGTTCACCAGAAAGGCGTCGCGCGCCGCCGGGCCGGCCGACTGCGCGAGCTGGCTGATCTGACGGCGCGCCACGGGAGCGTCACCGAGGACCGCCCACAGCGTGGCCAGGTCGTAGCCCGGCAGGTACCAGCCCGCGTGCTCCCAGTCCACCAGCACTGGACCGGCCGGTGAGAGAAGGATGTTCGACAGGAGGGCGTCGCCGTGGCAGAACTGGCCCATGCCCTGGCGGCCGGACGAAGCCGCGATGCCGTGCACCAGCTTCTGCAGGTCGCCCATGTCCCGGTCCGTGAGCAGCCCCAGGTCGTGGAAGCGGGAGATCCGTTCCGCGTAGTCCAGCGGGGCGTTGAAGGTTCCCGGCGGCGGCCGCCACGCGTTCAGCCGGCAGATGGCGCCGAGCGCGGCGCGGATGTCCGCGCGGGGCGGGGCCTCGAGCGGGTGGCGCTGGAGCGCGGCCACCCGGCCCGGCATGCGCTCGATCACCAGCGTGCAGTTGTCCGGATCCGCCGCGATCAGCCGGGGCACCCGAACAGGCGGGCGGTGCCGGACGAACAGACGGTATGCAGCTATTTCGTGCCGGATCCGCTCGGCCCAGACGGGGGAGTGGTCCAGTAAACACTTGGCGACGGCCGTGCTGCGCCCCGTCGTGCCGACGAGGAGCACGGAGCGTCCGCTGCGCCGCAGGACCTGGACCGGAGCGAACTCCGGACAGATCCGGTGCACCGACGCGATCGCCGTGCGCAGCTGGGCGCCCTGAGGGCCGGACAAGTCGAGTCTCCCGCTGAGCGGTTGGGTGCCGAGCCCCGGCACGCGCCGCGTCCGGCCGGCACCGAGCACGGGGGCCGCCTGACGCGCGGGGTCGAGGTAAGGGCCGCTGCCCACCGGGCGGGAGTGCAACGACCGGGGCGGAGCGGACACGGAGGACGATGCTGTGTACATGGGCGAAACAGATCCCTTCGTGTGCCTGCAAGTTGCCGCGCTGCCCGCCCCGGCCGCCTGGTTCATCCTGGGGAATGTCCCTGGCAACCGGGTCGGGGTGGCGCGTTCCTACCTGACACCCGACGTCCACTGGCACACCATCTGGCGCACCCTGGCGAACCCTGGCGAATAGTCGCTCAGCAACTGACAGGCGGTTACTGTCGAAATCAGCCGAGAACCTGGGGGCTTGACGTGAACGGACAACCCAACACCCGTCTGTCGGACCTGTTCGGCCTGGCCGGCTGGTCCAAGGGCGAACTCGCGAGGCTGGTCAACCGGCAGGCGGCGGCCATGGGCCACCCCCAGCTGGCGACCGACACCTCGCGGGTGCGGCGGTGGATCGACATGGGAGAGATCCCGCGCGATCCGGTGCCGCGGGTGCTGGCGGCTCTGTTCACCGAGCGTCTCGGCCGTGTCGTGACCATCGAGGACCTCGGTCTGGTCAGGCACGGGCGTACGGGGAAACGGCAGGGCGGCGGGAGTGTGGAACATCCCGACGGTGTGCCGTGGGCGCCCGAGCGGACTGCCGCGGTCCTCACCGAATTCACGGGAATGGACCTCATGCTCAACCGACGCGGCTTGGTGGGCGCGGGTGCCGCGCTCGCCGCGGGATCCGCACTCAGCACTGCCATGTACGACTGGCTGCACACCGATCCGGCCCTGACGGCCGACGCTCCGCAGTTCGAAGACCCCCTGCATGCCGAATCCGCCGGGTTCGACCGCTACGAGGCCGCCCCCATCGGGTCGCAGGAGATCGAGGAACTGGAGCGCTCCGTCGAGGTGTTCCGGGCCTGGGACGCGGCCCGCGGCGGCGGGCTGCAACGCAAGGCCGTGGTGGGCCAGCTCAACGAAGTGGGAGGCATGCTCTCCTACCGGCACCCCGACCATCTCCAGCGGCGCCTGTGGGGCGTCGCCGCCAACCTCGCCGTCCTCGCGGGCTGGATGTCGCACGACGTCGGCCTGGAGCCCACGGCTCAGAAGTACTTCGTCATCGCCGCCCACGCGGCCCGGGAGGGCGGCGACCGGCCCCGCGCCGGGGAGGCGCTCTCCCGAGCGGCTCGCCAGATGGTGCACCTGGGTCGGCCCGACGACGCACTCGACCTCATGAAGCTCGCCAAGTCCGGTTCGGGCGAAGAGGTGCTGCCCCGCACCCAGGCGATGCTCCACACCATCGAGGCCTGGGCGCAGGCGTCCATGGGCAAGGGCCAGGCCATGCGGCGCACCCTCGGTGTGGCGGAGGACCTGTTCGTCTCCGACCGCGGTGACGTACCCCCGCCCAGCTGGATGCAGTTGTTCGACGAGGCCGACATGCACGGCATGCAGGCTCTCGCGTACCGCACCCTCGCCGAGCACGAGCCGGCCGCCGCGGCGACCGCGCAGCGCCACGCCAAGGAGGCGCTGAAGCTACGGGAGTCGGGCCGGGAGCGGTCGAAGATCTTCGACCACATCTCCCTCGCGTCGGCCTGCTTCATCGCCGACGATCCCGAACAGGCAGACCGCTACGCGCGACTGGCCCTGACGTCGATGGGCTCCAACTCCTCCCATCGCACCTGGGACCGGTTGCGCGAGATGTACCGGCTCACCGGGCAGTACTCCAGCTATCCGAAGATCAGTGATCTGCGTGAGGAGATCAAACTCGCGCTGCCGAAGGGTTCGTTGAAGCCCAGGCGCGGCAACAGCGCGCGGGTGTAAGGAGCCTGCTCCTGCATCCCCGCGTGCGGGTCGGAGGCCGGGGCGGGTCGCGTTGCAACGTGCCGCGGTGGCTCGGCTGACAACGACGTCAGCCGTCAGGGGCCGATGCCGGTCCGGGCCGACTCTCCGTGTCGCCGGACTCCGTGGTCATCGGTTTCCGGTGTCGTCGGCGTCAGCATGATCGGCGTCAGGATCCGATCCGGGCGATGAGCACGCAGGCGTCGTCCTCGCGTTCGGTCTCGCCGAATTCCTCCACAACCATTCGTACACAGTCCTGGGCCGTACGGGCCTCGCCGAAGCGCGGGGCCAGGTCGAGCAGCCTCTGGACGGCCACCGTTCCTCCTCGGCTCCCGGCTTCGCCCGGGTCCGGAGACCCCGATCGCCGGGGCACCAGTCCCTCGGTGCGCAGGAGCAGCAGGTCGCCCACGCGGAGGCTTTCTTCGGCCTGCCCGTAGACAGCACCGGAGGTGGCTCCCAGCAGTACGCCGTCCGGTGCGGCCAGCGCACGCCCCGTCCCGTCGCGGAACAGCAGCGGGGCGGGGTGTCCTGCCTGCGCCCAGCTGAGGGTGCGGGTCGCGGGCAGGTAGCGGCAGCAGACGGCACTGCCCAGGGCGGGTTGGACGGTGGCGTCGAGCAACTGATTGAGCCAGGAGAGGAGTTGACCCGGCTGGGTGCCCGCCACCGCCATGCCGCGCAGGGCGCCGAGCAGCATCGCCATCCCCGAGGTCACGGTGACCCCGTGGCCGGTGAGGTCGCCGACGCTCAAGAGGGTTTCCCCGTCGGGGAGTTCGAGTGCGTCGTACCAGTTGCCGCCGATCAGCGCGCTCGTCGAGGACGGCAGATAGTGCGCGGCCACGTCCAGCGCCCGGGGGCCCTGGCGCGGGAACCGCAGGGAGCCGCGCCAGGGAGGCAGCACGGCCTCCTGGAGCTCGACCGCGAGCCGGTGCTCGGTCTGTGCGACGTGCTGTTGACGCTGGAGCGATTCACGGGTCTCGCCCACCGTCCGCTGACTGCGGCGCAGTTCGCTGACATCGCGCAGGACGGCCCACATCGAGGCGGTGCTGCCGTCGGTGTCGAGCACGGGCTCGCCCATCATGTGCACGGTCCGCACTCCGCCGTCGGGGCGCATGATGCGGAACTCCCCGTCGATGGGCTTGGCGTCGATGAGGCAGTCGGTGACCATCGTCGTCAGCATCGGCCGGTCCTCGTCGAGGACCAGGGAGGGCAGTTCGTCGAGGGTGAGCGGGGGAGCGGCGGCGTCGCGGCCCAGGATCTGGTAGAACTCGCCGGACCAGCTGGCCTCGTCCGTCAGCAGGTTCCACTCGGCGCTGCCGACCCGGCTCAGCAGTGAGCCGTGCCGGGATGCGGCCTGCCCGGTCCGGGCGGTGGGCGCGGTGGGAGGAGTGGCCGCCGGCTGGACGGGCACGGCCGGCGGTCCGTCCCGCAGCTGGGCCAAGTGCTCGTCCAGATCACTCAGTTGATGCAGTGCCAGATTGCACAGCGCGCGCTGCCAGCGTCCCTGCGCGTCCTCGCCGTCGGCGGGTGCCTCACGTCGAACGGCGTCCACCTCACCGCGCAGGCGCCGCGTCTGCGAGATGAGCGCGTCGACCGTGCCGCGCGGGGGCGGCTGAGCGGCGGGGCGGTCCGCAGAGAGATGGGGTGGCATGACGTACTCCGATGCGGGGACGGTACGACCTAGGCTGACGGAAGGACCGTTACGACTGTCGCACAGCCCACGACGCGCTGTAAGGGATTTGGCAACACCCGATACGGTCGTGCTTCTGGTATATGCCGCAGTCCTCCCGGAGCGGGCGACTGGTCCCGATGCGGTAGGTGTCGTTCGGGGGCAAGTCGTAGACACCGTACGCGACTTGGGGGTCGGGCGATGGACCCGTACAGGCCTCTCATTCTGCTGTTCGAGGGGCATTTGTGCGAGCCGCCTGTCATGGGTTCGTCTCCGTCTCAGAGCGAGCGCACGAAGTCCGTCGCCTCGGCCTCGTAGAGAAAGGACGGATCGATGCCCATCGAGGCGAAGTTGCCCTCGATCTCCAGGGCGACCATGCCGTGCAGATGGGCCCAAAGCATCGTGGAGCGCGCGGCGACCGCTTCCGGCACGTCCTCGAAGCCGTGCCGCTCCTGCCACTCCCGGAACTGCGCCGCCGCGCCGTCCGGCACGCGTGCGTCCGGCTCGGCCAGGGCGCTCACCGCCTCCAGGAGCACGGTCATCGCGGGCTGCGAGGCCTCGACCAGGCTCGCCGACTGGGCGTCGTAGCCCTGGAGGGGGGCCCGGAAGAGCAGGCGGTAGCGGTGCGGCTCGGCCAGCGCCCAGGCCCGGTAGGCCCGGCCCAGCTCGGTCAGCCGGGTGACGGCGTCCGCCGTGCAGGCCTCGGCGGTGCGGGAGAGGGCCGCCGCCAGGTCCCCGTAGGCGTCGATGACGAGTTCGGTCAGCAGGCTGTCGCGGTTGGCGAAGTAGCGGTAGAGCGCGGGCCCCGTCATACCCAGCTGCTTGGCGATCGCGTTGAGCGACAGCCCTTCCGGGCCGCCCTCGGCCAGCTGGCGCAGCGCCGCCGTCTTCACTTCCTGGCGCACCTGCGCGCGGAACCGGTCGCGCGGGCCCGTCCCGGTTCGGGTCTCAGCGGCCATGTCATCGCCTCTTCGGGTCGGGGTGCGGGTCTTCGGGCGGGCTGCCCGGCTCCTCCGCTTTTCGGTGGACGGAGCGCGGAGAAGTGCACTTCGTTAGATACTATCACGGTTGCGATAGGGAGTAACGAGCATCGGTGGGCGGTACCGAGCGGCCGCGGGCGAACGCAAAGGGGCGGCCGTAGGATCCGGACGGGCAGGTTCGACCGCTGTTCACCCGCCCTCACCGCACCCGTACGACCCCTGACGGTCGCCCCGGGCACGCTTGCCTGCGGCGTGCCGCAGGGGCACTCCAGTTGACCAGGGCGGGCGAATGACACCGATCAGCCGAAGAGGCTTCGTGGGGTTCGGCGCATCCGTGGCGGCGGGAGCCGCGCTGGGCGTCGGCTCGCGTCCAGCGGCTGCCGCGGCAACCACGGCAACGGCGACCGGCACGATCTCGGATGTACGGCACGTCGTCATCCTCATGCAGGAGAACCGCAGTTTCGACCACTACTTCGGGCGCCTCAAGGGCATCCGTGGCTTCGACGACCGCAGCGGCGTCACGCTGTCCGGCGGGTACTCGGTCTTCAACCAGCCGAACGGCCTGGGCAGGCAGTACCCGTGGAAGCTCAGCTCCACGCCCGCGGCGGGCGGCAAGGACGGCGAGACCCTCGCCCAGTGCAGCGGCGACCTTCCGCACTCCTGGTCCTCGCAGCACTCCGCCTGGAACAAGGGGCGGCTCGACAACTGGGTCTCGGGCGTCGGCAACGCACGGTCGCTCGGCTACCTCGACCGTTCCGACATCCCGTTCCACTACGCGCTCGCCGACAACTACACCATCTGCGACGCCTACTTCTGCTCCACACTCAGCGCCACAGGACCCAACCGCACCTTCCTGTGGAGCGGCAAGGTCGACGGCTCCAGCTACGACGGCGGCGACGAGTCCGGGCTGACCTGGCAGAACTACGCCGAGGCGCTCCAGGCGGCCGGTGTGAGCTGGAAGGTCTACCAGAACGCCCAGGACAACTACGGCGACAACGGCTGCGCCTACTTCAAGAAGTTCGCCGCCGCCAAGGCCGGTGACCCGCTGTACGACCGCGGCATGGCCTCCGTCCCCAAGACCACAGGCTCCACGCCCGACGACATCGCGGCCGCCATCAAGGCCGACGTCGTCGCCGGAACCCTGCCCCAGGTGTCCTGGGTGGTCGCCAACCAGGCCTTCTCGGAGCACCCGTACGCCCCGCCCGGCGACGGCGCCCACTTCGTCGACCTGGTGTACAAGGCACTCGCCGCCGACGCGAACGTCTTCGACTCCACCGTCCTGTTCCTCAACTACGACGAGAACGACGGCTTCTTCGATCACGTCCCGCCGCCCGCCCCGCCCGCCGGGACCGCGGGGGAGTACCTGAACGGGGTTCCGTACGGCCTCGGTTTCCGGGTCCCGATGCTCGTCGTCTCGCCCTGGACGCGCGGTGGCTGGGTCTCCTCGGAGGTCTTCGACCACACCTCGGTCCTGCGCTTCCTGGAGACGTGGACCAGCGCCCTGGGCAAGCCCGCGGCCTGCCCGAACATCAGTGCCTGGCGGCGCAGGGTCACCGGTGACCTGACCGGCGTCTTCGACTTCGCGCACCCCGTCTACGGCACCGCCGCGCTGCCCGCCACGAGCGTCATCGGGTTCGCCACCTGCGGCCCGCTGCCCAACCCGGTGCCCACCACCAACGCGTTGCCCGTCCAGGAGCCCGGCACCCGGCCCGCCCGCGCGCTGCCGTACCAGCCCAACGGCTACCTGGACCACCTGGAGTTCGGCGCGAGCGGCACGGTCCTCGCCTGGTTCACCATGGCCAACCAGGGTGCCCCGGCCAAAAGTGCGGCGCACTTCTCCATCCACCCGAACGCCTACCGGGACACCGTGCCCTGGCAGTACACGGTCGACGCGGGCGCCACCGTCTCCGACTCCTTCAACATCGGCTCGGGCTACGGCGACGGCAAGTACGACTACTCGATGGCCGGCCCGAACCGCTTCCTGCGCCGCTTCAAGGGAGACGCGACGAAGGCGGGCAAGTCGGCCGAGGTCGGCGTGCGGTACGCGACCGAGCCCGGTACCGGGAAGACGGCCGTCTACTTCAGGATGACCAACTCCTCCACCTCCCCGGTGACGTTCACCGTCACCTCGAACCACTACCGCTCCGACGGTCCCTGGACGTACACCGTCGCCGCAGGCGGCTCGACGGAGGACTACTTCAACGCGGTGGCGTACCAGGACGGCTGGTACGACTTCACGATCACGATCGGCTCCGACGCGAGCTGGTCGCGCCGGTTCACCGGGCACCTCGAGACGGGTGCCGCGAGCGTCAGCGGCTGATCAGGCGTAGAGGTCCGGGCGCGGGGCCAGCTCGACGGTCACCCGGCCGCCGTTCTCCAGCGCCCGGACTCCCGCCTCGGCGACGGCGGACGCCGCGTACCCGTCCCAGACGCCGGGCCCGGTGACCCGGCCCGACCGGGTCGCGTCCACCCAGGCCTGCACCTCACGGTCGTAGGCGTCGGCGAAGCGTACGAGATAGTCCTGCGCCACCTCCTCGTGAGTGCCGCCCGCCGTCGTCACGGTCATGGTGTGCTCGTCCCCGATCCGCGCGCTCCCCGACTCGCACACCGCCTCGCACGCCACCTGGTACCCGAATCCGGAGTTCACGAAGACCTCGACGTCGACCAGCGCGCCGCCGGCCGTCTCGAACACGACGAACTGGGGATCGATCAGGCCCTCGGGGGCGTTCGAGGACGGCTGGGGGCGCAGCACGGTCACCGCCGTGAGTTCCTGGCCCAGCAGCCAGCGCGCCGCGTCGATCTCGTGCGAGACGGAGCTGTTGACCAGCATCGCCGAGGTGAAGCCGGGCGGTGAGGCGACGTTGCGGTGCGTGCAGTGCAGCATCAGGGGGCGGCCCAGCCGACCGCTGTCCAGCAGGGACTTGAGGCGCTGGTACTCGGGGTCGTACCGGCGCATGAACCCGACCTGCGCCAGCCGCCGCCCGAGCCGTACCTCCGCCTCCACCACCCGCAGCGCCCCGTCCGACTCCGGCACCAGCGGCTTCTCGCACAGCACCGGCAAGCCGCGCGCGAAGGCCGCGAGCAGGGCCTCCTCGTGCGCGGGGCCCGGGGACGCGATCAGTACGGCCCCGACGCCGGGCGCGTTCAGCGCGGCCGCCGCCTCGGCGTGGACCGACACACCGTCGATGCCCGCCACCGCCGCCTCGGCGCGAGCGGTGTCGGGATCCGCCACGGCAGCGACCCTGGCGCCGCTCACTGCCTTGTCTATACGGCGTACATGGTCGGCTCCCATGTGTCCGGCACCCAGTACCGCCACACCCAACAGCTCACTCACGCGGTGCACACCTCTCCGACGACAGCTCGGACGCTTCCGTCCCTGTCATCCGATTGTCGGCCGGAGAGATCAATAACGCAGCACCCTGGCGGCTTCCTTTGCCGGGCATTCAGGGCAATTGGTTGTTAATGTCGCTCAAGTCACCAGACGACGTCGCCCGCATCGTGGTCGCGCACGACGATGCCCGTCTCCGCAGGACGCCCATGACGCAGGTCGACACGGAATTCGAGGCGGCACCGGCTGCCAAGCTGACAGTGGTCACTCTGACCATGCTGGTCGTCGGCTCCATGGTCGGCGCCGGTGTGTTCTCCCTCCCGCGACGGTTCGCCCAGGAGACGGGCGTGGCGGGCGCGCTGATCGCCTGGGCCGTCGCCGGCACCGGCATGCTGATGCTCGCCTTCGTCTTCCAGCGCCTCGCGATCCAAAGGCCCGACCTCGACGCGGGCGTCTACGCGTACGCGAAGGCGGGCTTCGGCGAGTACCTCGGTTTCTTCTCGGCCTTCGGCTACTGGGCCAGCGCCTGCGTCGGCAACGTGACCTACTGGGTGCTCATCATGTCGACCGTCGGGGCGATCGCGCCCGCGCTCGGCGACGGGGACACCGTCCTCGCGGTGGTGCTCTCCTCCGTCGGCCTGTGGGCCTTCTACTTCCTCATCCGACGAGGAGTGAAGGAAGCTGCGGCCATCAACCGGATCGTCACCGTGGCCAAGATCGTCCCGATCCTCGTCTTCATCGTCCTCGCCCTCTTCTATCTGAAGCCCCAGGTCTTCGCCGACAACTGGGGCGGCGCCGACTACGCGGGCTCGCTCTTCCAGCAGGTCAAGGGCACCATGCTGGCGACGGTGTTCGTGTTCCTCGGAGTGGAGGGGGCCAGCGTCTACTCCCGGCACGCCAAGCGCCGCGAGGACGTCGGCCGGGCCACCGTCCTCGGCTTCCTCAGCGTGTTCGCCATCTTCGCCTCCGTCACGATCGTGTCGTACGGGCTGATGCCGATGGGGGAGATCGCCGAGCTCAGACAGCCGTCGATGGCCGGAGTCCTGGAGAGCGCGGTCGGCACCTGGGGCCAGGTCTTCGTCAGCGTCGGCCTCATCGTCTCGGTGCTCGGCGCCTACCTCGCCTGGACGCTGATGGCGGCCGAAGTGCTGTTCGTCGCGGCCAAGGACGAGGACATGCCCCGCTTCCTGTCCCGCTCCACCGCCGCCGACGTTCCGGTGCCCGCGCTGCTGCTGTCGACCCTGCTCACCCAGGTCGTCCTGGTCGCCACCCTGTTCTCGGACGACGCCTTCGACTTCGCGCTCGACCTGACCAGCGCGCTGACACTCATCCCGTTCCTGCTGGCGGCGGCCTTCGCCGTGAAGATCACCCGGGGCAGGTTCGGCGGCGACCTCGTCATCGCCTCCCTCGCCACCGTCTACACCGCGTTCCTGCTCTACGCGGCCGGACTGAGGTTCCTCCTCGTCTCCTTCATCGTCTACGCGCCCGCCACCGTGCTGTTCGTGATGGCGCGCCGCGAGCAGGGCAGAACCCCGTTCTCGCCTCGCGAACTGGTCATCCTCGTCGTCTCGATCGCCGGTGCCGTCCTCGGGATCGTCGCCCTGGCGCTGGGCTGGATCAGCCTCTGACCCGTCAGCCTCCGACCTGGAGAAAGGCACACCGTGACCAGTCAAGACACCACGAGCCGCCCGGCGCACGGCGTTCACTCCGAGGTCGGCAGGCTGCGCAAGGTCCTGGTCTGCGCACCCGGCCTCGCACACCGCAGGCTCACCCCCACCAACTCCGGCGACCTGCTCTTCGACGACGTGATGTGGGTGGAGAACGCCCAGCGCGACCACGCCGACTTCGTCAACAAACTGCGGGGACGCGGCGTGGAGGTCGTCGAACTGCATGAACTGCTCGCCGAGACCATGGCCGTCCCCGCCGCGAAGGACTGGCTCCTGGACCGGAAGATCACCGCGAACGAGGTCGGACTCGGTCTCATCGACGGCACCCGGGCCTACCTGGAGTCCCTCGACCCCGCCCGCCTCGCCCAGTACCTGATCGGCGGACTGGCCACCGCAGACCTGCCCGACGAGTTCCGCTCCGGCTATCTCTCCCTGGCCCGCGAATCGACCGGGGTGCGCGAGTACCTGATGCCACCGCTGCCCAACACCCTCTACACCCGCGACACCACCTGCTGGCTCTACGGCGGGCTCACCCTCAACCCGCTCTACTGGCCGGCCCGGCACGACGAGACGCTCCTGATGAAGGCGGTCTACTCCTTCCACCCGGACTTCGTCGGCTCCCCCGTCTGGTGGGGCGACCCCGAACTGAGCTGGGGCCAGGCCACGTTCGAAGGCGGCGACATCATGCCGGTCGGCAACGGCGTCGTCCTCATGGGCATGAGCGAGCGCACCTCACGACAGGCCATCAGCCAGGTCGCGGCCGCGCTGTTCAGCAAAGGCGCCGCCGAGCACGTCATCGTCGCGGGACTGCCGAAACTGCGCTCCGCGATGCACCTGGACACCGTCTTCACCTTCGCCGACCGCGACCTCGTCACCCTGTATCCGGCCATCATGGACTCGGTGCACACCTTCTCCCTGCGGCCCGGCGACAAGGCTCCCGGCGTCGAACTCGCCGACGAGGGCTCGCGTGCCTTCACCGATGTCGTCGCCAAGGCGCTCGGACTGTCCGAACTGCGGGTCGTCGAGACGGGCGGCGACGTGTACGCCTCCGAGCGACAGCAGTGGGACAGCGGCAACAACGCCGTCGCCCTGGAGCCCGGCGTGGTGTTCACCTACGACCGCAACACCCAGACCAACACCCTGCTGCGCAAGGCCGGCATCGAGGTCATCACCATCGTCGGGGCCGAGCTCGGACGGGGACGCGGCGGCGGCCACTGCATGACCTGCCCCATCGTGCGGGATCCCGTCGACTTCTGACGCTCAGCGGGAGTTCCGGCACCCGGCAGGCGTCTTCGACGCTCAGAAGGAGTCCGGATCGGCGCCGGCCCAGTCCCTCGCCCAGGACGAGGGCGGCTCGGCGAGCAGCACCCCCGGCGCCAGCCATTCGTAGAGTTCCGCGTACGACCGTACGGCCGTGGGACCGACGCGCCGCAGCAGCCGGTGGGGCGTGAGGTCGCCCGGATCCCGTACCCCCATCGCGGCCATGATCCGGCTCGCGCTGTGAACGGTGCCCCGCTGGTAGCGGCGCACGCGCTCGGACTTGTCGGCCACGTCCAGCGCGCGGACCCGGCGGGGATCCTGGGTGGCCACGCCCACCGGACAGGTGTTGGTGTGGCAGCGCTGGGCCTGGAGGCAGCCGACGGCGAACATCATCGCGCGGGCCGCGTTGGTGTAGTCGGCGCCCTGGAGGAGCCGTTTGACGATGTCCGAGCCGGTGGCGACCTTTCCGCTCGCCCCGATCCGGACGCGGTCCCGCAGCCCGGTGCCGACCAGCGCGTTGTGCACCGTGATCAGGCCCTCGGTCAGCGGTGCGCCGATGCCGCCGCCGAACTCCGCGGGCGCGGCCCCGGTGCCGCCCTCCGAACCGTCGACCACGATGAAGTCGGGCGTCACGCCCTCGGCGAGCATGGCCTTGCAGACGGCCAGGAACTGACGGCGCGAGCCGACGCAGAGCTTGAAGCCGGTCGGCTTGCCGCCCGCCAACTGCCGCATCCGGGCGATGAACCGCACCAGTTCCCGCGGGGTGGAGAAGACCCGGTGGAACGGCGGCGACAGCACGGTCCGGCCCTCGGGGACATCGCGCGCCCGCGCGATCTCGGCGCTCACCTTCGCCCCGGGCAGGATCCCGCCGATCCCCGGGTCCGCGCCCTGGGAGAGCTTCAGCGACACGCACTTCACCTCGGGCAGCGCGGCCTTGTCCGCGAACTCCCGCGCCTCGAAGTCCCCTTCGGAGGTGCGGCAGCCGAAGTACCCCGTGCCGATCTCCCAGACGAGGTCGCCGCCGCCCCGAAGGTGGTAGTCCGACAGGCCGCCCTCGCCGGTGTCGTGCGCGAAACCCCCCAGCGCCGCACCCCTGTTGAGCGCCATGATCGCGTTCGCCGAGAGGGCCCCGAAACTCATCGCGGAGACATTGAGCAAGGCCATGTCGTAGGGCTGGGTGCACTCGGGTCCGCCGACGCGGACGACGGGCGGCTCGTCCGGAACCTCGACCGGACGCATCGACGGCTCCAGGAACTCGTGGCCGTCCGCGTACACATCGTGCTCGGTGCCGAACGGCTCCTCGACCTCGACGCCCTTGGCGCGGTCGTACACGAGGGCCCGCACCCGGCGGTCGTAGGGTTGTCCGCCATGGTTCCGCTCGACGACGTACCGCTGGAGCTTCGGGCGCAGCGCCTCCAGGAGAAGGCGGAGATGGCCGGAGAGGGGATGGTTCCGCAGCACGGAGTGACGTCGCTGCCACAGGTCCCAGCCGCCGAGCACCGTCAGCGCCAGCAGCGGGACCGCCGCGCACCACCACCACGCCGAGACGCCGCGGACGAGGACGAGCGCCCCGGCCGCACCGAGGGCGACGAGCAGCAGTGGGAGCATCCGGCGCACACCATGAGTCAAACCCATGCGGACGAAAGCCGCCGGTCGGGACACCGGCGGATCACGCGGATCGCGCGGGCCACGAAGCGTTCCGTCCGGTGGGCTTCGGTGGGGCAGCGCCGCCGACGTCGCCGAAGTGGACACGGGAGGTGCGGTCGACGGAGCGGGACGCCTCGGCCGTTCGGGGAGGGGCACCCCGGACCCGTCGGGTGGGACGGCCGACCGCCTGGCCGCCGGGCCACGCCCCTTGTCCCGCCGCGGTCGGCGGTCACGCGTCACCCGGTGGTCGCCGGTCAGTAGGTGTCCGTGTCCTCCGGGCCGCAGGAGCTTCCGCTGGCCGGCAGTGATCCGTACAGCAGGAAGTCGTCGACCTTCCGGTGCACGCACTTCGAGGACGCGTACCCGGTGTGCCCGTCGCCCTTGTTGTCGAGCACCACGGCGGAGGAGCCGAGGCGCTCGGCGGTCTCCAGGGTCCAGCGGTACGGGGTCGCCGGGTCCCCGCGGGTGCCGACGAGGAGCATCTTCGACGCGGGTACGTCGCGGACCTTGTCGCGTATGTAGTCGGTGCCCTTCGGGCGGCCGTAGCACATCAGCACCTGGGCGAGCCGGTACTGGCCGAAGACGGGCGACGCCTCCTCGTACGCGGCACGCAGCCCGGCGATCTGCCGGGTGACCTGGCCGGCGCTGGGCCGGTCCGGGTCGTCGGCGCAGTTGATGGCCATCAGGGCGGCGGGGAGATTGTCGAGGGGAACGTCCTCGTCGTCGACCAGCCCGCCGTTCTGCTTCGGCCGCTGCCGGGCGGGCGTGGAGGTGTGGGGCAGGGAGGCGCCGCCGTACAGCTGGGTGAGTCCGTGGGTGTCGCCGTCCTGGACCAGCAGGTTGAGGGCCTGTTCGAGGACGGGCCACATCGCCTTGCTGTAGAGCGCCTGGCCGATCGCCCCCACCAGGTCCTGCCCGGTGAACTCCTGGCCGAAGTCCGACGGCACCGGTTCCTCGTCGAGCGACTTGACGAGCTGGACCACCTGCTCGCCGGCGCTGCGCTCGTCCTGTCCGAACGGGCAGGCCATGTTCTTCGCGCACCAGGTGATGAAGTCGTCGAGCGCGGTCTGCTGTCCCTCGGCGCCTATGAGGCCCTGCTCGGCGATCGGCTCGGTGAGGGTGTCGACACCGTCGAGCACCATCCGGCCCGTCTTCTTGGGGAACTGGGCCGCGTACACCGCGCCGAGTCGCGTCCCGTACGAGAAGCCGAGGTAGTTGAGCTTCTTGTCGCCGAGTGCCTGGCGCATCACGTCCAGATCGCGGGAGGCGTTGACCGTGCCGATGTGGGGGAGGACGGCGCCGGAGTGCTCGGCGCAGGTGTCGGCGGCCTTCTTGACCGCCTTGAGCGCCGCCTGCACGTCGGTGCCGCCGGCCGTCGCCCCGAAGATCGCGTCCACACCGTCGCCGCAACTGACGGGCGAGGACCGGCCGACGCCGCGGGGGTCGAAGGTCACCACGTCATAGCCGTTCGTCAGCCCCATGAAGTCCTTGCCGCCCGCGGCGAGCTCGGGAATCCCGGCGCCGCCGGGACCGCCGAAGTTCAACAGCACCGAACCCCGTGAATGGCCCGTCGCCCGGTAGCGGGCCAGCGCCAGGTCGAGCGTGCCGCGGTCCGGCCTCGCGTAGTCCAGCGGGACGGTGACCTTGCCGCACTGCAGGTCTTCGGGCATGCCGTCCCCCTTGCAGGCAGCCCACGCGACCTTCTGGCCGTAGAACCGGGACAGGTCCGGCCTGTCGTCGGCGGTCGCCGCCATCGGCAGACCCGCCGCCAGCAGGGTCAGCGTGGCGGTGGCGGCTCCCACGACCGCGAAGCGTTGGTGCATCGACAGCATGCCTGCCTCCAGGGTCGCCCTGCGGTGGACCGGCGGTTTCCCCCGGATCACGATAGGCGCGGCCTCGGGGGCACGCCTCTGGGCGAGCGCGACCTGCTGCCGTGCCCTACTCTGCCCGCCGGCGTCCTTCGAACGGGGAGGGGCACCGTTCGATACGGGTGACGCTCGATGGGGTGAAAGGCCGATAAGCCATAACTCGGATGGGTCACAGGCGTTCTTGGCAATGTGGGCGACTGCCCGCGACGTTGTGAGGAAGGCAGTGAACCTTATGAAACGGGTGACCCGAAACAGCTTGATCGCCGCGGCCGCCGCCTCGGGCGCGCTGGCCGCGACCATGCCGGCCCACGCCGACTCCGCGGCGAACGGCACGGCGGCAGGCTCGCCCGGCGTGATCTCCGGCAACACCATCCAGCTTCCCGTGCACGTTCCCGTGAACCTGTGCGGGAACACGCTCAACGTGGTCGGGCTGCTCAACCCCGCCGCGGGCAACCGCTGCGCAAACGTGAGCGCCGGAGGCGGGGCCGCCGCGTCCGGCGGCGGGAGGCGCGGGGGAGCCGGCGCGCACGGAGGCGGCGGCACAGGCGGCGGCGCGCACGGTGGGCGTGGCACGGGCGGCGGCGCCTACGGAGGTGGTGGCGCGGTCGCGCACGGTGGCGGAAAGGATTCACCGGGTGTGCTCTCGGGCAACGGCCTCCAGCTCCCGCTGGATCTCCCGGTCAACGTCAGCGGCAACGCGGTGACGGTGGTCGGCCTCGGCAACGCGTCCGTCGGGAACGAGTCCGTCAACACCACGGACGCCGAGCCCCGGCAGCCGCACCACCCCGGGAACCCCGCCCCGAGGCCGTCCACCCCGCCCGCGGTGGCCCCGGACACCCGAGCGTCGGGGCAGGTCCGGCCGCAGAGCGGGGCGGTGCCGTCCCTCGCACACACCGGCGCGGACCAGACGATGCCGGCCATCGCGGCGAGCGCGGCGTTCTTGTTGGGCGGCGCGGTCCTGTACCGCCGGTTCCGGCCCGCCGCGGTCCGCTGACACGCGGCGATGACACACCGGAGGCTCCACCGGACGGGTGACCGGTGGAGCCTCCTCCAGGTGCGTCCGCCCCCGCGTTCCCCGGCGAGTCGTCTTCGGTCGTCTCGGAGGGAGTCTCAGGGTGCGGCGTCGAGCAGGTCGAGTGCGCTCTGCTGCCGGGCCGCGTCGGTGAGGTCCAGGGGGCCGGACCAGCGCAGACCGTACTGGTCGAGCGCGTTGCGGTCCCCTGCGTGGGCGGCGTCGGCCTGCCGTCCCAGATAGGCCGAGTACGGATGGTCGGGCAGCGCTGCGTTCAGCCGGCCGAGACCGCGGACATGAGCGCCCTTGAAGGAAGGGCCGTCGGCCCCGCAGCCGCCGCTCTCGCACGGGTCCCGGAGAATCCCGCCCGCCGTGTTGAGCATCGCGGACGTGGTGGCCGCGTCGGCGATCTGCCGGGCCGTGTCGAGCGTCCCGCTGTCGCCGGTCGCCCGGTTCAGCTCGGTGAGCGCCCCCAGGAGCACGCCCTGGTTGTACGACCACACGGTGCCGTTGTTGTTCCGGCAGGTCGACAGGTCGATACCGTCGGTCACCAGGTGTGCCGCGTTCACCATGCCTGTCGACCGGAACCAGGACCAGCCGGCCAGCGCCCGCGAGAGATAGGAACTGTCACCGGACACCCGGTTGTGCAGGGCCGCGTTGAGCTGGATGTACAGCGAGTTGGCGATCGCGTTCTTGTACGTCTTCGCGGTGCTCCACCACACCCCGCCGCCGCAGGTCGAGTCCCAGTAGGCCGCCATGTGATCGGCGTCGGCGCGCGCGGTGCTCAGATAGCGGCTGTCGCCGGTCAGGTCGTACGCGGCCACCCAGGCGAGCCCCCACCAGCCGGTGTCGTCGAGGTAGTCGTTGCGGAACTGCCCTCCCTGCGACCCTAGTTGGCGGTCGTAGGTCCTGGCGATCGCGTATTTGTAGCTGCCCATGCCGGTCACCCGGATGTTGTCGATCAGGGCCGTGAGCGCGTTCGCGGAGTTCCACCAGCCGGTGGTGGCGAAGAGCCCGGTGGAGTTGTCGTAGAACATCATCTGGGCCGTCGCGGCGGCCGTACGCCGCTCGCCCGCGTTCCAGGTCGTACGTGCCCAGGCGGTGCACGCGATGTCGGCGCGGTCCCCGGCCTTGCCGCAGGCGCGCAGGGCGCCGACGCCGAGGTTGCCCCAGTCGTCGACGTTGTACATGAGGGTGCGCCAGCCGCGCTGACCCGTCGGCACGGAGGTGTCCCCGAGCCGGCTGCCCGAACTCCAGGTGCGGCCACCGTCGAAGGACCGGTCGAGCCACACCTCGTCGCCGGGGCTGCCGTTGTCGAGCGACGCCCAGCCCATCGCGTCCGTGTCGTCGAAGTGCAGGGTGATGGCGCGGGAGAAGACAGTGGTGGAGACCGGGGTGCGGTCCTGCGGCGCGAGCGCGGGGTCGCGGGCGTCGCAGTACTTGTTGCAGACGGACGCGGCGGCGGACGCGAGGGTGGCGGACGTGGCGGTGGCTGGGGCGACGGGTCCGGCTCCGGCTCCGGCGGCGCGTGCGGGGAGTGCCGGCGCGGCGGGTGCGGGAAGCGCCCGTGCGGCGGGCGTGGGGAGTGCCAGTGCGGCGGAGAGTGCCAGGAGGACCGGAACGGCTCTGCTCAGACCGTGGGACAACGTTGTCTTCATGGTCGACCTCTGTTCGGGGAGAGGTGTAGGTGGGGGCGGAGAGCGCTCCCGGAAGTTAGTTGCGTGACGCGTGCGCGTCAATAGTTGTGGAGGTGTCGCGAGCCCCTGGGCTCGCACGGCACGGTGACGGCACAGCGCCGGGCGCGCGTGCCGAAGTGGCCGAATCCCTTCCCGCGTGGGGCGCTGGTCGCTGCGATCCGTAGGGAGATCGGGAAGGATGCTGCGCGTGCGGCAGGTCGGCGCATTCCGCGATCCGCGGGCGGCCGGCGCACCCCCGACCCGTATGCATTGGAGCGCCCCCATGACCTCTCCGGGACCCGACGGCCTCGTCGTCAGCCAGGCCACGCTCGACGACTGGAAGGTGGTCGGCGGCTGGGCGGCGGACGAGGGATGGAATCCAGGGCTCGCCGACAGCGCGAGCTTCTTCGCCCAGGATCCCGGGGGCTTCTTCCTCGGACGCGTCGACGGGGAGCCGGTCTCGGCCATCTCGGTGGTCAACTACGGCGCCGACTACGCCTTCCTCGGCTTCTACCTCGTACGCCCCGATCTGCGCGGCAACGGCTACGGCGTCGCCACCTGGGAGGCGGCCCTCGCCCACGCGGGTGACCGGACCGTCGGCCTCGACGGAGTGGTGGCGCAGCAGGACAACTACCGCAAGTCGGGTTTCGAACTCGCCTACCGCACCGTCCGGTTCACGGGCGTGGCTCCGGTGGGGCAGGAGCCGTCGGGAGTGCGGTCGGCCGAGCGAGCGGATCGTACGGCCATCACGGCGTACGACGGCGCGTGCTACCCCGCCGACCGGCCGGTGTTCCTGGACTCGTGGCTGGCCGCCCCCGGGCACCGCACCTTCGTCCGGCACGCCGACGACGGGCACCTGAGCGGCTACGCCGTGATCCGTCCGGCGCGTGACTCCCTGCGGATCGGCCCTCTGTTCGCCGACACCGCCGACGACGCCGGCGCCCTGTTCGCCGCGCTGGCCGTCGACGCGGGCGGGAGGGCGCTCGCCATCGACGTGCCCGAGACGAACACGGCGGCCGTCGCCCTCGTCGAGAAGCTGGGCCTGACGCCCTCCTTCGAGACGGCCCGCATGTACACCGGGCCGGTCAGGGCGTTCGCGGGCGCGCGCGTCCATGGAGTCACGTCGCTGGAACTCGGCTAGGCCGTTTCCTTCGGATCACCTTGCAGACCAGATGAAGATGGCTGCGAGGTGGAGTCCGGCGAGGTAGATGGTGGCGGTCTTGTCGTAACGG
>NZ_JBIAIQ010000058.1:0-41469 GCF_042871525.1 Streptomyces sp. NPDC005784
CGACCACCCACCACCGAACCGGTCACCACACCGGCGGCCATCGCACCCGAAGCGACCGCCTCCACCCCGGCCACATGATCCGGACCCAGCACCACAGCCCGATGCTCCAACCCGGCCCGCGTCAAAGCCAAGGACCGCCCGACCGACAGCACATCGGCATCCCGATGTGCGAGCCACTCCCCCAGCCGCGCCGCCTGTCCCCGCAGCGCCACAGCACTCTTGCCCGACAACACCCACGGCACCACCGCCGGGCCGGCACCCCCAACAGCCGCGCTCTCCTCGGCCTCCGGCGCCTGCTCCACGATGACGTGCGCGTTCGTACCACTGAAACCGAACGACGAGATGCCCGCCCGGCGCGCCCGGTCCACCTCGGGCCAAGCCGCGGCCTCTCGTACCAGTGAGACCGCGCCCGACGACCAGTCGATGTGCTGCGACGGCTCGTCGATGTGGAGGCTGCGGGGCACCACTCCGTGCTGCATCGCGAGGACCATCTTGATCACGCCGGCGACACCGGCGGCGGCCTGCGTGTGACCGATGTTCGACTTCACCGAGCCGAGCATGAGCGGGCGTTCGGCCGGTCGTTCCCGGCCGTATGTGGCGAGCAGCGCCTGCGCCTCGATGGGATCGCCGAGGGTGGTGCCGGTGCCGTGCGCCTCCACCACGTCCACATCGGCGGCGGAAAGCCGGGCATTGGTGAGCGCCTGATGAATCACACGCTGCTGCGACGGACCATTGGGCGCAGTGAGACCGTTCGAGGCACCGTCCTGGTTGACGGCGGAACCACGCACGACCGCAAGCACGGGGTGGCCGTTGCGGCGGGCGTCGGAGAGTCGCTCCAGGAGCAGCACGCCGACACCCTCGGCCGGGCCGAAGCCGTCGGCGTCGGCGGCGAACGCCTTGCAGCGGCCGTCCCGGGAAAGGCCCCGCTGCTTGCTGAACTCCACGAAGAGGCCGGGCGTCGACATCACGTGCACACCGCCCGCGAGGGCCAGGGAGCACTCGCCGTTGCGCAGCGCCTGCACCGCCAGGTGGATGGCGACGAGCGACGCCGAGCAGGCCGTGTCGACGGTGACCGCCGGACCCTCCAGGCCGAAGGTGTACGAGAGTCGGCCGGACATCACGCTGGCGGCGTTGCCGGTGCCGAGGTGACCGGCGTAGTCCTCGGCGGCCTCCACCAGCGGGGTGAGGTAGTCGGAGCCGTTGATGCCGACGAAGACGCCGGAGCGGCTGCCGCGCAGCGTGGCCGGGTCGATGCCTGCCCGCTCGAACGTCTCCCAGGTGGTCTCCAGCAGGACTCGCTGCTGCGGGTCCATGGCCGTGGCCTCGCGCGGGGAGATGCCGAAGAAGGCGGCGTCGAAGGTGGTGGCGCCGGCGAGGAAGCCTCCCTCACGGGTGATGGAGGTGTTGGGCTCGTCGGGGTCGTCGGAGAAGAGGTTGTCGAGGTCCCAGCCCCGGTCGGCGGGGAATTCGGAGAGCGCGTCCCCGTCGTTGCGCAGCAACTCCCACAACTCCTCGGGGGAGTTGGTGCCGCCCGGGTAGCGGCAGGCCATGGCCGTGATGGCGATGGGCTCGTGGGACCGGCTCTCGATGTCCCGCAGTCGCCCGTGGGCCTCGTCGAGTTGTGTCGTGACCTTCTTCAGGTACTCGCGGAGCTTCGCTTCGTTCGCCACTGGCGCTTCACCTGTTCGCATGGTCGAGAGCGTGGAGGTATTCGCACGTGCTCGGGATGGTTCGGGTCTGAGGTCTGGGGTCCCCGGGGTACTCCTCAGGGGTCCCCAGGGGCGGACGCACCGCCGGGCGGGCCGGCGGTACGTCCGGGGCGGCGACGCGCCATGAGGGAGGCGGTACGCCCAGGGGGTGGTACGCCCGGGGTGGTGGTACGCCCCGGGTGCGCGACGGTCAGCTCTGGCCCAACTTCTTGTCGATGAGGGCGAAGAGCTCGTCGTCGCTGGCGTCCTCGATCTCGTTCGCGCCGTCGTCCTCGGTGGTGGGACGGGCCTCGTTCCACCGGCCGAGCAGCGCCTGGAGCCGGCCCGCGACGCTCGCGTGGAGCGCCTCGTCGTCGCCGGCCTCGGCCGGCCGCCCGGGGTCGAGCGAGGAGAACACGCTCTCCAGCCGGTCGATCTCGGCGAGGAGGGACAGCTCGCGGGCAGGCGCCTTCGGGTCGACCTCGGCCAGCAGATGCCTGGCGAGGGCCGCCGGGTTGGGGTAGTCGTACACCAGGGTGGCGGGCAGTCGCAGACCGCTCGCGGCGTTGAGCCGGTTGCGCAGCTCGACCGCCGTGAGCGAGTCGAAGCCGAGCTCCTTGAACGCCTGCTCTCCGCCGACGAGTTCGGCCGACCGGTGGCCGAGCACGGCGGCCACCTGGCCGCGCACCAGGTCCAGCACGGTCCGCTCGCGCTCGGCGGCCGGGAGCGCGGTCAGGCGCTCGGCCAGCATCGTCTTTGCCGTGCCCTCGCCGGTCCCGTCCTGCCCCGGGCGGGCGGTGGCGGAGACGGTCCGGCGCACCGGGGTCCGCACCAGACCGCGGAACATCGGCAGGATGCCGCCGTCGGCCGCGCGAGCGCGCAGGGTGGCCGGGTCGACGGCGACCGGCATCAGCACCGGCTCGTCGCTCGCCAGGGCCGCGTCGAAGAGTGCCAGGCCGTGCGCCGCGTCGAGCGGCGCGACACCGCCGCGCGCGGCCCGGGTCCGCTCGCGCTCGGTGAGCCGGCCCGCCATGCCGCGCTCCTCCGCCCACATGCCCCACACCAGGGACAGGGCGGGCAGGCCCGCCGTGTGCCGGTGCCGGGCGAGGGCGTCGAGGAAGACGTTGGCAGCGGCGTAGTTGGCCTGTCCGGCGCCGCCGAGGGTGCCCGCGGCGGCGGAGAACAGCACGAACGCGGCCAGGTCCAGCTCACGCGTCAGCTCGTGCAGGTGCAGTGCCGCCTCGGCCTTGGGCCGTAGCACCGCGTCCACCCGCTCCGGGGTGAGCAGGTCCACGAGCCCGTCGTCCAGGACGGCGGCGGTGTGCACGACCGCCGTCAGCGGATGCTCGGCGGGTACGGAGGCGAGCAGCGCGGCTACCGCCTCCCGATCGGCCACGTCGCACGCCGCCCAGGTCGCCGAGGCACCCAACTCGCGCAGGTCGTCCACGAGTTCGCGCGCACCTTCGGCCTCCTCGCCGCGTCGGCCGACCAGCAGCAGATGGCGTGCACCGTGCTCGGCGGCCAGGTGCCGGGCGAAGAGCCGGGCGAGGCCGCCGCTCGCGCCGGTGAGCAGGACGGTGCCCTCGGGGTCGAGGGCCCGACCGGTACCTGCCGGCGCGTCCTGCCGCACCAGCCTCGGGGCGAGGAATTCCGCGCCGCGCAGCGCGAGTTCGGGCTCGTCGGACGCGGCCGCGGTGGTCAGCGCCCGGAGGGACGCCTCCGTGCCGTCGATGTCCACGAGGACGAACCGGTCCGGGTTCTCGGTCTGCGCCGCGCGCACCAGGCCCCACACCGGGGCGTGCGCCAGGTCGGTGACCTCGGCCTCCGGACCCGCGGCGACCGCGCCCCGGGTGACGAGGACCAGGCGGGATCCGGCGAACCGGCCGCCGGCCAGCCACGCCTGAACGGTGGCAAGCGCCCGGTGCGTGGCCGCCCGTACGCCGCCGATCAGGTCGTGCTCCGACGCGTCGGCGGCCGTGAGGAACGGCACGTACACCGTGTCCGGCAGCTCTCGACCGGCCGCGACGGCCGTCTCCAGGGCCGCCAGGTCGGCGTATCCGTCGAGCTCGCGGCCCGCGCCGGCGAAGGCGTCGAGCAGTACCCGGTCCGGGTCCCCGACCACGACCGGGTCGGCGGCGGACGCGTCGGCCGGGACGGCCGAGGGCTGCCAGTCCAGCCTGAACAGCCCGTCCGTCCCGCCCGTCGGGGCGAGCGCGAACCGCTCGGCGTCGAGCTCCTCCGTCACCAGCGCGGCGACGGAGGCGAGCGGCTCGCCCTCGGCGTCGGCCAGCTCCACGGCCACGGTGCCCTCGCCCTGCGGAGTGAGCGTCAGACGCAGCGCGTCCGCGCCCCCCGTGTGCAGGCGCACACCGCGCCACACGACCGGCAGCCGGCACGCGGCCCCCTCGGCCACGGCCGTAACCTGCGCCACTGCGTCCAGCAGTGCCGGGTGCAGCCCGAACCGCCCGGCGGAGGGCTGGAGTTCTTCGGACAGCCGGGCCTCCGCGAACGCCTCCTCGCCGCGCGTCCACACCCGGATCGGAGTGCGGAAGGCCGGGCCGTGGTGGCGGTCCGTAGCGGCGAGCCGTTCGAACAGGGTCCCGACCGGGACCTCAAGCGCGCCGGCGGGCGGCCACGGGGTCGTGTCGGCCCCAGTATGGGCAGCGGTGCGGGCCGCGCCGACGGCCAGCAGACCGGTGGCGTTGCGCGACCACGCGCCGTCCGCGGCCGATTCGGCCCGGCTGTGCACCTGTACGGTGCGGCGCCCGGCGTCGTCCGCCGCGCCGACCGCGACCCGCAGCTGGACAGCCCCGGTCTCGGGCAGCACGAGCGGCGCCTCGACGGTCAGCTCCTCGACGGTGTCGCAGCCGACCTCGTCCCCGGCCCGCACCGCCAGCTCGACGAACGCCGCCCCGGGCACCACCACGCTGTCCGCCACCACGTGGTCGGCCAGCCAGGGGTGCGTACGCAGGGACAGCCGCCCGGTGAACAGGAACCCGCCGGAGTCCGGGAGTTCGACAGCGGCACCGAGCAACGGGTGCCCGGCGTCACCGATGCCGGCCACGGTCACGTCACCGCTCTCCACGAACGCGTCCACCCAATAGCGCTCGCGCTGGAACGCGTACGTGGGCAGGTCGACCCGGCGCGCGCCCGTACCGGAGTGGTACGCGGTCCAGTCGACGACGGTGCCGTGGACATGGGCGAGAGCGAGGGCCGTGGTCAGGGTTTCGGCCTCGTCACGGCCTCCGCGCAGGGTGGGGGTGAGGACGGTGGTGTCGGGGTGGTCGAGGCAGTCCTGGGCCATGGCGGAGAGGATCCCGTCGGGGCCGAGCTCCAGGTAGGTGGTGACGCCCGCGGCTTCGAGGGTGCGGACACCTTCACTGAAGCGGACAGCCTCACGTACGTGACGGACCCAGAAATCGGGATCGGCCATGTCGTCCGTCACCAACATGCCGGTCAGGTTCGACACGACCGCGATACGCGGGGACTCGTAGGTCAGACCCTCGGCGACCTTGCGGAAGTCGGCGAGCATCCCGTCCATGTGCGGCGAGTGGAACGCGTGACTGACCGCGAGGCGCTTGGACTTGCGGTCCTTGAACGAGCGGACAACCCTCTCCGCCTCGTCCGCGTCACCCGAGATCACGACCGACTGTGGGCCGTTGATCGCGGCGATGCTCACGCGCTCGTTCAGGAGCGGCGCGACCTCAGCTTCCGTCGCCTGCAGCGCGATCATCAACCCGCCCTCCGGCAGGGCCTGCATCAACCGGCCCCGCGCGGCGACGAGTTCGCAGGCGTCGTCCAGAGACAGCACGCCGGCCACATGCGCGGCAGAGATCTCACCGATCGAGTGACCGGACACGAAGTCCGGCGCGAGGCCCCACGACTCGACGAGCCGGAACAACGCCACCTCGACCGCGAACAGTGCCGGCTGCGCGAACTCCGTACGATTCAGCAGCTCCGCATCGTCCCCGAACAGCACCTCCCTCAGCGGGAGTTCGAGATCCATCCGGCTCGCCACCGCGTCCAGCGCCGCCGCGAACACCGGCTGGGACGCGTACAACTCACGCCCCATATTGAGTCGCTGACTGCCCTGCCCGGTGAACAGGAGAGCGGTCTTTCGGTCCGCGCCGGCCACACCCCGTACGACCCGGGTGTCGGTCCGGTCGGCCACCAGCTCACCCAGGGCCTCGCGGAAGTCCCCGAGGTCGGCGCCGACGACCACCGCGCGGTGGTCGAGCAGCGCGCGGCCGGCGGCCAGCGAGTGGGCCACGTCCTCGGGCCGCAGCCCGTCGTGGGCGGCCAGGTGCGCCCGCAGGCGCTCGGCCTGGTCGCGCAGGGTCGCCGCGTCACGGCCCGAGAGGACCCACGCGGACGCGGTGGGCGCGCCCTGCGACCGTACGGCGTGGGGCTCGTCCGCGGTTGGGGCCTGCTCCAGGATGGTGTGGGCGTTCGTCCCGCTCACGCCGAACGAAGAGATGCCGGCGCGGCGCGGGCGGCCCGTCTCGGGCCACGCCGCGGAATCCGTCAGCAGGGAGACCTCGCCGGTGGTCCAGTCGACGTTCGGGGTGGGCTCGTCCACGTGCAGGGTTCTCGGGAGCACGCCGTGCTCCATCGCCAGCACCATCTTGATCAGACCGGCGACACCGGCCGCGGCCTGGGTGTGACCGATGTTGGACTTCACCGAACCGAGGAGGAGCGGTTGGCCGTCGGGGCGGTCCTGGCCGTAGGTCGCCAGCAGGGCCTGCGCCTCGATCGGGTCGCCCAGTCGCGTACCCGTGCCGTGCGCCTCGACGGCGTCGACCTCGTTGGCGGACAGTCCCGCGCTCGCCAACGCGGCCCAGATGACACGCTGTTGGGAGGGGCCGTTGGGAGCGGTCAGCCCGTTGGAGGCGCCGTCCTGGTTCACGGCCGAGCCACGCACCACCGCGAGAACCGGGTGCCCCTTGGCACGGGCCTGCGACAGCCGCTCCACAAGCAGCATGCCGACCCCCTCACCCCAGCCCGTACCGTCCGCAGCCGCCGCGAACGCCTTGATCCGGCCGTCCGCCGCCAGCCCGCGCTGCCGACTGAACTCCTCGAAGGCACCCGGCGTGGACATCACCGTCACGCCACCGGCGAGCGCCATGTCGCACTCGCCGTTGCGCAGCGCCTGCGCCGCCAGGTGCAGGGCCACGAGCGAGGAGGAGCAGGCCGTGTCGACCGTGACCGCCGGACCCTCCATGCCGAACACGTACGAGAGGCGACCGGAGACGACGCTCGCGGAGTTGCCGGTGCTCATGAAACCGTCGCCGCCCTCGGCGGAGTTGAGGACCAGGTTGAGATAGTCCTGACCGTTGGTGCCGACGAACACGCCCGTACGGCTGCCACGCACCGACGACGGGTCGATGCCGGCGCGCTCGAACGCCTCCCACGAGGTCTCCAGCAGCAGCCGCTGCTGCGGGTCCATGGCAAGGGCCTCGCGCGGCGAGATCCCGAAGAAGCCGGCGTCGAACTCTGCGACGTCGTAGAGGAATCCGCCCTCCTCCGTATACCCCTCGTCCCGGGCCCGCGGGCCGAGGACGGACTCGGTGTCCCAGCCCCGGTCGGTCGGGAACGCGCCGATGGCGTCCCCGTCTGCGGCCAGCAACTGCCAGAAGTCCTCGGGTGTCCGTACGCCGCCGGGAAAGCGGCAGCTCATCGCGACGATGGCGATCGGATCGCCCGTGGCGGCCGCGACGGTCGCAGCCGCCCCCGACTCGTCCTGTTCGCCGAGGAGTTCGGCGCGCAGGCGGTCGGCGAGCGCGGCGGAGGTCGGGTAGTCGTAGACGAGCGTGGCGGGCAGACGCAGCCCGGAGGCCGCGTTGAGGCGGTTGCGCAGCTCGACCGCCGTCAGCGAGTCGAAGCCCAGTTCCTTGAACGCCCGCCCGGCGCCCACCCTTTCGACGCCCGCGTGGCCGAGGACGCCGGCCACCTCCTTGCGGACCAGATCGAGCAGCAGCCGCTCCCGCTCGCTCGGGGGCAGCTCGGCGAGCCGGCCCGCCAGACCCTGCCGTTCCGAGGCCGGCGTCTCGCCGCCGGTCGCGCCGTCGGTCGCGCCGGAACCGGATTCCCGGGCCTCCGCGATCTCGGCGAACAGGTTGCTCCCCCGCGCGGCCGTGAAGGCAGGGGCGTAGCGCGCCCAGTCGACGTCCGCCACCGTGACGGCGGTGTCGCCGGCGCCGACGGCCCGGTGCAGGGCCGTGACGGCGAGGTCGGCGGCCATGGGCGGCACGCCGCCCTGGCGCATACGGGCCTCCAGCGCCTGGTCGGCGGCCATGCCGCCGTCGGCCCAGGGGCCCCAGGCGAGCGAGGTCGCGGCCAGACCGTCGGCACGGCGCTGCTCGGCCAGGGCATCCAAGTAGGCGTTGGCGGCGGCGTAGTTGGCCTGACCAGCCGTGCCGATGGTGCCGCTCATGGAGGAGTACAGCACGAACGCATCGAGCCCGATGCCGAGTTCGCCCGTCAGCTCGTGCAGGTTGCGCGCGGAGACCGCCTTGGCCCGCAGCACGGACCGGATCCGCTCAGGGGTGAGGCTGTTCAGCATGCCGTCGTCCAGGATGCCGGCGGTGTGGACCACGGCCGTCAGGCCCTCCGCCTCGGCCGCCAGCAGCTCGCGCAGCGCGTCCCGGTCGGCGGCGTCGCAGGCCACGACGGACACGTCGGCGCCCAAGTCGGCAAGTTCGGCCGCGAGTTCGGCCGCGCCCGGGGCATCCGTACCCCGACGGCCGACGAGGACCAGGCGCTCGGCGCCCTCGGCGGCCAGCCGTCGGGCGACCTTGCCGCCCAGCGCACCCGTGCCACCCGTGATCAGGACAGTGCCGGAGGGATTCCAGCTGGCCGCGCCTTCGGCCTGCGGGGCCCGGACCAGACGGCGACCGAAGGCGCCGGAGCCGCGCACGGCGACCTGATCCTCGTCCGAGCCGGAGACGAGGCCGGAAGGGAGGCCGGAAGCGAGGCCGGGAGTGGCGCCGGTTCCGGCGAGCACGCCGACGAACCGGGCTGCGGCCCGCTCGTCCAGCTCGGTGGGGATGTCGACCAGACCGCCCCAGCGGTCCGGGTGTTCCAGGGCCGCGACCCGACCCAGGCCCCACACCTCGGCGGCGACGGGGTCGGCGAGCCGGTCGGAGCGGCCCACGGAGACCGCGCCACGGCTCACGGCCCACAGCGGGGCCGCGACAGCCGTGTCACCGAGGGCCTGCAGCAGGGCGGCGGTCTCCACCGCGCCCAGCAGCGAGACCACACCGGTCACGTCGGCGGAGCCTGCGAGCAGGGCGGCGAGCGCCGCGCGGTCGGATCCCGCCGGGACGGCGAGCGCACGCACCTCGGCACCCGCGCCTGTCAGGGCGGCCGCCACATCGGGATCGCCCCCGCCCTCGGCCGGCCACGCGACCAGCCACGAGCCCGACAGCCGGGCTCCGGCGGCCGGCTCGGCCAGCGGCTTCCAGATGACGCGGTAGCGCCAACCGTTCACGGCCGACTGCGCCTTGCGACGCTTGCGCCACGCCGACAGGGCGGGCAGGACACCTGCCCAGCTCTCCCCGTCGCCGGACTCGACCGTCTCCGCCAGCGACTCCCGGTCCCCGCGCTCGACCGCGTCCCAGAACCGGGCGTCCACGACGTCCGTGGTGCCGTCACCCGACACGGCCCCGGTCCGGACGGCATCCGGCCAGTAGCGCTGATGCTGGAAGGGGTACGTGGGCAGGTCCGCGTACCGGGTCACGATGCCGGTCCCGTGGAAAGCGGCCCAGTCGACCGGGACGCCCCGTACGTGGGCGGTGGCCAGAGCGGTGACGACGGTCTCGGCCTCGATCCGGCCGCCGCGCAGCGCGGGCACGAAGCCGGCGTTCCCGTCGGTCACGCAGTCCTGGGCCATGGCGGAGAGAACCCCGTCCGGGCCCAGCTCGACGTACGTGGTGACGCCGGCCGCCTCCAGGGCTCGGATGCCGTCGGCGAAGCGGACCGCCTCACGGACATGCCGGACCCAGAACTCTGGCTGCGTCAACTGCTCTGAATCGAGAGCACCGCTCACATTCGAGACCAGTGCTATCCGCGGGGCCTGGTACGTGATGCTCTCCGCGACCTCGCGGAAGGCGTCGAGCATGCCGTCCATGTGCGGCGAGTGGAAGGCGTGACTGACGGTCAGCCGCTTGGACTTGCGACCGCTGAACGATCCCGCGATCCTTTCCGCCTCATCCGCATCACCCGCGATCACCACGGACTGCGGACCGTTGACGGCAGCGATGCTCACCCGCTCATTGAGCAGCGGAGCGACCTCCGCCTCCGTCGCCTGGAGAGCGATCATGACCCCGCCCTCAGGCAGGGCCTGCATCAGCCGACCCCGAGCGGACACCAACTTGCAGGCGTCCTCCAGCGAGAACACCCCCGCCACATGCGCAGCCGCGATCTCACCGATCGAGTGCCCGGACACGAAGTCCGGCCGCACACCCCACGACTCGAACAGTCGGAAGAGGGCGACCTCGATCGCGAACAGCGCCGGCTGCGCGAACTCCGTCCGGTTCAGCAATTCGGCGTCCTCGCCGAACAGCACGTCCTTCAACGGCAGCTCAAGGTCCATCCGCTCGGCGACCGCGTCGATCGCCTCCGCGAACACCGGGTACGCGACGTACAACTCACGCCCCATCCCCGGTCGCTGGCTGCCCTGCCCGGTGAACAGGAACGCCGCCTTCCCGCCGGTTCCCGAGCCACGGACGACGCCCGGGGCCGCACTGCCTTCGGCGACGGTGGCGAGTCCGGTCAGCAGGCCCTCGCGGTCTCCCGCCACCACGGCGGCCCGCTCCTGGAACGATGACCTCCCCAGCGCCAGGGCACGCCCGACCTCGGCCGCAGCCGGTTCCGGAGCGGCCGTCACATGGGCGAGCAGTGCTCGCGCCTGGTCCCGCAGGGCGGAGTCGGTCTTCGCCGACAGCAGCACCGGAAGTACCGGCTGCTCGGAGGCGGCGGCCGCGGTGTCCGGAGCGGCCGGTTCCGGGGCCTGCTCCAGAATGGTGTGCGCGTTCGTCCCGCTGAAGCCGAACGAGGAGACCCCAGCTCGGCGCGGGCGACCCGTCTCGGGCCACGCAACCGATTCCGTCAGCAGGGCGATGTCGCCCGCGTCCCAGTCCACCTGCGGGGACGGCTCGTCGACATGCAGCGTTTGGGGCAGCACCCCGTGCCGCATCGCCATGACCATCTTGATGATGCCCGCGACACCGGCCGCGGCCTGCGTGTGCCCGATGTTCGACTTGATCGACCCCAGGTGCAGCGGCAGCCCCTCGTCACGGTCCTTCCCGTACGTCGCCAGCAGCGCCTGCGCCTCGATCGGGTCACCCAGCCGCGTCCCCGTACCGTGCGCCTCCACCGCGTCCACCTCGGACGCGGTCAGCCCCGCGCCGGCGAGCGCCGCCCGGATGACCCGCTGCTGCGAGGGTCCGTTCGGGGCGGTCAGACCGTTGGACGCACCGTCCTGGTTGACGGCCGAACCACGGACCACGGCCAGGACGGGATGCCCGTTGCGGCGAGCGTCGGAAAGACGCTCCACGAGCAGCATGCCCGCGCCCTCACCCCAGCCCGTCCCGTCGGCAGCCGCCGCGAAGGCCTTCACGCGACCGTCGGAGGCGAGCCCCCGCTGACGGCTGAACTCGATGAAGGTGCCCGGCGTGGACATCACTGTGACGCCGCCCGCCAGGGCCAGGTCGCACTCGCCGTTGCGCAGCGCCTGGATCGCCCAGTGCAGGGCGACCAGCGAGGAGGAGCAGGCCGTGTCGACCGTGACCGCGGGGCCCTCCAGACCGAAGACGTACGAGAGCCGGCCGGAGACCACACTGGCGGCGGTGCCGGTCCCGAGGTGGCCCTCCAGGCCCTCGGAGTCCTCCAGCAGTACGGAGAGGTAGTCCTGGCCGTTGGTGCCGACGAACACCCCTGCCTGGCTGCCCCGGAGCGTCTCCGGGTCGATGCCGGCACGCTCGAACGCCTCCCACGAGGTCTCCAGCAGCAGCCGCTGCTGCGGGTCCATGGCCAGCGCCTCGCGCGGCGAGATACCGAAGAACTCCGCGTCGAAGTCGGCCGCGTCGTACAGGAACCCGCCCGCACGGGCGTACGACGTGCCCAGCGCGCCGGGGTCTGCGTCGTAGAGCGCGTCCACGTTCCACCCCCGATCCAGCGGGAGGTCGCCGATGGCGTCGCCACCGGACGCGAGCAGTGCCCACAGATCCTCGGGGGTCCTTACGTTGCCGGGGAAGCGGCAGCTCATCGCGACGATCGCGATCGGGTCGTCGGTGGAGACGGCCACGGCCGGCAGCACCGCGCCGGACACCTCGACGCCGCCCACCAGTTCGCCCCGCAGATACGCGGCGAGGGAGGCCGCGGTCGGATAGTCGTAGACCAGGGTGGCCGGGAGCTTCAGACCGGTCGCGGCGCCGAGCCGGTTGCGCAGCTCGACGGCGGTCAGCGAGTCGAAGCCGATCTCACGGAAGGCGCGCCCCGCCTCGATCTCGTCGGCGCCGGAATGCCCGAGCACTTCGGCGACCTGGCCGCGCACCAGGTCGAGCAGGAACGCCTCGCGGTCACCCGCGGGCAGCTCCTCGATCCGCCGGGCCAGCGACGGGCCGGGCTGCGCAGCCTGACCGTTGACGGCACGGGTGGCCGCGACCTCGGGGAGTTCGGCGAGGAGGTTGCTCGCCCGGACTGCCGTGCGGCCCGGGGCGTAGCGCTCCCACTCCACGTCCACGATCATCAGCGCGGCCTCGGTGGAGCCGACGCTGTGGACCATCGCCGTCAGCGCCGTCCCGGGCGCCATCGGCGGCACACCGCCCTGGCGCATCCGAGCCTCCAGCGCCTGGTCGGCGGCCATACCGCCGTCGGCCCACGGACCCCAGGCCAGCGAGGTCGCCGCCAGGCCGTCGGTGCGGCGCTGCTCGGCCAAGGCATCCAAGTAGGCGTTGGCGGCAGCATAGTTGGCCTGACCAGCCGCACCGAGCGTGCCACTCATGGAGGAGAACAGCACGAACGCATCAAGCCCGATGCCGAGTTCGACGGTCAGCTCGTGCAGGTTGCGGGCCGAGTCCGCCTTGGCCCGCAGCACCGACGCGAACCGCTCGGCGGTCAGGGAGTCCAGCACCCCGTCGTCCAGGACACCGGCCGTGTGCACGACGGCCGTCAGACCCTCCGCCTCGCCCGCCAGCAGCTCCCGCAACGCGTCCCGGTCCGCGGCATCACACGCCACAACGGACACATCCACACCCAAGCCGACCAGCTCAGCGGCCAGTTCGGCCGCACCCGGGGCATCCATACCCCGACGGCTGGTCAACACCAGGCGCTCGGCGCCCTCGGCAGCCAACCTCCGGGCGACCTTGCCACCCAGCACACCCGTCCCACCGGTGACCAGAACGGTGCCGGACGGGGTCCAGGAACCCTGGCTGCCAGGGGCGCGGACGAGACGACGGCCGAAGACGCCCGAGTCCCGCACCGCGACCTGGTCCTCGCCCGGATCCGTACCGGCGAGCACGCCCACCAGACGCGCTCCGGCCCGCTCGTCCAACTCGGCCGGAATGTCGACCAGACCACCCCAGCGGTCCGGATGCTCCAACGCCGCCACCCGGCCCAGACCCCACACCTCGGCGGCAGCCGGGGCGACGAGCCGGTCGGAGCGGCCCACGGACACAGCGCCCCGGGTCACCGCCCACAACGGAGCCGTGACACCGGCATCACCCAGTGCCTGCACCAGAGCGGCGGTGTCCACCACAGCCAGCAGCGAGACCACACCGTTCACGTCGGCGAAGTCCGCGAGCAGTGCGGCGAGCGCAGCGCGGTCGGATTCCGCCGGGACGGCGAGCGTACGCACCTCAGCGCCCGCACCCGACAGCGCGGCCACCACATCAGCATCACCCGCACCCTCGGCGGGCGACACCACCAACCACGTACCACTCAGCCCGCCGGCAGGGCTACCGGCCAACGGCTTCCAGCTGACCCGGTAACGCCAACCATCCACCTCCGACTCGGCCTTACGCCGCTTGCGCCAGGCCGAAAGGGCAGGCAACAACTCGGAGACCGTGGCGTCACCGGGCACATCCAACTCAGCCGTCAGCGCGGCCAGGTCCTGCTGCTCGACCGCATCCCAGAAACCTTCGTCCACGACAGGGGCGGTCCCGCCGATGACGGGAGCACCGGTGGGCAGGACGGTGTCCGGCCAGTAGCGCTTGCGCTGGAAGGCATACGGGGGCAGGTCCGCGCGACCGGCGCCAGTACCGGCGAAGAAGGCGGACCAGTCAACGGCCGCGCCGCGAACGTAGCCCTGGGCGAGGGCCGCGACGGCGGTCTCGGCCTCGTCACGCCCACCGCGCAGGACAGGGACGAAGACAGCAGCGTCGGCGTTCTCGACGCAGTCCTGGGCCATGGCGGACAGGACGCCGTCGGGACCGAGCTCGACGAACGTGGTCACGCCCGCCGCCTCCAGTGCCCGCACACCGTCGTGGAAACGGACCGCCTCGCGGACGTGACGCACCCAGAACTCCGGCTGCGTCAACTGCTCCGAAGCAAGAGCACCGCTCACATTCGAGATCACCGGTATGCGCGGCAGCTCGTACGTCAGGCTCTCCGCCACGGCACGGAACTCGTCGAGCATCCCGTCCATGTGCGGCGAATGGAACGCGTGACTGACGGCGAGGCGCTTGGACCTGCGGTCGCCGAACGATCCGGCGATCCTCTCGGCCTCGTCCGCGTCACCTGCGATGACCACCGACCGCGGGCCGTTGATGGCGGCGATGCTCACCCGCTCGTTCAGAAGCGGAGCGACCTCCGCCTCCGTCGCCTGGAGCGCGATCATCACCCCGCCCTCGGGCAGCGCCTGCATCAGCCGACCACGCGCCGACACCAGCTTGCAGGCATCCGCCAGCGACAGCACTCCCGCCACATGCGCGGCAGCGATCTCACCGATCGAGTGACCGGACACGAAATCCGGCCGCACACCCCACGACTCGAACAGCCGGAACAACGCCACCTCGACCGCGAACAACCCCGGCTGCGCGAACTCCGTACGATTCAGCAACTCCGCATCGTCCCCGAACAGCACGCCCTTCAGCGGCAGTTCGAGGTCCATCCGACTCGCGACCGCGTCCAGCGCCGCCGCGAACACCGGGTACGCCGCGTACAACTCACGCCCCATACCCAGCCGCTGACTCCCCTGACCCGTGAACACGAAGGCGAGCGCGCCACTGTCGACCGCGCCCCGGACCAGGCCGGCCGAAGTCCCACCCTCGGCGAGGGCCGTGAGCCCGGCGGACAGACCCGCGTGCCCGTCGGCCGGAATCCCCAGCAGCACCGCGCGATGCTCCAGAGCGGCACGGCCGACGGCGAGCGAATGACCGACATCCAGGACCTCGACCGGACCCTCGGCAAAGCCGCGCAACCGGACGGCCTGATCCCGCAGCGCCTCCGCAGTACGACCGGAGACCAGCCACGGCAGCACCGGCAGAGCGCGAGACGCCTCGGGCACCGGGCCCGGCATGTCCTCGGGAGCCTGCTCGATGACAGCGTGGGCGTTGGTGCCGCTGTAGCCGAAGGAGGAGACACCCGCGCGGCGCGGGCGACCCGTCTCCGGCCAGGCCACGGCCTCGGTGAGCAGGGCGATGTCCCCGGCGGACCAGTCGACGTGCGGGGTCGGCTCGTCGATGTGCAGGGTCCTGGGCAGCACCCCGTGGCGCATGGCCATGACCATCTTGATGATGCCGGCGGCACCGGCGACGGCCTGGGTGTGGCCGATGTTCGACTTCACCGAGCCGAGCCACAGCGGCCGGTCGGCAGAGCGCCCCTGGCCGTAGGTGGCCAGCAGCGCCTGCGCCTCGATCGGGTCGCCGAGCGCCGTACCGGTGCCGTGCGCCTCGACGGCGTCCACGTCCGTGGCGGACAGGCCGGCGTCGGCGAGGGCCTCGCGGATGACGCGCTGCTGGGACGGGCCGTTGGGGGCGGTCAGCCCGTTGGAGGCGCCGTCCTGGTTGACGGCGGTGCCCTTGATGACCGCGAGGACCGGGTGGCCGTTGCGGCGCGCGTCGGACAGGCGCTCCACCAGGAGCAGGCCGACGCCCTCGGACCAGTTGGTGCCGTCGGCGGAGGCGGCGAAGGCCTTGATACGGGCGTCGGCGGCAAGGCCGCGCTGTCGGCTGAACTCGGTGAACGCGCCGGGCGTGGACATGATCGTCACGGCGCCGGCGAGTGCCATCGTGCAGGTGCCGCGCCGCAGTGCCTGGGCCGCGAGGTGCAGGGTGACCAGGGACGACGAGCAGGCCGTGTCGATGGTGACGGCCGGCCCCTCCAGGCCGAAGGTGTAGGAGATGCGGCCGGAGACGACGCTGGCGGCGTTGCCGGTGCCGAGGTGACCCTCCAGGCCGTCGGAGTCGTTGAGCCAGAGCTGGAGGTAGTCCTGCGCGTTGGAGCCGACGAAGACGCCGGTGCGGCTGCCGCGCAGGGTCGCCGGGTCGATGCCGGCCCGCTCGAAGACCTCCCAGGTGGTCTCCAGCAGGAGCCGCTGCTGCGGATCCATCGCCAGAGCCTCGCGCGGCGAGATCCCGAAGAGGCCCGCGTCGAAAAGCGCGGCGTCGTGGAGGAAGCCGCCCTCTCGGACGTAGGAGGTGCCCTCTTGGTCGGGGTCGTCGCTGTAGAGGGTGTCGAGGTCCCAGCCGCGGTCGGCGGGGAAGGCGGTGATGCCGTCGCGGCCCTCGGCGAGCATGCGCCACAGGTCCTCGGGGGAGGTGATGCCGCCGGGGAAGCGGCAGCCCATGGCCACGATGGCGATGGGGTCGTCGGACTCGTCGGTGACGGTCCGCGCGATCGCGGCGGTGCCGGCCGGGGCGGCCAGGTCGCCGACGATCTCCTCTCGCAGGTACGCGGCGAGCGCGGTCGCGGTCGGGTAGTCGAATACGAGCGTGGCGGGCAGCCGGCGCCCGGTGGCCTCGCCGAGCAGGTTGCGCAGCTCGACGGCGGTCAGCGAGTCGAAGCCGAGTTCCTTGAAGGAGCGGCCGGGCTCGACGGAGGCGGAGCCGGGATGGCCGAGGGCGGAGGCGACCTGCTTGCGCACGAGGTCGAGCAGGACCCGGTCCTGTTCGGCGGCCGGGAGGCCGGCCAGGCGGCGGCGCAGCCCGTCCTCGCCGCCCGCGAAGACCGCGCCGGTGGCGGTGCGGCGCGCGGGGACACGTACCAGGCCGCGCAGCAGCGGCGCCATGGTGCCGGCGCGGGCCTGGGTGCGCAACGCGGCGGTGTCGACGCGCATGAGGACCGGGGCGGGCTCGTCGAGCCGGTGCACCAGGTCGAACAGGTCCAGGCCCTCGGCGGTGGTCAGGGGTGGCAGACCGTTCCGGCGCATGCGGACCATGTCGGCCTCGGTGAGGGTGCCGGCCATACCGTCGGCGTCGGCCCACAGCGCCCAGGCGGTGGAGGTGGCGGGCAGCCCCAGGTAACGGCGGTGCTCCGCGAGGGCGTCGAGGAAGACGTTGCCGGCCGCGTAGTTGCCCTGGCCGGGGCCGCCGAAGACACCGCCGATGGAGGAGAAGAGGACGAAGGCGGTGAGGTCGAGGTCCCGGGTGAGCTCGTGCAGGTTGCAGGCCGCGTCCACCTTGGGGCGCAGCACTGCCGAGAGCCGCTCGGGGGTGAGGGAGGCGATCACGCCGTCGTCGAGGACGCCGGCGGTGTGCACGACCGCGCCGAGCGGGTGCTCCGCGGGCACGGCGGCCAGGACGGCGGCGAGCGCGTCCCGGTCGGCCACGTCGCAGGCCGCCCAGGTGGCGTTGGCACCCAACTCAACCAGTTCCGCGGAGAGTTCGGCGGCACCGGGCGTGTCCGCGCCGCGTCGGCCGACCAGCAGCAGATGCCGTACGCCGTGTTCGGTGACCAGACGGCGGGCGACCAGGCCGCCGAGCATGCCGCCCGCGCCGGTGACGAGCACGGTGGCGTCGGGGGCGTACGTGACGACGGGTTCGGTGTCGTCGTCCTCCTCACGCACCGGCACGCGGGCCAGGCGGGGGGCGTACGCGGTGCCGTCGCGCAGGGCGAGCTGCGGTTCGCCCGCGTCGAGCGCGGCGGGCAGGGCGTCTATGGAGGAGTCGACGCCGTCGGTGTCCAACAGCAGCAGTCGGTCGGGGTACTCGGACTGTGCGGAGCGCAGCAGTCCCCACACGGCGGCGTGAACGGGGTCGGTGACGGTGTCGCCGACCGCACCGCGCGTGACCACCACGAGCCGGGCGTCGCCGAACCTCTCGTCCCCGCACCACTGTTGGACCAGCGCGAGCGCGCGGTGCGTGGCGTCGTGCACGGCCTCGGCGTCCACCCGCGGCGTACCGTCGACGGTGTACGGGCCGTAGCCGACGAGCACGGCGTCCGGGACGGGCGAGCCGTCCGCGACTGCCCCGGCCAGCTCGGTCAGGTCTGCGTACGCGGCCATTTCGCCGCCCAGCGCAGTACTCAGCGCCTCGAATGCGGTCTCGGGCACGGCATCGGACGTGGCAACGAGCGTGACATCGGACGTGGTCTCGGACGTGGCCTCGGACGTGGCCTCGTGACCGGTGAGCAGGTCGGCCGGATCGCCGAGCACAGCCCAGCGCAGGGTGCGCGCGGGCGTTTCGGCGGGAGCGGGCAGCGCGGTCCACTCGGTGCGGAACACCGACTCGTGGTGCGCGGCGCGGGCGACCCGCAGCTGGTCGGCGGAGACGGTGCGCAGCACCAGCGAGTCGACGGTGGCGACCGGTGCGCCGCCGGCGTCCGCGATGTCCAGGCGCACGCCGTTGGCACCGGCCGGGGCCAGCCGCACCCGCAGGGCGTCGGCGCCCGCGGCGTGCAGACGCACTCCGGTCCAGGCGAAGGGCAGTCGGCCCTCGCCGTCGGTACCTCCCAGCACGCCCAGCCCGAAGGCGTGCAGGGCCGCGTCCAGCAGTGCGGGGTGCAGTCCGAAGTCCCGTGCGGCAGCGGCGTGTTCCTGGGGAAGGGCGACCTCGACGCAGACCGCGTCGCCGTGCCGCCAAGCAGTGGTCAGGCCCTGGAACACGGGGCCGTAGCCCATGCCGACCTCGGCGAGTTCCGCGTACAGGCCGTCGACGGCGAGCTGTTCGGCGCCGGGCGGCGGCCACTCGGTCAGGTCGGCGCCGGACTGCGCCGTGCCCTGGCCGAGCAGACCGGAGGCGTGCCGGGTCCACGGCTCCTCGGTGGCGTCCTGCGGCCGGGAGGAGAGCGAGAAGGTACGGCTCCCGGAGCCGTCCGCGTCGGGCGCGCCGAGGTGGATCTGCACCTGGACGCCACCGCGCGGGGGCAGCACCAGCGGCGCCTCCAGCGTCAGTTCCTCCAGGACGTCGCAGCCGACCTGGTCACCGGCGTGCACGGCGAGCTCGACGAAGGCCGTGCCGGGCAGCAGGACCGTGTCCATGATCGCGTGGTCGGCCAGCCAGGGGTGGGTGTCCAGCCCGAGCCGGGCGGTGAGCAGCAGCCCCTCCGTGTCGGCGAGCGTCACGGCGGCGCCGAGCAGGGGGTGCCCGACCTCCTCCAGACCGGCCGCCCGCACGTCCCCGGCCCGCACGCCGGGCGCCAGCCAGTACGTCTGGCGCTGGAAGGCGTACGTCGGGAGGTCCACGCGCTCGACACCCGTGCCGGCAAAGTACGCGGCCCAGTCGACGCGCGTGCCGTTGACGTGCGCGAGGGCGAGGGCGGCGACGGCGGTCTCGGCCTCGTCGCGGCCGGCGCGCAGGGCGGGGACGAACGCAGCGGCGTCGGCGTTCCCGTCGGTCACGCAGTCCTGGGCCATGGCGGACAGGACGCCGTCGGGACCGAGCTCGAGGTACGTGGTGACACCGGCCGCCTCCAGGGCGCGGATGCCGTCGGCGAAGCGGACCGCTTCACGGACATGACGCACCCAGAACTCGGGCTGCGTCAACTGCTCCGAAGCGAGAGCACCGCTCACATTCGAGATCACCGATAGCTTCGGCAGCTCGTACGTCAGGGACTCGGCCACGGCGCGGAATTCGTCGAGCATGCCGTCCATGTGGGGCGAGTGGAAGGCGTGGCTCACGGTCAGCCGCTTGGACCTGCGGTCGCCGAACGATCCAGCGATCCTCTCGACCTCATCCACGTCGCCGGCAATGACCACCGAGCGCGGCCCGTTGATCGCCGCGATGCTCGCCCGCTCCGACAGCAGCGGCGTGACCTCGTCCTCGGCGGCCTGAAGCGCGATCATCACCCCGCCCCCGGGCAGCGCCTGCATCAGCCGACCCCTGGCGGACACCAACTTGCAGGCATCCGCCAGGCTCAGCACCCCGGCCACATGAGCAGCCGCGATCTCACCGATCGAGTGACCGGCAACAAAGTCCGGCTTCACACCCCACGACTCGAACAACCGGAACAACGCCACCTCGACCGCGAACAACGCAGGCTGCGCGAACTCCGTACGGTTCAACACCTCCGCGTCCGCACCGAACAGCACGTCCTTCAGCGGCAGTTCGAGATCCATTCGGCTCGCCACCGCGTCCAACGCCGACGCGAACACCGGCTGCGAGGCGTACAACTCACGCCCCATCCCCAGCCGCTGACTCCCCTGCCCCGTAAACAGGAAGGCGAGCTTGCCACCGACGGCGGAGCCGCTGACGACACCGGGGACGGCACGCCCCTCGGCGAGGGCGGCCAGCCCGGCCAGCAGGCCCTCGCGATCGCCCCCGACGACCGCGGCCCGCTGCTCGAAGGCGGTGCGGCCCAGCGCCAGCGAGCCGCCGATGTCGGCCGGGCGCAGCTCGGGGTGCGCCTCGACGTGCGCGAGCAACCGGCGGGCCTGGTCACGCAGCGCGTCCTGCCCCTTGGCGGACAGCAGCCACGGCACGACCGACGGCCCGGCCGCCGCGGCGGGCGCGCTCTCGGACGCGGGCTCGGCGACCGCCTCGGGAGCCTGCTCGATGATCGTGTGGACATTGGTGCCGCTGACGCCGAAGGCGGAGACGCCGAAGCGGCGCGGGCGCCCGGTCTCGGGCCAGGCGCGCTGCTCGGTGAGCAGCCGCACGGCACCGGCGGACCAGTCCACGTGCGAGGTCGGTTCGTCCACGTGCAGGGTCCTGGGCAGCACCCCGCGGCGCATGGCCATGACCATCTTGATGATGCCCGCGACACCGGCCGCGTTCTGGGTGTGGCCGAGGTTGGACTTCAGCGAACCGAGCCAGAGGGGCCGGTCGGCCTCGCGACCCTGGCCGTACGTGGCCAGCAGCGCCTGGGCCTCGATCGGGTCGCCCAGCCGCGTACCCGTGCCGTGCGCCTCGACCGCGTCCACGTCGGCGGTGGTCAGTCGGGCGCTTTCCAGGGCCTGGTGGATGACGCGTTGCTGGGCGGGGCCGTTGGGGGCGGTCAGACCGTTGGAGGCGCCGTCCTGGTTCACGGCGGAGCCGCGCACGACGGCGAGGATCTGGTGGCCGTTGCGGCGCGCGTCGGAGAGGCGCTCCACCAGCAGCACGCCGACGCCCTCGGACCAGCCGGTGCCGTCGGCGGCCTCGGCGAAGGACTTGCAGCGCCCGTCGGGCGACAGTCCACGCTGCCGGCTGAACTCGACGAAGACGTCCGGGCCCGCGAGGACGGTGGCGCCGGCGGCGAGCGCCAGCGAGCACTCGCCGTTGCGCAGCGCCTGGACGGCCATGTGCAGGGCGACGGACGAGGAGGAGCAGGCGGTGTCGACGGTGGCGGCGGGACCTTCCAGACCGAAGACGTACGCGAGCCGGCCGGAGGCCACGCTGGAGGCGGTGCCGGTGAGCAGATGGCCTTCGACGCCGTCGGGCAGCTCGGTGGTGGCGGCGCCGTACGCGTTGGCGGAGGCGCCGACGAAGACGCCGGCGCGGCTGCCGCGCAGTGTGGTCGGGTCGATGCCCGCGTGCTCGAAGACCTCCCAGGTGGTCTCCAGCAGCATGCGCTGCTGCGGGTCCATGGCGAGGGCCTCGCGCGGCGAGATCCCGAAGAACGCGGGGTCGAAGTCGGCCACGTCGGGCAGGAATCCGCCCTCGCGGGCGTACGTGGTGCCCTCGTGGTCCGGGTCGGGGTCGTAGAGGGACTCGGTGTCCCAGCCGCGGTTCTCCGGGAATCCGGAGATGGCGTCGGCGCCGCTCTCGACGAGGTGCCACAGGTCCTCGGGGGACCGTACGCCGCCGGGGAAGCGGCAGCTCATGCCGACGATCGCGATGGGTTCGCGTGAGGCGTCGGTCAGCTCCTGGTTCCGACGGCGCAGCCGCTCGGTTTCCTTGAGGGAGGCCCGCAGCGCTTCAACGACTTTTACGTCGGGGGTTGTCATCACTCACTCCGCACTTCGGGCGCGTCAGAATCGGTTGCTGTCGGTGTCGTCGTCTTGTCCGGAGCCGTCGGCGCCGTCGAGCGCCAGGTCGAGGAGGCTCTGGAGGTCCATCGCGTCGATGGATTCGAGGGATTCGGCCTCGTCGGCCGGGTCCAGGGGGCCAGGGGTGTCAGGTCCGGCGAGTCGGAGCAGCGTGTCGAGGAGTCCGGCCTCGCGGATGCGTCCCAGCGGCACGGTGGCGAGGGTCCGGCGCAGTTCGGCGTCCCTCGGGTCGGTGTCCACGACCGGGGCGGCGGTGCCGTCGCCCTCGGGGAACAGGGACGCCAGCAGGTGCCGGGTCAGGGCCTGGGGGTTGGGGTGGTCGAAGACCAGGCTGGACGGCAGGCGCAGCCCGCACGCGGCGCCGAGCCGGTTGCGCAGTTCGACGGCGGTGAGGGAGTCGAACCCGAGCTCCTTGAAGGCCCGTTCGGGTGCGATGGCGTCGGCGGAGGCGTGCCCGAGGGCCGTCGCCGTGTGTTCGCGCACGAGCTCCAGCAGCGCGGCGGCTCGCTCGTCCCCGGTCAGTTCGGCCAGTCGGCGCAGCGCCTCGGGCGTGGCGTCGGCCGACTCCGGCGCGTCGCCGGCCGTGCCGCGCAGCGCGTCGCGCACCTCGGGCAGGTCGCCGACGAGCGGGCGGGGCCGGGCCGCGGCGAACACGGGTGCGAAGCGCGCCCAGTCGACGTCGGCAACGGTCAGGGTCGCGTCCCCGCCTGCCACGGCCCGTTCCAGGGCCAGCAGGTTGGTGGCGGGGGTGACGGGCGGCAGGCCGCGGCGGGTGAGCTGCTCCTCGGCGTCGCCCTCGGTGGCCATGCCGGCCTCCGCCCACGGGCCCCAGGCCACGGCGGTGGCGGCCAGGCCGCGGGCCGCGCGCCGTTCGGCGAGCGCGTCGAGGAAGGCGTTGGCCGCCGCGTACGCGCCCTGGCCGCCGCTGCCCCACACGCCCGCGATCGACGAGAAGAGTACGAACGCGTCGAGCGAGTCCGGCGTGTCGAACAGCGCGTCCAGGTGAACGGCGCCAGCCGTCTTGGCGGCCACCACCCGGGCGAAACCGGGCAGGTCCTCGGCGGTGCCGGGCGGCTGTGAGACGCCCGCCGCGTGCACCACGGCCCGCACCGGCGTACCGGCCATGGCGAGCCCGCCCACCAGTGCGGCCAGCGCCTCACGGTCGGCGACGTCGCAGGCCGCGAGGGTCACGGAGGCACCGAGCGCGGTCAGTTCGGCCTCGATGTCGGCCGCCCCGGGGGCGTCGGCGCCGCGCCTGCTGACCAGTACGAGGTGCTCGGCGCCGCGCTCGGCGAGCCGGCGCGCCACGTGGCGGCCGAGCGCGCCGGTGCCGCCCGTGACGAGGACCGTGCCGCGCGGGGTCCAGCCCGCGTCGGACGCGGCGGACCCGGCACCGCGCACCAGGCGCCGTACGACGGTGCCGGTGGCGCGGACCGCCACCTCGTCCTCGTCGCCCGCCGCGGCGAGCACGGCCATCGCGGCGGCCAGGACGCGGTCGTCGCAGGTCGCGGGCAGATCCATGAGCCCGCCCCAGTTCTCCGGGTGCTCCAGGGCGACGACCCGGCCCAGTCCCCAGACCTGCGTCTGGGCGGCACCCGCGAGGGTGTCGTCGGGCAGCGCCGCGACGGCCTCCCGGGTGACGCACCACAGCGGGGCACCGAGCCCGTCGACCGCGCCGGCCATCGCGGAGGTCAGCGCGAGCCCGACGGGAACGCCCGGGTGGTCCGGGTGCGGGCGCTCGTCCAGCGCCAGCAGGGAGAGCACACCGGCGAGCGGCCCGTCCACGGCGGCAAGGCGCCCACCGAGCACGATCGGGTCGGCGTCCTCGGCGTCGAGCACGAGCGGTACGACCCGCGCGCCGCCCGCGCCCATCCGGTCCGTCAGCGCGCGCACCCACGCGTCCTCGGCGTGCGGCGCAGGTACGGCCACGAGCCACGTGCCCGAGGGTATACCCGTCCGCGCACCGGACCACGGCTGCCAGGCGACCCGGTAGAGCAGGCCGTCGACCCGCGACCGGTCCTGCTGGTCGCGCCGCCAGGCCGACAGCGCCGGCAGTACGTCGGCCAGCGGGCGGTCCGCGTCCAGTCCCGCGCCGACGAGCGAGGCGAGATCCGACCGCTCGACCGCGTCCCAGAAGCGGGCGTCCACGTCGTTCGGCTGCGCGAGGCCGCGGCCGGGCGCCGCAGCGCCCGCGCCGACGGGCTCGGGCCAGAAGCGCCTCCCCTGGAAGGCGTACGTCGGCAGGTCAACGCGCCCGGCACCCGTGCCGGAGTAGTACGCGGTCCAGTCGACGGGGGTGCCGTGGGCGTGGGCCAGGGCGAGGGCGGTGGTGAGGGTGTGGGCCTCCTCCCGCCCTGCGCGCAGGGCGGGGGTGAAGACGGTGGCGTCGGGGTTGTCGACGGACTCCTGGGCCATGGCGGAGAGGATCCCGTCGGGGCCGAGTTCGAGGTACGTGGTCACACCCGCGGCTTCGAGGGTGCTGACACCGTCGCTGAAGCGGACCGCCTCACGGACGTGACGGACCCAGAAGTCGGGGTCGCTCATGTCGTCGGTGACCACCGTGCCGGTCAGGTTCGACACGACCGCGATACGGGGGCTCTCGTAGGTCAGGCCCTCGGCGACCTTGCGGAAGTCGGCGAGCATCCCGTCCATGTGCGGCGAATGGAACGCGTGACTGACCGCCAGGCGCTTGGACTTACGACCGCTGAACGACCCGGCGATCCGCTCCACCTCGTCCACGTCACCCGAGATCACCACCGACCGCGGGCCGTTGATCGCCGCGATGCTCACCCGCTCGTTCAGGAGCGGCGCGACCTCAGCTTCCGTCGCCTGCACCGCGATCATCACCCCACCCTCCGGCAGGGCCTGCATCAACCGGCCCCGCGCGGCGACGAGTTCGCAGGCGTCGTCCAGAGACAGCACGCCGGCCACATGCGCGGCAGAGATCTCACCGATCGAGTGACCGGACACGAAGTCCGGCGCGAGGCCCCACGACTCGACGAGCCGGAACAACGCCACCTCGACCGCGAACAGTGCCGACTGCGCGAACTCCGTACGATTCAGCAGCTCCGCATCGTCCCCGAACAGCACCTCCCTCAGCGGGAGTTCGAGATCCATCCGACTCGCCACCGCGTCCAGCGCCGCCGCGAACACCGGCTGGGACGCGTACAACTCACGCCCCATACCCGGCCGCTGACTCCCCTGCCCCGTGAACAGGAACGCCGTGCGGCCGTCGCCGGTCGAGCCGGTGACGGTGCCGGGCGCCGGTTCGCCGGCGGCCAGGCGCGCCAGGGCCTCGGTGAGCTCCGTACGGCCCCCGGCGACGATCGCCGCGCGCCGGTCGAGGTGCGCGCGACCGGTCGCCAGCGAGTGGGCGAGATCGAGCGGGCGCGTCCCCTCGGTGGCCTCCACCGACGCGAGCAGGCGGGCGGCCTGGGCGCGGAGGGCGTCCTCGGTACGGGCCGAGAGCAGGAACGGCAGCGGTTGCGCGGGCCCTGTCGGGGGCTCCCCCACCGCGGCGGCCACCGACTCCGGGGCCTGCTCCACGATCGTGTGGGCATTGGTGCCGCCGATGCCGAAGGAGGAGATGCCGACGCGGCGCGGACGGCCGGTCTCGGGCCAGGCGACCGCCTCGGTGAGCAGTGAGATGTCCCCGGCCGTCCAGTCGACGTGCGGCGTCGGCTCCTCCACGTGCAGGGTCCGGGGCAGCACCCCGTTCCGCATCGCCATGACCATCTTGATGACGCCCGCGACTCCGGCAGCGGCCTGCGTGTGCCCGAGGTTGGACTTGACGGAGCCGAGCAGCAGAGGCCGGTCCGCGTCGCGCTCTCGGCCGTACGTTGCGAGCAGGGCCTGGGCCTCGATCGGGTCACCCAGCCGCGTACCCGTGCCGTGCGCCTCGACGGCGTCGACCTCGTTGGCGGACAGTCCCGCGCTCGCCAACGCGGCCCGGATCACGCGCTGTTGGGAGGGTCCGTTGGGAGCGGTCAGCCCGTTGGAGGCGCCGTCCTGGTTCACGGCCGAGCCACGCACCACCGCGAGAACCGGGTGCCCTTTTGCACGGGCCTGCGACAGCCGCTCCACAAGCAGCATGCCGACCCCCTCACCCCAGCCCGTACCGTCCGCAGCCGCCGCGAACGCCTTGCAGCGCCCGTCGGGTGACAGGCCGCCTTGCTGACTGAACTCGGTGAAGGTCCCCGGGGTGGACATCACGGTGACGCCACCGGCGAGGGCCAGGTCGCACTCGCCGTTGCGCAGCGCCTGGACCGCCCAGTGCAGGGCGACGAGCGAGGAGGAGCAGGCGGTGTCGACGGTGACCGCGGGGCCTTCGAGTCCGAGGACGTAGGAGACGCGGCCGGACAGCACGCTGCCCGCGTTGCCGGTCATCACATGGCCGCTCACGCCGTCCGCGCCGGACTCCTCCAGGTGGGCGTCGTAGGCGCCGTAGCCCGCGCCGACGAACACGCCGGCGCGGCTGCCGCGCAACGAGGTCGGGTCGATGCCGGCCCGCTCGACGGCCTCCCACGCGGTCTCCAGCAGCAGCCGCTGCTGGGGGTCCATGGCCAGGGCCTCACGCGGGGAGATGCCGAAGAAGTCGGCGTCGAAGGTGTCGGCGTCGTGCAGGAAGCCGCCGGTGAAGGGACGCCCGTCCTGGTCGGTGAGCCGGCCCGCGGTCTCCCAGCCCCGGTTCACGGGCAGCCCGGAGATCGCGTCGACGCCGGACTCGACGAGCCGCCACAGGTCCTCGGGGGTACGCACACCGCCGGGGTAACGGCAGCTCATGCCCACGACGGCGATCGGGTCGTCGGCGGGGCCCGCGGCGGTCTGCGGTGCACCCGCGCCGCCCGCCGTCTCGAAGTCCGCTTCTCCGCCAAGGAGTTCGTCGCGCAGATGGCGGGCGAGGGCGGCGGGCGAGGCGTAGTCGAAGACGAGGGTGGCGGAGAGCTTCAGCCCCGTGGCGGTGTTCATCCGATTGCGCAGCTCTACGGCGGTCAGCGAGTCGAAGCCGAGGTCCTTGAACGCCTTTGCCGTGTCGACCTGTTCGGGCGAGGTGTGCCCGAGGGTCCCGGCGACCTGCTTACGGACCAGGTCGAGCAGGGCCCGGTCCTGTTCGGCGACGGGCAGCCGTCGCAGCCGCTCGGTGAGCGGGGTGCCGCCCCCGGCGCGCAGGTGGGCCCTGCGCCGGCCGCCGGCGCCCAGGAGCGTCCGGAAGACCGGGGCGACCGGGCCGGGCCCGGCGGCGGCACGCAGCGCCGCGAGGTTCAGCCGGGCCGGCACCAGGAGCGCACGGTCGGCGGCGAGGGCCGCGTCGAGCAGGGCCATGCCGTCGGCGGCGGACAGCGCGCCCACACCGTGCCGCTCCATACGGCGCAACTGGGCCGCGTCGAGTGCCCCGGTCATGGTGCTCGTGTCGCCCCACCTACCCCACGCGAGTGAGGTAGCCGGCAGTCCTTGGGCGCGGCGGTGCTGGGCGAGCGCGTCCAACAGGACGTTGGCGGCGGCGTAGTTGGCCTGTCCCGCCGCGCCGAGGGTACCGGCGACGGCGGAGTAGAGGACGAACGCCGCGAGCGGCAGATGCCGGGTCAGCTCGTGCAGATGGAGCGCGGCGTCCGCCTTCGGCCGCAGCACGGCGTCCAGGCGCTCGGGCGTGAGGGAGGCCAGCACGCCGTCGTCGAGGACACCGGCGGTGTGCACGACCGCCGTCAGCGGGTGCTCGGCGGACACGGAGGCGAAGACACGCGCCAGTGCGTCCCGGTCGGCGGCGTCGCAGGCCGCCCAGGTGACGTCGGCGCCCAACTGGGCAAGTTCGGCGGCCCGTTCGGGTGCGCCCGGCGCCTCTGCGCCACGGCGGCTGAGCAGCAACAGGTGCCGTACGCCGTGCTCGGCGACCAAGTGGCGGGCGACGATCCCGGCGAGGGTGCCGGTGCCGCCGGTGATCAGGACGGTGCCGTCCGGGTCGAGGGCGGACACCTGGGTACGGGCACCGGGGCGGCGGCGGGTGAGGCGGGGCGCGCGGAACTCCCCGGCGCGCAGAATGAGTTCGGGCTCTCCGCACGCCAGGCCCGCGAGGACCCCGGCCGGGACGTCCGTGCCCGGCACGTCCAGGTCGGCCAGGACGAACCGGCCGGGGTTCTCCGTCTCGGCGGAGCGCACCAGGCCCCAGACGGCGGCGTGCGCCAGGTCGGTCACCGGCTCGTCGGGGGCGGCGACCGCGCCCCGGGTCACCACGACCAGGCGCGCGTCGGCGAACCGCTCGTCTGCCGTCCACTCCTGGACGAGCGCGAGCGCGCGCCGCGTCGCCGCGTGCAGCGCTCCGATACGGTCCCCCTCCGCCACCGGGCGGGCGGGCACGAGCGGGGTGGGGTCGCCTTCCGCCTCCGGGCCGGCCGGCACGAGCGGGGCGACGACGTACGCCGGTACGGGTGCCCCGGCGTCGATCGCGGCGGCCAGCGCCGCCAGGTCCGCATAGGGGGTGGCGGGACCGAAGGCGTCGGTCCCGAGCACCGCCCAGCCCCCTGAGGCTCCGGCGGCCGGGCTCACGGGCACCCAGTCGAGCTGGAAGAGCGCGTCGCGGACGACGTCCGGCGTGCCCTCGTCGACCTGCGCGTAGGAGTGCGGTACGAGCGTGCCCACGGTGGCGACCGGGTCGCCGAGGTCGTCGGCGAGGTCGAGCGTCAGGGCGCCCTCGCCGAGGGAGCGGACGCGGGCGCGCAGCGCGCCGGCGCCGTGGGCGTGCAGGGCGACGCCGGTCCAGGCGCCCGCCACCGGGCCGGTGGCGGGCGGCTCGGCGTCCAGGGCACGGGCGGCCCGGGCGACGGCGTCGAGCAACGCCGGGTGAAGGCCGAAGCGGCCCGCCTCGGCGTCGTCCTCGGGCAGCCGCACCTCGACGAAGAGGTCCCCGTCGAGCCGCCAGGCGGCCTCGACCAGGTCCGTCCCGGTCGGCGCGTCGGCCGGCACGGGTTCGGCACCGGCCGGCGGCCACGGTGCCAGTTCGAACGGCGCGAACGGCGCGGCCGGTGTCGTGGGCGCGACGACCCCTCGGGCGTGGCACACCCAGGGCGCGTCCGCCGGGGCGTCCTCGGCACGCGCGGAGACGGTCAGGACACGACGGCCCCGCTCGTCGGCGCCCGCCACGAACACCTGGAGGCGTACGGCGCCCTCGGTGGGCAGCGTCAGCGGCGCCCCGGGCGTCAGCTCCTCGACGTACCCGCAGCCGGCCCGGTCGGCGGCGTGCAGGGCGAGCTCGACGAGCGCGGCACCGGGCAGCACTCCCTCGGCCCCGGCCCAGGGACGCGCGCCCGGGGCGAGCCGGCCGGTGAGCAGTACGCCGTCGGTGTCGGCCAGCGCGACGGCCGCGCCGAGCAGCGGGTGCCCGGCGGGGTCCAGCCCGGCCCCGCTCACGTCTCCGGTGCCGCCGACGCCGGGCTCCAGCCAGAAGCGCTCGCGCTGGAAGGCGTACGTCGGGAGGTCGACGCGGCGCGCGCCCGTGCCGGCGAAGTACGCGGCCCAGTCGACGCGCGTGCCGTTGACGTGTGCGAGGGCGAGCGCGGTGACGGCGGTCTCGGCCTCGTCGCGGCCGGCGCGCAGGGCAGGGACGAAGACAGCGGCGTCGGCGTTCCCGTCGGTCACGCAGTGCTGGGCCATGGCGGACAGGACGCCGTCGGGGCCGAGTTCGAGGTATGTGGTGACACCGGCCGTCTCCAGGGCGCGGATCCCGTCGGCGAAGCGGACCGCCTCACGGACATGACGCACCCAGAACTCGGGCCGCGTCAACTGCTCCGAAGCGAGAGCACCGCTCACATTCGAGATCACCGATATCTTCGGCAGCTCGTACGTCAGGGACTCCGCAACCTCGCGGAAGGCGTCGAGCATGCCGTCCATGTGCGGCGAGTGGAACGCATGACTGACTGTCAGCCGCTTGGACTTGCGACCGCTGAACGATCCCGCAATCCTTTCCGCCTCATCCGCATCACCCGCGATCACCACGGACTGCGGACCGTTGACCGCGGCGATGCTCACGCGCTCCGACAGCAGCGGCGTGACCTCGTCCTCGGTCGCCTGGAGGGCGATCATCACACCACCCTCCGGCAGCGCCTGCATCAGCCGACCACGCGCCACGACAAGCTTGCAGGCATCGTCGAGGCTCAGTACCCCGGCCACGTGCGCGGCAGCGATCTCACCGACCGAGTGACCGGCAACAAAGTCCGGCCGCACACCCCACGACTCGAACAACCGGAACAACGCCACCTCGACCGCGAACAACGCAGGCTGCGCGAACTCCGTACGATTCAGCGCCTCCGCGTCGTCCCCGAACAGCACCTCCTTCAGCGGCAGTTCGAGGATCATCCGCTCCGCGACCGCGTCCAGCGCCGCCGCGAACACCGGCTGGGACGCGTAGAACTCCCGCCCCATACCCAGCCGCTGGCTCCCCTGCCCCGTGAACAGGAACGCCGTGCGACCGGCCTTGGTGGCCGTGCCCCGCACCAGTCCGGGGGCCGACTCCCCTTCGGAGAGGGCCGCGAGGGCGCGGGTCAGATCGTCACCGGTGCGGCCGATGAGCACGGCGCGGTGCTCCTGGGCGGCGCGGGTGGTGGCCAGCGAGTGGGCGAGGTCGAGCGGGCGCGCGTCGACGAGGTCGGTGGCGATCGCGGTGTGCAGCCGGGCGGCCTGAGCCCGCAGGCCGGCGTCGCTGCGGCCGGAGAGGGCCCAGGGCAGCACGGCGGGAGCGGTGACCGGAGCGGCGGTCTCCTCCTCGGCCTCCGGCTCGGGGGCCTGTTCTAGGACGGTGTGCGCGTTGGTGCCACTGACGCCGAAGGCCGAGACGGCCGCACGGCGGGGCGCGTCGGTGCTGGGCCAGGGCTCGGCCTCGGCGAGCAGCGTGACGGCACCGCCGGACCAGTCCACGGCCGGAGTGGGCTCGTCCACGTGCAGGGTCTTCGGCAACACGCCGTGGCGCATGGCCATGACCATCTTGATGATGCCCGCGACACCGGCGGCGGCCTGGGTGTGCCCGAGGTTGGACTTCAGCGAGCCCAGGCGCAGTGGCCGGTCGGCAGCCCGGTCCTGGCCGTAGGTGTTGAGCAGGGCCTGGGCCTCGATGGGGTCGCCGAGGGTGGTGCCGGTGCCGTGCGCCTCGACCACGTCGACCTCGGCCGCGGAGAGCTGGGCGTTCTCCAGGGCCTGGCGGATGACGCGCTGCTGGGCGGGCCCGTTGGGGGCGGTGAGGCCGTTGCTGGCGCCGTCCTGGTTGACGGCGGAGCCGCGCACGACGGCGAGGACCTGGTGCCCGTTGCGCCGGGCGTCGGACAGGCGCTCCACGAGGAGCACGCCGACGCCCTCGGACCAGCCGGTGCCGTCCGCGGAGGCGGCGAAGGACTTGCAGCGCCCGTCGGCGGCGAGCCCGCGTTGCCGGCTGAACTCGACGAAGACGTCCGGGTTGGGCATCACGCACACGCCGCCGGCCAGGGCGAGCGAGCACTCGCGCTGACGCAGTGCCTGGGCGGCCAGGTGCAGGGCGACCAGCGAGGACGAGCACGCGGTGTCGATGGTGGCGGCCGGGCCCTCCAGTCCGAAGACGTACGCGAGCCGGCCGGACAGGACACTGGTGGCGGCGCCCGTGAGCAGCAGGCCCTCCAGCCCTTCCGGGACCTCTGCGAGGTCGGCGCCGTAGCCCATGGCGCCTGCGCCGACGTAGACGCCGGTGCGGCTGCCGCGGACCTCGGTGGGGTCGATACCGGCACGTTCGAAGACCTCCCAGGAGGTCTCCAGCAGCAGGCGCTGCTGGGGGTCCATGGCGAGGGCCTCACGCGGGGATATCCCGAAGAATCCGGGGTCGAATTCCGTGGCACCGTCGAGGAATCCGCCGCCGGTGTTGTAGAAGGTGCCCTTCTTGTCCGGGTCGGGGTCGGCGAGGGACGCGACATCCCAGCCCCGGTCGCCGGGAAAGCCGGAAATGGCGTCGCCACCCTCGGCCACCAGGTGCCACAGGTCCTCGGGCGAGCGCACGCCGCCGGGGAAACGGCAGCTCATCGCCACGATCGCGATCGGCTCCCGGGCATCCGCCTCGGTCTCCTGGAGGCGGCGCCGGGTTCGGCGCAGCTCCGCGGTCATCCACTTCAGGTTTTCGAGCAGTTTTTCTTCGTTCGCGCCGGTCATCGGAACGTCACCTCCTGGGAAACAGCGAAATGGATGCGGAAAAGGGGCTCGATCATCGGATCAGTCATCGGATCAGTCATCGGATCAGTCATCGGATCGGTCATCAGGTCAGGATTTTCCGAATTCGTTGTTGATGATGTCGAAGAGGTCGTCGGCGGATACCGAGTCGAGGGATTCTTCGTCGCCCTCTCCGATGACCGCTCGCTCCGCCCTGTTCCAGTCGGCCAGGAGCGCTTCGAGCCGTGCGGTGACGCGGGCGCGTTCGGTGGTGTCCTCGGGGACCGAGGAGAGGAGGTATTCCAGCTTGTCGATCTCGGCGAGTGCGGGCAGCGGTACCGAGGTGTCCTCACCCAGGAGTTCCGCCCGGATGTGGGCGGCCAGTGCGTTAGGGGTCGGGTGGTCGAAGACCAGCGCGGCCGAAAGCCTCAGTCCTGTGGCGGAGTTGAGGCGGTTGCGCAGTTCGACTGCCGTCAGCGAGTCGAAGCCCAGTTCCTTGAAGGCGTGCGTGGCCGAGATCTCGGCCGCGCCGTCGTGGCCGAGCACGGCCGCGACGTGCGTACGGACCAGGTCCAGAGCGGCGCGTTCCGCCTCTTCCGCCGACTTGCCCCGCAACGCGGCGGCGATATCCGCGACTTGGGCGCCGACTGCCGTCTGCTGTTCCTCGGCGAGCGCGCGGCGCACCTCGGGCAGATCGGCGATGAGCGGCCGGGGGCGGGCCGCGACGAAGGCCGGCACGAACCGCTCCCAGTCGACGTCCGCGACCGCCACGGCCGTGTCGTCCGTGTCCAGCGCCTGCTGCAGGGCGCCGATCGCGAACTCCGGTGCCATGGTGGCCAGTCCGCGACGGCGCAGTTGCTCGGCGGCCTCCTCGTCGACGACCAGACCGCCGCCGTCCCACGGGCCCCAGGCCACGGAGGTGGCCGTGCGGCCGTCGGCTCGGCGCCGCTGCGCGAGGGCGTCCAGGTGAGCGTTGGCGGCGGCGTAGGCGGCCTGGCCGCCGCTGCCCCAGACGCCCGCGATGGAGGAGAAGAGGACGAAGGCGTCCAACTCCGTGTCGCCCAGCAACTCGTCCAGGTGGGTGGCGCCGGTGACCTTGGCGTCGACCACGTCGGCGAGCTCGCCGGGCGTGGTCTCGTCGAGCGGCGCGAACTGTCCGGCACCCGCGGTGTGGAAGACCGCCGTCAGGCCGGTCAGCCCGGCGAGCAGTCCGGACACCGCGTCCCGGTCGGTCACGTCGCACGCGACGACAGTGGCACGCGCACCCAACTCCTCTACTTCCCGCGCCAGTTCGGCCGCTCCCGGCGCGCCCGGTCCGCGCCGGCCGGCCAGCACCACGTGCTCGGCTCCGCCGTCCGCAAGCCAGCGGGCGACGTGCCCGCCGAGCGCCCCGGTGCCTCCGGTGACGAGGACCGTGCCGCGCGGGGTCCACGCGGTGCGCCCCTCGGGGAGTTCGCCGCCGGTCGCGGCGTGGCCCATGCGACGGGCCAGCAGCCCTGAGACACGTACCGCGAGCTGGTCCTCGTCACCCGCGCCGGCGAGCGCGGCGAGCAGCAGGTCGCCGGCTCGCTCGTCCCGCACGACCGGCAGGCCGCCGGTCCGCTCCTCCCGCACGACCGGCAGGTCCACGAGCCCGCCCCAGCGCTCCGGATGCTCCAGCGCGACGACCCGGCCCAGACCCCAGACCTGTGCCTGGACCACGCTCTCGACCTTCTCGGCCGGGGTGGCGGCCACGGCGCCGGTCGTGGCGCACCAGAGCGGTGCGTCGATCCCGGCGTCGCCGAGGGCCTGGACGAGAACGCCCGTCTGGATCAGCCCGGTCGGCGCAGCCGGGTGGGCGGGGTGCGGGTCCTCGGCGAGCGCCAACAGGGACAGCACGCCGTTGGCCGCGTCGCCCGCGAGCGCCGCGCGCAGCCGGTCGGCCGGCGCCGCGCGGTCGGCGGCGGCCGCTGCGATGGTCACCTCGCGTACGTCCGTGCCGGCCCCGGCCAGGGCCGCTCGCACCGCGTCCGCGACCGGGTGCCCGCCCTCGGGCGTCACCAGCAGCCAGGTCCCGTTGGGCCGGGCGCCGGGCGTGAGGCCCGCCGGTCGCCAGGTGACGGCGTACCGCCACCCGTCCGCGACGGATCGCTCGGCGCGCCTGCGCCGCCATGCGGACAGTGCGGGAAGCAGGGCACTGAGCGGCTGGTCGGCGTCCACGCCCAGCGCGCCGGAGAGCGCGGCCGGGTCCGCCGTGTCCACGGCCGCCCAGAACTCGTCGTCCACCACGCCACCGGCGTCCGTTCCCCCGGTCGTCGCACCGGTGACCACCGCCTCCTCCAGCCAGTAGCGCTTGCGCTGGAAGGCGTACGTGGGCAGGTCCACGCGCTCGGCGCCCGTACCTGCGAAGTACGTCGCCCAGTCGACGCGCGCCCCATGGGCGTGCGCCGTGGCGAGGGCCGCCAGAGTGGTCCGGACCTCGTCACGGCCGCCTCGGAGGGCGGGGGCGAAGACGACGCTCTCGTTCTCGACGCAGTCCTGGGCCATGGCCGAGAGGATCCCGTCGGGGCCCAGCTCCAGGTAGGTGGTGACGCCTGCGGCTTCGAGGGTGCGGACACCGTCGCTGAAGCGGACAGCCTCACGTACGTGACGGACCCAGAAGTCGGGATCGGCCATGTCGTCGGTCACCAATGTGCCGGTCAGGTTGGAGACGACCGGGATACGCGGGGACTCGTAGCTCAGGCCTTCCGCGACCTTGCGGAAGTCGGCGAGCATCCCGTCCATGTGCGGCGAATGGAACGCGTGACTGACCGCCAGGCGCTTGGACCTGCGGTCCTTGAACGACCCGGCGATCCGGTCCGCCTCATCCGTGTCGCCCGCGATCACCACGGACCGGGGCCCGTTGATCGCGGCGATGCTCACCCGCTCGCCCCGGAGCGGCGCGACCTCGGCCTCGGTCGCCTCCAGCGCGATCATCACCCCGCCCTCGGGAAGGGCCTGCATCAGCCGTCCTCGGGCCGAGACGAGCCTGCACGCGTCGTCCAGGGACAGCACCCCGGCCACATGCGCGGCAGCGATCTCACCGATCGAGTGCCCTGCAACGAAGTCCGGCTTCAAACCCCACGATTCGACGAGCCGGAACAACGCCACCTCGACCGCGAAGAGCGCCGGCTGCGCGAACTCCGTACGATTCAGCGCCTCCGCGTCGTCCCCGAACAGCACCTCCTTCAGCGGGAGTTCGAGGTCCATCCGACTCGCCACCGCGTCCAGCGCATCCGCGAACACCGAGGATGCCGCGTACAACTCCCGCCCCATACCCAGCCGCTGACTCCCCTGCCCCGTGAACAGGAAGGCGAGTGCGCCGTCGTCGGCGATGCCGCGCACCGTCTCCGGTGCCTGTTCTCCCGCCGCCAGCGCGTCGAGCGCCGCGAGGAAGGCGTCCCGGTCGGCGCCGATGAGCACCGCGCGGTGGTCCAGGGCGGCCCGGGAGGTGGCGAGGGTCTGGGCGACGTCGGCCGGGGTCAGCGAGCCGTCGGAGGCGACCCGGGTGCGCAGCGCACGGGCCTGGCCGCGCAGGGCCGCGTCGGACTTGGCCGACAGGAGCCACGGCACTACATCGTCGGCAGGCGTCGGGACGGGCCGATCCACCTCCGGGGAGGCGGGGGCCTGCTCCAGGACGGTGTGCGCGTTCGTCCCGCTGAAGCCGAACGAGGAGATGCCGGCCCTGCGCGGACGGCCGGTCTCCGGCCACGCCGCCGCCTCGGTGAGCAGCGAGATGTCGCCCGCCTCCCACTCGACGTGCGGCGTCGGCTCGTCGACGTGCAGCGTGCGCGGGAGCACGCCGTGCCGCATCGCGAGCACCATCTTGATCACGCCCGCGACACCGGCCGCGGCCTGTGTGTGCCCGATGTTCGACTTGATGGAGCCCAGGTGCAGCGGCAGCCCCTCCGGACGGTCCTTCCCGTACGTCGCCAACAGGGCCTGCGCCTCGATGGGGTCGCCCAGCCGGGTGCCGGTGCCGTGCGCCTCCACCGCGTCCACCTGGCCGGTGGACAGCCCGGCATTCGCCAACGCGGCTCGGATGACGCGCTGTTGGGACGGACCGTTGGGAGCGGTCAGACCGTTGGACGCACCGTCCTGGTTGATGGCCGAGCCACGCACGATCGCCAGCACCGGGTGTCCGTTGCGGCGGGCGTCGGACAGCCGCTCCACCAGGAGCATGCCCACGCCCTCACCCCAGCCGGTGCCGTCGGCCGTGGCGGCGAACGCCTTGACCCGACCGTCCGCCGCCAGCCCGCGCTGCCGACTGAAGTCGATGTACGCGCCCGGGGACGACATCACGGTCGCACCGCCCGCGAGTGCCAAGTCGCACTCGCCGTTGCGCAGCGCCTGGGCGGCCCAGTGCAGGGCGACCAGTGACGCCGAGCAGGCCGTGTCGACGGTCACCGCCGGACCCTCGAGACCGAAGGCGTAGGAAAGACGGCCGGAGACGACGCTCGCCGCGCTGCCCGTGCCGAGGAAGCCCTCGATGCCGTCCGGGACCGCACGCAAGGTCGCCCCGTAGTCCTGGCCGTTGGTGCCGACGAACACACCGGCCTGGCTGCCGCGCAGCGAGTTCGGGTCGATGCCTGCCCGCTCGAACGCCTCCCACGAGGTTTCGAGGAGCAACCGCTGCTGCGGGTCCATCGCCAGCGCCTCGCGCGGCGAGATACCGAAGAAGTCCGCGTCGAACTCGGCCGCTTCGTAAAGGAACCCGCCCTCACGGGCGTAGAAGGTGCCCTGCTTGTCGGGGTCGGGGCTGTAGAGCTTGTCGAGGTCCCACCCGCGGTCGGTCGGGAACTCCCCGATGGCGTCGCCGCCTTCGAGCAGGAGCTTCCAGAGGTCCTCGGGGGTCCGTACTCCGCCGGGGAAGCGGCAGGACATCGCGACGATCGCGATCGGGTCGTCGTCCACCGCGGGCGCCGCCGCCGGAGCGGCCTCCAACACCGGCTGGCTGCCCAGCAGTTCGTCCCGCAGGTGCTGCGCCAGGGCCGCCGCTGTCGGATAGTCGAAGACGAGCGTCGCGGAAAGGCGCACGCCGGTGGCGGCGCCGAGCCGGTTGCGCAGCTCGACGGCCGTGAGCGAGTCGAAGCCCAGCTCCTTGAAGGCGCGTTCGGCTCCCACGGACTCCGATCCGCCGTGCCCGAGCACGGCCGCAACCTGCGTACGGACCAGGGCCAGCAGTTCCTTCTCCTGCTCGGCCCTCGCGAGCCCGGCCAGGCGCGCCGCCAGTGGCACGGCCCCTCCGGCGGAACCGGCCGACGCCGCCTCCTCGACCCGCGCCTCGGGCAGCTCGGCCAGCAGACCGGACGGCCGTACGGCGGTGAGGGTCGGGGCGTAGCGCTGCCAGTCCACGTCCACGATCATCAGCGCGGCCTCGGTGGAGCCGACGCTGTGGACCATCGCCGTCAGCGCCGTCCCGGGCGCCATCGGCGGCACACCGCCCTGGCGCATCCGAGCCTCCAGCACCTGGTCGGCAGCCATACCGCCGTCGGCCCACGGACCCCAGGCCAGCGAGGTCGCGGCCAGACCGTCGGCACGGCGCTGCTCGGCCAGGGCATCCAAGTAGGCGTTGGCGGCAGCGTAGTTGGCCTGACCAGCCGTGCCGATGGTCCCGCTCATGGAAGAGAACAGCACGAACGCATCGAGCCCGATGCCGAGTTCGACGGTCAGCTCGTGCAGGTTGCGGGCCGATTCCGCCTTGGCCCGGAGGACTGCCGCGAATCGAACCGGCGTGAGCGTGTCGAGCATGCCGTCGTCGAGGACGCCGGCGGTGTGGACCACGGCCGTCAGAACGCCCGCCTCGGCCGCCAGCAGCTCGCGCAGCGCGTCCCGGTCTGCGGCGTCGCACGCCACCACGGACACATCTACACCCAAGTCGACTATCTCGGCCGCGAGTTCGGCCGCACCCGGGGCATCCATACCCCGACGGCTGGTCAGCACCAGGCGCTCGGCGCCCTCGGCAGCCAACCTCCGGGCGACCTTGCCACCCAGCACACCCGTCCCACCGGTGACCAGGACGGTGCCGGACGGGGTCCAGGAACCCTGGCTGCCAGGGGCGCGGACGAGACGACGGCCGAAGACGCCCGAGTCCCGCACCGCGACCTGGTCCTCGCCCGGATCCGTACCGGCGAGCACGCCCACCAGACGCGCTCCGGCCCGCTCGTCCAACTCGGCCGGAATGTCGACCAGACCACCCCAGCGGTCCGGATGCTCCAGCGCCGCCACCCGGCCCAGGCCCCACACCTCGGCGGCAGCCGGGGCGACGAGCCGGTCGGAGCGGCCCACGGACACAGCGCCCCGGGTCACCGCCCACAACGGAGCCGTGACACCGGCGTCACCCAGCGCCTGCACCAGAGCGGCGCTCTCCACCGCACCCAGGAGGGAGACGACACCCGCGAGGTCGGCCGGTTCGGCGAATAGTCCGGCCAGCGTGGCGCGGTCGGCACCGGCCTCGACGGCGAGCGTACGCACCTCGGCGCCCGTACCCGACAGCGCGGCCACCACGTCGGTCGCTTCGGCCGGGTCGGTCGACACGACCAGCCACGTACCACTCAGCCCATCGGCGGCGGTACCGGTCAACGGCTTCCAGCTGATCCGGTAGCGCCAACCATCGACGTCCGACTGAGCCTTGCGGCGCTTGCGCCAGGCCGAAAGGGCAGGCAGCAGTTCGGTGACGGTGGCGTCGTCGGCCACGTCCAGTTCGGCGGTCAGGGAGTCCCAGTCCGCCTGCTCGACCGCGTCCCAGAAACCGTCGTCCGCCCCGTCGCCCGGCACGCGGGTGACACCCGACAGGTTCAGCCAGTAGCGGGAGCGCTGGAAGGCATACGTCGGCAGGTCGGCCGTCAGCGATGAGGCGTCGCCGTCGACGCCGCCGAAGAAGGCGCCCCAGTCGATCCCGGTGCCCCGTACGTACGCCTGGGCGAGGGCCGCGACGACGGTCTCGGCCTCGTCACGCCCACCGCGCAGGACAGGGACGAAGACAGCAGCGTCGGCGTTCTCGACGCAGTCCTGGCCCATGGCGGACAGGACGCCGTCGGGACCGAGCTCGACGAACGTGGTCACGCCCGCCGCCTCCAGTGCCCGCACACCGTCGTGGAAACGGACCGCCTCGCGGACATGACGCACCCAGAACTCCGGCTGCGTCAACTGCTCCGAAGCAAGAGCACCGCTCACATTCGAGATCACTGGTATGCGCGGCAGCTCGTACGTGATGCTCTCCGCGACCTCGCGGAAGGCGTCGAGCATGCCGTCCATGTGCGGCGAGTGGAAGGCGTGACTGACGGTCAGCCGCTTGGACTTGCGACCGCTGAACGATCCCGCGATCCTTTCCGCCTCATCCGCATCACCCGCGATCACCACGGACTGCGGACCGTTGACGGCAGCGATGCTCACCCGCTCATTGAGCAGCGGAGCGACCTCCGCCTCCGTCGCCTGGAGAGCGATCATGACCCCGCCCTCAGGCAGGGCCTGCATCAGCCGACCCCGAGCGGACACCAACTTGCAGGCGTCCTCCAGCGAGAACACCCCCGCCACATGCGCAGCCGCGATCTCACCGATCGAGTGACCGGACACAAAGTCCGGCCGCACACCCCACGACTCGAACAGCCGGAAGAGGGCGACCTCCACCGCGAACAGCGCCGGCTGCGCGAACTCCGTCCGGTTCAGCAACTCGGCGTCCTCGCCGAACAGCACGTCCTTCAACGGCAGCTCAAGGTCCATCCGCTCGGCGACCGCGTCGATCGCCTCCGCGAACACCGGCTGCGAGACGTACAACTCACGCCCCATACCCAGCCGCTGACTCCCCTGCCCCGTGAACAGGAAGGCGAGTTTGCCACCGACGGCGGAGCCGCTGACGACACCGGGGACGGCGCGCCCCTCGGCGAGGGCGGCCAGCCCAGCCAGCAGCCCCTCCCGGTCGCCCGCCACGACAGCGGCCCGCTCCTCGAACGAGACACGGCCCAGCGCCAGGGCACGCCCGATCTCGCTCGCGGCCACTTCCGGAGCACCCGTCGCAAACGCGAGCAGTGCTCGCGCCTGGTCCCGCAGGGCCTCCGAGCTCCTCCCGGACAGCGCCCACGGCACCACACCGACCTCCGCCACCGGAGAAACTTCCGGCTCCGGGGCCTGCTCGATGATCGTGTGAGCGTTGGTACCGCTGATACCGAACGAGGAGACACCCACCCGACGCGGGCGACCCGTCTCCGGCCACGCCACCTCCGCGGCCAGCAGCGAGACGGCACCCGCCTCCCAGTCCACCTGCGGGGACGGCTCGTCGACATGCAGCGTTTGGGGCAGCACCCCGTGCCGCATCGCCATGACCATCTTGATGATGCCCGCGACACCGGCCGCAGCCTGCGTGTGCCCTATGTTCGATTTGATCGACCCCAGGTGCAGCGGCAGCCCCTCCGGACGGTCCTGACCGTATGTCGCCAGCAGCGCCTGCGCCTCGATCGGGTCGCCCAGCCGCGTGCCCGTGCCGTGCGCCTCCACCGCGTCCACCTCGGACGCGGTCAGCCCCGCACTGGCGAGCGCTTCACGGATGACGCGCTGTTGGGACGGACCGTTGGGAGCGGTCAGACCGTTGGACGCACCGTCCTGGTTCACGGCCGAACCACGGACCACGGCCAGGACGGGATGCCCGTTGCGGCGAGCGTCGGAAAGACGCTCCACGAGCAGCATGCCCGCGCCCTCGCCCCAGCCCGTCCCGTCGGCAGCCGCCGCGAACGACTTGCAACGGCCGTCCACCGACAGACCGCGCTGCCGGCTGAAGTCCACGAAGGTCTCCGGCGTCGCCATGACCGCGACACCACCGGCGAGCGCCATGTCGCACTCGCCACTCCGCAGCGCCTGCACGGCGAGGTGCAGAGCGACCAGCGACGACGAGCAGGCGGTGTCCACGGTGACGGCCGGACCCTCCAGACCGAACACGTACGAGAGCCGGCCGGAGGCGATGCTGCCGGAGGTACCCGTGCCGAGGTAGCCCTCGACGCCCTCGGGCAGTTCGCCGCCGTCACCGATGGCGTAGTCGTGATACATCACCCCAGCGAACACACCGGTGCGGCTGCCACGCATCGAGGCCGGGTCGATACCGGCACGCTCGAACGCCTCCCACGACGTCTCCAGCAGCAACCGCTGCTGCGGATCCATCGCGAGGGCCTCGCGCGGCGAGATGCCGAAGAAGTCCGCGTCGAACTCGGCGGCGTCGTGCAGGAAACCGCCCTCACGCGTATACGAGGTACCGGCGTGATCCGGATCCGGGTG
>NZ_JBIAIQ010000059.1:0-38237 GCF_042871525.1 Streptomyces sp. NPDC005784
CTACGACCCCGCCATCCACCAAGCCAACGGCAAGGTCAGCGCAGCCGCTGAGGAACCCTTGGCGGCATAGAGGTTGACTCAGGAAACTCATGCCGCGACCTCCGCGGTCTCGCCGTCGAGAGTGAGCAAGTAGCCGTCCTCCAGCGTTGGTTCGAGAAGTTCGGCGCCCTCGGGCGGATCGCCGACATTGCGGAAGGCGCCCGTGCCCGTACGCCATCCGGCTCGGGCGGCCGGATCGCGCTCCGTGCTGCTCCACACCCGGCCGGCCGCTCGATCGGTCAGCTCGGCCGGGGTGCCCTCGAAGCGGATGCGGCCGCCGGCCATGACGATCACTTGGTGGCAGAGCATCGCGACGTCCTCGGTCTGATGGGTGGAGAGCAGGACGGTGCGTCCTTCTCCCGCTTGGGCGATCAGCTCCCGGAAGCGCATGCGCTGTTCGGGGTCGAGGCCGACGGTCGGCTCGTCGAGGACGAGGAAGCCGGGGTCGCCGACGAGCGCGGCGGCCAGCGCGACCCGCTGGCGCATACCGCCGGACAGCCGCTTGATGCGCTTGCCGCGCACATCGGACAGGTCGACGGCCTCCAGCACCCGGCGCACCTCGCGGTGCCGGGCGGTGCGGTCGGTCAGTTCCTTGAGGATCGCCACGTAGTCGACGAACTCGAAGGCAGAGAAGTCCTGGTGGAACCCGGGTGTCTGCGGCAGGTAGCCCAGCGCGCGCCGCACTTCGAGGCGTCCGGCGGTGGTGCCCGGGTCGTGTCCGAGGACCGTGAAGGAGCCCCGGTCGGCGGGCACGGCGGTGGCGAGCACCCGCAACAGGGTGGTCTTTCCGGCGCCGTTGGGCCCGAGGAGTCCGGTGACTCCCGCTCCGAGGCGGACGGAGACGTCGTCGAGTGCGAGCGTCCCGCCGAAGCGGAGGGTCAGGCCGGAGGCGGAGACGGTGGGGATCATGCGGCATTCCTGTCGGTGAAGTCGGTGAGCGGGAGGCGGGACGCGTCGAACCGGTCCCGCGCGAGGTAGAGGAGTCCGGCTGCCAGTACCGCGACGGCCCCGGAGACGCCCTGTCCGGCCGCCGTGAACGGGGCGAGCGTGGCGTCGGACTCCGTGGTCGCCCGTGCCACGGCCAGCAGGGCGACCCAGCCGCCGCCGACCAGGGAGGGGGCGAGGACGGGACCGAGCCGGGAGGTGAGCGCGAGTCCGGTCGCGGTGAGGGCGAGGGCGGGCAGCAGCCAGGCCAGGGCACGCAGTCCGTAGGAAGGGATGGCGAGGGTCGCGAGGCCGTTGACCCCGAGGCCCACGGTGAGTACCGCGACGGTGCGGATCATCAGGAGCCGGAAGCCGTGCAGGGGAGAGACGACCGCCATCTCGTAGGTCGGGTCGAGCGCCGGGCCGTAGGACACGGCGACCCCGGCGAGCGGGAGCAGCGGCGCGAGGGCCAGGAAGAGGGTGGGCGTGGCTCCGGACTGGACCGCGTTGGCCGCGGCCACGGTCATGACCAGGAGGGCGACGATCGCGCCCAGCCAGGAGCGGCGCAGGGCGGGTGCGGCGGCGAGCAGCCGCGCCGTGTGGTCGGCGACGCCGAGCCGGACGAGCAGCCACTCGACCGGGCCCGGTCGCGGGGCGTCGAGCTCGGCGTCCAGCCGCTCCCACCCGGCGTCGAGTGCGACCGGGTCGCTCATCGCGGAAAGCGTCTCCCGGCATTTCGCGCACGTGGCGAGGTGGGTGTCGGCGGACCACAGACGGGGCGGCACCAACTCGCCCTGCGCATAGGCCCGAAGGTCCTCCTCCGGCACATGCCAGGTCGTACGGCTGTCACCGCTCATGTCACCGCTCATGTCGGTGCCATCGCTTGTGCGACGGTCGTCGCTCATGCCAACGCCTCCCGCAACTGCTTGCGCGCACGAAGTGCCCGCGTCTTGACCGTGCCCGGCGGAATACCGAGCAGGACGGCCGCTTCCCTGGTGCTGAGCCCGTCGATCACCGTGGCCTGGAGAACCGCCCGGAGTTCGGGCGAGAGTCTGGTCAGCGCGCCCGCCAGGTCGCCGTGTTCGACGCCTGCCAGCACGCGCTCCTCCGCCGAGGCCTCGTCGCGGTGCCGGAGCCGGGCCAGCGCGTGCCGGAGCCGACCGCGCGCGCCGTCGCCGCGCATCGTGTCGACGAGGCGCCGCGAGCCGATGCGCCACAGCCAGCCGGCCGGGTCGCCCTCCTCGCGGTAGCGGGCGGTGCCGCGCCAGACCGCGAGGAAGGTCTCCTGGACGACATCGTCGACGATCCCGGCGTCGGCGCACCGGCCGCGCAGCCGCGCGGTCAGCCATGGCGCATACCGCCGGTACAGCTCTTCGAAGGCGCGACGGTCCCCGTCCGCTGCGATGGCCCGCAGCAGCTCTCCGTCGCTTCTCGTTTCCCTCACATCCCCTCATCGGACGAGCCCCGCCGATCGGTTCACACATCGGCCAAGAAATTTCCGGACGCCGCTTCCGAACACCCTGCGTGCCTGGCAGGCGGCCTGATTCTCCGCCGGAGCAACACCCTCCGCTTGTCCGCGACTTGACGGCGACCCACCTCTTCCACCACCCTTTCACTACTCAATTAGTGAAAGGGTGGTTGTCCGAGTGGTCGCGTACCGCATCGACCGGCGCAGCGGCGTCGCCACCTACGTCCAGATCGTCCAGCAGACGAAGCAGGCACTGCGCCTCGGTCTGCTCGAACCGGGCGACAAACTCCCCACGGCCCGCGAGGTCGTGGAAGCCACCGCCATCAATCCGAACACCGTCCTGAAGGCCTACCGCGAGCTGGAGCGCGAGGGTCTGGTCGAGGCCAGGCGCGGCCTCGGCACCTTCGTCCGCAGAACGCTCGGCGCCGCCACGGCGGACTCGCCCCTGCGCGAAGAGCTCGACGCCTGGGCCCGGAGCGCCCGCGCGGCGGGCCTCGACCGCGAGGACGTGGCAGCGCTGTTCGGCTCCGTACTGGACGCACATTTCCCGAAGGGGGACCAGTGAGTTCCACCCGCACCACCCGACCCACCGTCGCCATCGAGGCGCACGGTCTCACCGTGCGCTACGGCCGGCGCTCCGCAGCGGCCCTGGACGACTGCTCCTTCCGCCTCCCGGCCGGACGGATCAGCGCCCTCGTCGGCCCCAACGGCGCGGGCAAGTCGACGCTATTGGCGGCGGCGGCCGGACTCCTGCGGCCCGCCGCCGGCACGCTCACCGTGCTCGGCGCCACCCCGGGCGAGGCACGCGAGAGCATCGCCTACCTCTCCCAGAACAAACCCCTGCACCCCCAGCTCACGATCGCCGAGACCCTGCGGCTGGGCGCCGAACTCAACCCGGCCCGCTGGGACGCCTCGTACGCCGCCGCGATCGTGGAACAGGGCTCGCTCGACCCCGGGACCAGGGTCAGGAGGCTGTCCGGCGGCCAGCGGACCCGCGTGGCACTCGCCCTCGCGCTGGGCAAGCGGCCCGACCTGATGCTGCTGGACGAGCCGATGGCCGACCTGGACCCGCTGGCCCGTCATGAACTGCTGGGCACCCTGATGGCGGACGCCGCCGAGCGGGGGACCACGGTGCTGATGTCCTCGCACATCGTGGCCGAACTCGCCGACGCCTGTGATCACCTGCTGCTCCTGGGAGGCGGCCGCATCCGGCTCGGCGGCGGCCTGGACGACCTGCTCCTCGCGCACACCCTGGTGACCGGCCGCGGCACCCCCACCGACCTCGCCCCGCACCTCGTCGTCGAGTCCCGCGCCACCGGCCGCGGCCTCACCGCCCTGATACGCAACGACGGGCCGGTGGACGACCACTGGCAGGCCGAGCGGCCGTCCCTGGAGGAACTGCTCCTCGCCCATCTGCGCTCCCCCTCCGCCCCGGCGCTCCTCACGCCCGGCACGACCGCGACCCCCGAGACGGTGACCCGATGAGCGCCACCACCCTTACGTCCCCCCTGCGCCGCGCCCTGCCCGGGCCCCGCGGCCTGGTCTGGACGGTCCTTCGGCTGCACCGCACCGCCCTGTGGATCTGGACCGGCTTCGTGGTGGTCACCGCCGGCCTGATGCTGTGGCTGTACGGCCCCAGAGCCGGCCATACGCAGCGTCTGCTCGACACGTTCGGCTACGCGGGCGTGCAACACGACGCCTGGGCCGTCGGGATTCCGGACTTCCCTTTCTCGTCCCCTTACAACGATCTCTTCTACACCCCGGCCCTCCTGCTCGACGTCGCCTCGTTCACCGTCGCCGTCTTCGCGGGCGGCTCGCTGATCGCCCGCGAGCTGGAGAACGGAACCGCCCGGCTGGCCTGGACCCAGTCCGTCACCCCCGCCCGCTGGCTCGCCGCCAAACTGGCGGTTCCGGCGCTGTTCATCACCGTGGGAACGGGCCTGCTGGTCGCGCTGTACCGAATGCTCTGGTCGGCCCACAGCAATCTCCTGCTGGCCGGCATCGGGCCGCGCGCCCTGTACTTCTCCCTCGGCCCGGGCACTGTCGCCGCACCGCTCCTCGGTCTGGCCGTCGGCGCTCTCGCTGGTCTCGTGCTGCGCCGCACCCTGCCCGCCCTCGCCGTCGCCGGTATCGCACAGAGCGCGGTCATCGCGTTCCGCGCCAACTCCTGGCCTTTCCAGGGCAGTTACCAACAGCCCGAGCTGGCCGTCCGAAGCCGGGCGATCACCTCCACGGGTGCGGAGATCCCCGACCCCGACTGCGCCTACAGTCACGCGTGCCTCGCACGGCACCACGTCGTCGGCTTCACCCGCACGTACCTCCCCTCCCCCGACTACTGGCCCCGCCAGCTCCTGGAGACGGGCGTCCTGCTGGCCGCTGCCGCGATCCTCGTCGCCGTCGCTTTCGGCGTCCTGGGGAGGACGTCCACCTCATGAGCGCCCCGACCCTGCGCCGCCCGTCCGGCCTGACCTGGACCGTGCTGCGCCTGCACCGCACGGCCCTGTACGCCTGGGGCGCCGCCCTGCTCACCCTCGTGGCGGCCCTGATCTGGATGCACGCCATCGGTCCCGACGCCCGCGAGGCCGTCGGCGACTGCGACGCGTCGGACTTCCTGGCGGACTGCGGAATCATCCGGGAGACCACGGCGGACAAGATCTACAGCTACGGTCTCGACCTCGCCGCCATCGGGCTCACGTATCTGATGTACCCGGTCGCGGTCTGGGCGGGTGCCGCGCTGATCGGCCGTGAGCTGGAGAGCGGCACCGCGCTGCTGGCCTGGACCCAGTCCGTCACCCCGGCGCGCTGGCTGGCCGCCAAGCTCGCCGTCCCGGCGGTCCTGCTCACGGCGGCCATCACACCGGCGGTCGTACTCAGCGACTGGGCACGTCGTGCCGGGAACGGGGACCTGACCGGCGGCTGGTTCAACACCAACGTCTACATCTCCACCGGCCCGGTCGCCGTCGCGTACGCCCTCGCGGGTCTCGCCCTCGGCGCGCTCGCGGGCCTGGTCCTGCGCAGGGCCCTGCCCGCCGCCGCGGTCGCCCTCGCCGCGGCGTACGTCCTGCACGAGGTGCTCGACAGGTTCCGGATGAGCCTGTGGCCTGCCGAGACGACCACCGGACGGGCCGCACTCCAGTTCCCGCACGGCGCCCTGGTCCTCGAACACGGTGCCGTCACCGGCGACGGCGAGAGGCTGAGCACCAACATGGCCTGCGTCGGAACCGACAGCGCCGCCGCCCTCGGGAAATGTGTGGAGCGGACGGGGCTCACCGATTTCTGGACGACTTATCAGCCGGAGTCGCACTTCTGGCTTCTCCAGCTCGTGGAGAGCGGCCTGCTGCTGGCCGTCGCGGGGCTGGCGACCGCCGCCGCCTTCGCTCTGCTGCGCCGCCGTACTCCGTAACCCGCGGTATCCCCAGCAGGCACGCACCTCACGGGGGTGGGTGCGTACACGGCTCCCGGGCGTGCAGACGTCCGGGAGCCGCCCCCCGATAGCCCGCACGTCATGTCGCCGTAACCATCGATTCAGGTGACCTTGCGACGCTCAAGGAATGCAGCCTGCCGTGCCCGAGCCTTCTCCCTCGTCGGAGAACGAGTCCTCTCCGTCTACGGGGAGTGAGCGTACGCCAGCCATGCGGAACGGGAATTTCCGCATCGGCGCGCTGGCGCCCGCCCTCTCCGACGCGCCGGTCTCGCCCTCGGCACGGAAGAATGGGTCCATGAACCAGCGAAGCGCCCAGGCACCCGTGCAGCACCCGCAGCCCTCCGTCGGCTCCATCGCCGCGCATCGTCCGCACACCGTCGCGGCCAACGTCTCCGACCTGGAGCCCGACCTCGACGCCGACCTCGACGAGTACGAGGACACGGTGCAGGACGGGATCATGCTGCCGCAAGGCCGGTTCCTGGACCGGGAGCGCAGCTGGCTGGCGTTCAACGAGCGCGTTCTGGAACTCGCCGAGGACCCGAACACGCCCCTTCTGGAGCGCGCGAACTTCCTGGCGATCTTCGCCAGCAACCTGGACGAGTTCTTCATGGTCCGGGTGGCCGGCCTGAAGCGCCGCATCGCCACCGGGGTCGCCACCAAGTCCGCGTCGGGCCTCCAGCCCCGCGAGGTCCTGGAGATGATCTGGGCCCGCTCCCGCGAACTCATGGCCCGGCACGCGGCCTGCTACCAGGAGGACGTCGCCCCCGCGCTCGCGGAGGAGGGCATCCACCTGGTCCGCTGGAGCGAGCTGACCGAGAAGGAGCAGGCCCGCCTGTTCACTCTCTTCCGGCACCAGATCTTCCCGGTCCTGACCCCGCTGGCGGTCGACCCCGCGCACCCCTTCCCGTACATCTCGGGCCTGTCCCTGAACCTCGCCGTCGTCGTACGGAACCCGGTCAGCGGCCACCGCCACTTCGCGCGCGTCAAGGTCCCGCCCCTGCTCTCCCGTTTCCTGGAGGCCTCCCCGAACCGCTACGTCCCCATCGAGGACGTGATCGCGGCCCATCTGGAGGAGCTCTTCCCCGGCATGGAGGTGTTGGAGCACCACACCTTCCGGCTCACCCGGAACGAGGACCTGGAGGTCGAGGAGGACGACGCCGAGAACCTGCTCCAGGCTCTGGAGAAGGAGCTCATGCGGCGCCGCTTCGGCCCGCCGGTGCGCCTGGAGGTCGAGGAGTCCATCGATCGGTACGTCCTCGATCTCCTCGTACGCGAACTGAAGATCTCCGAGGCCGAGGTGTACCCGCTGCCGGGTCCCCTGGACCTCACCGGCCTCTTCGGCATCGGCGCCCTGGACCGGCCCGAGCTGAAGTACGCCAAGTTCATCGCCGGCACCCACCGCGACCTCGCGGAGGTCGAGTCGGCGTCCCCGCCCGACATCTTCGCCGCGCTGCGCGAGCGGGACGTCCTGCTGCACCACCCGTACGACTCGTTCTCCACCTCGGTGCAGGCCTTCCTGGAGCAGGCCGCGGCCGACCCGGACGTGCTCGCCATCAAGCAGACGCTCTACCGGACCTCCGGCGACTCACCGATCGTGGACGCGCTGATAGACGCGGCCGAGTCCGGCAAGCAGGTCCTCGTCCTGGTCGAGATCAAGGCCCGCTTCGACGAGCAGGCGAACATCAAGTGGGCCCGGAAGCTCGAGGAGTCCGGCTGCCACGTGGTGTACGGCCTCGTCGGTCTGAAGACCCACTGCAAGCTGTCGCTCGTGGTCCGGCAGGAGGGCGACACGCTGCGCCGCTACTCCCACGTCGGCACCGGCAACTACCACCCGAAGACCGCCCGGCTGTACGAGGACCTCGGACTGCTCACCGCCGACCCGCAGGTCGGCGCGGACCTCTCCGACCTCTTCAACCGGCTCTCGGGCTACTCGCGCCGCGAGACCTACCGCCGTCTGCTCGTCGCGCCCAAGTCCCTGCGCGACGGCCTGATCGCGCGGATCAACAAGGAAGTCCAGCACCACAACGCCGGGCGTCCGGCCTTCGTCCGCATCAAGGTCAACTCGATGGTGGACGAGGCGCTCATCGACTCGCTGTACCGCGCGTCCCAGGCCGGCGTGCCGGTCGACATATGGGTGCGCGGGATCTGCGCCGTCCGCCCCGGCGTCACGGGCCTGTCCGACAACATACGGGTCCGCTCCGTCCTCGGCCGCTTCCTGGAGCACTCCCGGGTCTTCACCTTCGGCAACGGCGGCGAACCCGAGGTGTGGATCGGCAGCGCCGACATGATGCACCGCAACCTCGACCGGCGGATCGAGGCCCTGGTCAGGGTCACCGACCCGGCTCACCGTGCAGCCCTCAACCGGCTGCTGGAGACCGGCATGTCCGACACCACGGCCTCCTGGCACCTCGGCCCCGACGGCGAGTGGATCCGCCACGCGACCGACGCGGAGGGCCAGCCCCTGCGGAACGTCCAGGAGATGCTCATAGACGCCCGGAGGCGCCGGCGTGGCACAGCAGCACCTTGATCCCCCCACCAGCTCCGTGGCCGGGACGGCCCCCAGGACCCCGGCCCCCCTCGACGAGGGAGGTGCCCCGATCGGTGACGCCCTGGCGGGCTATCTGCGGGCCCAGGCCACGGAGTTCCTCCGCTCGCTGCGCCAGCACCGGGAGACCGGTGCCACGGCGAGCGGGGCCGGGGAGTCCGGCGACGCGGCGCGTTCCCTGCGCCGCTCCGCCCGCCGCATCAGCGGCAGCCTGCACACCTTCCGGCCGCTGCTCGACGCGGACTGGTCGGAGGGGATGCGCCCCGAACTGGCCTGGCTCTCGGGCACCCTGGCGCGCGAGCACGCCTATGCCGCACGCCTGGAGCGGCTGCTCGGCGCGCTGAACCGGCTGTCGGGCACGGCCGCCCTGCCCGCCCAGGCCGGACGGACCCCGGCCGCGGCCCCCAAGGCGGGCCATCTGACCATCGGCGCCGCGAAGGCGGGCGCGCTCCTCGACCGCCAGCTGACGCTCGCCCGCACCCGCGCCCACTCGGCGGCCCTCCAGGCGCTCGGTTCCTCCCGCTTCCACGCCGTCGCCGACAGCGTCGCCGTCCTCGCCAGTGAGGTTCCGCTGGCCCCGGCCGCGGACACCACCGACCTGCGTCCGCTGGCCGCCGCGGCCCAGGACCGGCTGACCGACGCCGTCACCGCGCTGCCGCTGGTCGTGGCGGGCCACCCCTACAACGCGGAGGCCCTCGTGCACGGCCTCTCCGCCGACACCGCTCCCCAGCCGCAGGACGCGCCCTGGCACCAGGTCCGGCTGCTGCTGCGGCTGCACCGCTACGCCAGTGAGGCGCTGCACCAGGGGGAGTGCCCCGTCGACGTACGTCTGCTCGGCGCGGGCAAGGCGCTCAACCGGCACCGGGACGCGGCGGAGGCCGCGTCCGCCGCGGCGTCGGCGGCACGCACCCCGCGCATCGCGCCGGCGACGGCGTACGCGCTCGGTGTGCTGCACGCCGACCAGCGGCACGAGGTGGAGGCGGCGCGGTTCGCCTTCCAGCAGGCCTGGCAGAAGGAAGCCGTACGCACCCCGTGAGGGAGGCCCCATGGCCGACGACACCATCCAAGCGGCGGGCTGCGTCCTGTGGCGCCGCTCCCCGGTCGACTCCGCACTGGAGATCTGCCTGGTCCACCGGCCCAAGTACGACGACTGGTCGCATCCGAAGGGCAAGCTGAAGCGCGGCGAGGGTTTCCTGACCGGCGCGCTGCGCGAGGTGGAGGAGGAGACGGGCTACGACGCCGTCCCCGGCGCCGTCCTCCCCACGCTCCGCTATCTCGTCGCCGGCCGCCCCAAAGAGGTCCGTTACTGGGCCGCCGAGGCCGCCGACGGCCGCTTCGCCCCGAACGACGAGGTCGACCGCGTGCTCTGGGTCTCCCCCACCGCCGCCCGCCACCGCCTCACCCAGCCCCGGGACCGCGACCTCGTGGACGCACTGCTGGACGCGCTGCGACTCGCATGACGTGTTCCCCTGTGTGGGAGGGCGCCGCCCCGGCATCCGGAGCGGAGCCTCGCCACGTGCGGACAGTCCGGCATCCGGAGCGGGCCTTCGCCACGTGCGGACAGCCCGGCGGAGCCACCGACGGGCACTCAGCGTAGCGAGCGCGCCCTTCGCTGGTGCTCATGAGGAAATCGAGGCGAATGAGGCATGACGGGAACATGGGTACCGCGCGACACATCCGCACCCGTTCGATTACCTGGAGTTTCCTTTTTGGCCCCCTCGGCCGGGACACAGCCGTGTCCTCGACGTGAGCGTTCCGTGACCTCACCGCACCGCCGTCAGGGGTTCACCCTCCGTTCACTTACGGCCTTCGGCGCCTTCACCTGATCTGCCTAATTTCGGCCTTACACGGTGCGAAGGACGCCCCAGGGCGAACCCTTCCCATCGCTACGGACCGCATTACGCAGACATCGCACGCCGCCACACAGACGGCGGCTCCTGGAAGGAACTCCCGAAGTGAAGCTTCAGCGCATGAACCGGCGTGCCCTCACCCTCGGTGCTCTCGCCGTCTCCGGCGCCCTGGCCCTCACGGCGTGCGGCTCTGACGACACCGGCACCAAGTCCAACGGTGGCGGCAGCTCGGCCTCGGCCAGCAACACCGGCTCCATCAAGTGCGACAACGCCAAGGGACAGCTGCAGGCCTCCGGCTCCTCCGCGCAGAAGAACGCGATCGACGCCTGGGTGAAGGCCTACACGGCCGCCTGCAAGGACGTTCAGATCAACTACAACCCGACCGGCTCGGGCGCCGGTGTCACGGCGTTCACCCAGGGTCAGACCGCGTTCGCCGGTTCGGACTCGGCCCTCAAGCCCGAGGACGCCACGGCCGCCAAGAAGACCTGTGGCGGCAACGCCGCGATCGACCTGCCCATGGTCGGTGGCCCCATCGCGGTCGGCTTCAACGTCCCCGGTGTCGACAACCTGGTCCTGGACTCCTCGACGATCGCCAAGATCTTCGACGGCAAGATCAAGACGTGGAACGACCCGGCCATCAAGAAGCTGAACCCCACCGCGACGCTCCCCAGCACCAAGATCCAGGCGTTCCACCGCTCGGACGAGTCCGGCACCACGGACAACTTCACCAAGTACCTCATCGCCACCGCCCCGGCGGACTGGAAGTACTCCGGCGGCAAGGCGTGGCAGGCGCAGGGCGGCCAGTCCGCCCAGGGCTCGGCCGGCCTCGCCCAGCAGGTGAAGCAGACCCCCGGCGCCATCTCGTACTTCGAGCTCTCCTACGCCGCTGACGGCATCAAGGCCGCCGACCTCAAGACGGCCGCCGCCGCCCCGGTCAAGGCCACCGTCGAGAACGCCACCAAGGCGATCTCGACCGCCAAGGTCGTCGGCACCGGCAACGACCTGGCCCTCAAGCTCAACTACAAGCCGACCGCCGAGGGTGCCTACCCGCTCACGCTGGTCACCTACGAGATCCTCTGCGAGAAGGGCAACAAGGCCGACACCCTGGCCGCCACCAAGTCCTTCCTGACCTACATCGCGAGCGAGGACGGCCAGAACCAGCTGACCGCCGCCCAGTACGCCCCGATCCCCGCCGAGATCATCACCAAGGTTCGTTCCACCATCTCGAACCTGGGCTGATCCGAGTGTGCGGCCCGCCTCGCCGAGGCGGGCCGCACCGTCCGGTGCACCGCCGCCTGGAGCCGCCACTCGATCCGGCTCCGCAGACCGGAGACTCATGATGGACATATCGACAAAGAACACTGAAGCGCCTCCCCCCGCCCCACGATCTTCGGGTGCCTCGCGGAAGCGCGCCGCCCGCGGCGCCACCCGCCCCGGCGACCGCGTGTTCCTCGCGCTGTCCCGCGGCTCCGGCATCCTCCTCCTGGTGATCATGGCCGCCATCGCGGTCTTCCTCACCTACCGCGCCTCCCTTGCGCTCAGCAAGAACGAGGGCAACTTCCTCACGACGTTCGAGTGGAACACCAACACCATTCCGCCGGTCTTCGGCATCGCGGTGCTGGCCTTCGGCACGGTGGTCTCCGCGATCATCGCCATGGCCCTCGCGGTCCCGGTCGCGGTCGGAATCGCGCTGTTCATCACGCACTACGCGCCGCGCAAGCTCGGCGGGCCCATCGCGTACGTGATCGACCTGCTCGCCGCCGTCCCGTCCATCGTGTACGGCCTGTGGGGCGCGATCGTCCTCGTGCCGCACCTGACCGGCCTGTTCGGCTGGCTCGACCACTACTTCGGCTGGACCGGCATCTTCACGTGGCAGGGCGGAGCACCCCGCTCGATGCTCACCGTCGGCCTCCTGCTCGCGATCATGATCCTTCCGATCGTCACCAACGTGAGCCGTGAGGTCTTCCGCCAGGCGCCGCAGATGCACCAGGAGGCCGCGCTGGCCCTCGGTGCCACGCGCTGGGAGGTCATCCGCATGTCGGTGCTGCCCTTCGGCCGCTCCGGCGTGATCTCCGCCTCGATGCTCGGCCTCGGCCGCGCGCTCGGCGAGACGATGGCCGTCGCCACCGTGCTCTCCCCGACCTTCCAGATCCAGGCCAGCCTGCTCGACCCGGGCGGCGGCACGTTCGCGCAGAACATCGCGAGCAAGTTCAACGAGGCCACGGTGTTCGGCCAGGACGCCCTGATCGCCTCGGGTCTCGTCCTGTTCATCATCACCCTGCTGGTCAACGGTGCGGCGCGCTACATCATCAACCGCCGCAAGGAGTACTCGGGGGCCAACGCATGAGCAACGCACCCGTCACCCGGAAGCACGCCAGCACGCTGCGCGGCAACACCCTCCCCAAGTGGTCCTCCTGGGCCATCGCCGCGGGAGCCGTCGCCGTGGCCGTGGGCATCGGCCTGGGCGCCGGCCTGGACAGCAAGGTCCAGTGGGGCCTGATCGCCGCGATCCTCTTCGTCCTCGGTACGTACGTCATCGCCGCGCGCGTCGAGGGCCGCCGCCAGGCCAAGGACCGCATCGCCACCACCCTGGTGTGGGCCTGCTTCGTCATCGCCGTCATCCCGCTCGCCTCCCTGATCTGGGAGACCATCAAGCGTGGTGCGAAGGCCTTCGACATGTACTTCCTGACCCACTCCATGGGTGTGGTCGCCGACAACGAGCCCGGTGGCGGTATCTACCACGCGCTCCTCGGCACCCTGGAGCAGGTGGGCATCGCGACCCTGATCGCTGTGCCGATCGGCGTGCTCACCGCGATCTACCTCGTCGAGTACGGACGCGGCAAGCTCGCCGGTGCGGTCACCTTCTTCGTCGACGTCATGACGGGCATCCCGTCGATCGTCGCCGGCCTGTTCGTTCTCAGCTTCTGGATCCTGATCCTGGGTATGGGCTACTCCGGCTTCGCCGGCGCGATGGCCCTCGCGATCCTGATGATGCCCGTGGTGGTCCGCTCCACCGAGGAGATGCTCAAGCTCGTCCCGAACGAGCTGCGCGAGGCCTCCCTCGCGCTCGGCATCCCGAAGTGGCGCACCATCATCAAGGTGGTTCTGCCGACGTCCATCGGCGGTATCACCACGGGTGTGATGCTCGCGGTCGCGCGTATCGCCGGCGAGACCGCTCCTGTGCTGCTGTTGGTGTGGGGTACGAACTTCATCAACAACAACCCGTTCGACGGCCCGCAGGCCTCGCTCCCGCTGTACATCTACCGCCAGTACAGCGCCGGAACCGACGTGGCCACCGACCGGGCCTGGGCAGCGGCACTGGCCCTCATCCTCTTCGTCATGATTCTCAACATGGGGGCGCGCGCCATCGCACGCTGGAAGGCCCCCAAGACGGGCCGCTGACGCGGCCGATCAGCGACCCGATCCTTTGCGAAAGAAGCAGTGACTGACATGGCCAAGCGAATCGACGTAAGCGGTCTCACCGCCTACTACAGCGCCCACAAGGCGATCGAAGACATCTCCATGACGGTCGAGCCCCGCTCCGTGACGGCCTTCATCGGCCCCTCCGGCTGCGGCAAGTCGACCTTCCTGCGCACCCTGAACCGCATGCACGAGGTCACCCCCGGTGGCCGCGTCGAGGGCAAGGTGCTGCTTGACGACGAGGACCTGTACGGGAGCGGGATCGACCCCGTCGCCGTGCGCCGCACCATCGGCATGGTCTTCCAGCGCCCCAACCCGTTCCCCACGATGTCGATCTTCGACAACGTGGCGGCGGGCCTGAAGCTCAACGGCTCCTACAAGAAGTCCGAGCTCAGCGACGTCGTCGAGCGGTCCCTCAAGGGCGCGAACCTCTGGAACGAGGTCAAGGACCGGCTGAACAAGCCCGGGTCCGGCCTGTCCGGCGGTCAGCAGCAGCGTCTGTGCATCGCGCGGGCGATCGCGGTGGAGCCTCAGGTCCTTCTCATGGACGAGCCCTGCTCGGCCCTGGACCCGATCTCCACCCTCGCCATCGAGGACCTGATCGGTGAGCTGAAGGAGCGCTTCACGATCGTCATCGTGACGCACAACATGCAGCAGGCCGCCCGCGTCTCCGACCGCACCGCGTTCTTCAACCTCTCCGCGGTCGGCCAGCCCGGCCGCCTCATCGAGATAGACGACACGGAGCGCATCTTCTCCAACCCGTCCGTCCAGGCCACGGAGGACTACATCTCCGGTCGCTTCGGCTGACCGGACCGCCTCCCGAAACCCCTCGCGGTGCTGCATGGCGGTGCCACCGCGAGGACGAAAGGGCCCGCCCCTGGCTCCCGGGGGCGGGCCCGTTCATTTTCCCCCCACCCCCGCTTCCAGGAGCGGGGCCGTTCGGCCTTCCCCCCCACCCCCGGCTTCCTCCGGGCGGACCCGTTCGATTTCCCCCTGCCCCCGGCCCCCCGAGGGCCGGCCCGTTCGGATTCCCCCCGCCCCGGCTCCCGAGGGCAGGCCCCTTCGGTTTCTCCCTGCCCCCGGCTTCCTCCGGGCGGACCCGTTCGGATTCCCCCCGCCCCGGCTCCCGCGGGCAGGCCCGTTCGATTTCCCCCCGCCCCGGCTCCCGAGGACAGGCCCGTTCGATTCCCCCCCCCCGCCCCCGGCCCCCCGAGGGCAGGCCCGTTCGGATTCCCCCCGCCCCCGACTCCTGGGGGCGGGGCCGTTCGTTTCCCGCGTCCCGGAAGCCGGGGCGGACCCCCCGAAGCCATCCGTCCAGGGGCTGCCCCACTCGCGGCCGTCCCGCCCCCGCGATCTCGCGCGCCCGGCGGCATCCAGCCCGTCCGGCGCTTGAGGACGAGGCCGTTCAGGCCGAAGGGGGGTCTGGGGGCGCAGCCCCCGGGGTCGGGAAGGGAAGGGGCGGAGGGGGCGAAAACCCTCGGGCCGAGCTCCCCGAGGACCGCATGATCAAGCCACCGAAGGCCGCCCGCCCTGCCCGCGAAGGCAGGATGCGACCGGCGCCCGCCGCCCGGCGGAGGGAAACAGCAAGGGCCGGCCCTCTCGGAGGACCGGCCCCGACAAACCAGGCGCCGCGGAAGCGATCACGCTCCTACAGGAACGCCAGGTTCACGACCCAGAAGCTGCACGCCGCGACGATCGCGGCGGCCGGCATGGTGATGAACCAGCCGAGGACGATGTTCTTGGCGACACCCCACCGCACGGCGTTCACCCGCTTCGTCGCCCCGACACCCATGATCGCCGAGGTGATGACATGGGTCGTGGAGATCGGCGCCTTGAAGATGTAGGCCGTGGTGAACATGATCGACGCACCGGTCGTCTCGGCGGCGAAGCCCTGCGGCGGATCGAGCTCGATGATCTTCCGCCCGAGCGTCCGCATGATGCGCCAGCCACCCGCGTACGTCCCCAGCGACAGCATCGCTGCGCAGGTGATCTTCACCCAGACCGGGATCGGGTCGTTCGGCCCCTGGACGTCGGCGATGACCAGCGCCATCACCACGACGCCCATCGTCTTCTGGGCGTCCTGAAGACCGTGCCCGAGCGCCATGCCGGCCGCGGACACCGTCTGCGCGATACGGAAACCGCGCTTGGTCTTGTGCGGGTTGGACCGCCGGAACATCCACATGATCGCGGTCATCACGAGATAGCCGACGAGCAGACCGACGATCGGCGAGAGGAACATCGGGATGATGACCTTGTCGAGCAGACCGTTCCAGTAGACCGTCGTGCCACCGGCCAGCGCCGCGCCGACCATGCCGCCGAACAGGGCGTGCGAGGACGAGGACGGCAGACCGAAGTACCAGGTGATCAGGTTCCAGGTGATCGCGCCGATGAGGGCCGCGAAGAGGATGCCCATCCCCTTCGAGCCCTCGGGCGTCTGGATCAGCCCCTCACTGACGGTCTTCGCGACCCCGCTGCCGAGGAACGCGCCGGCGAGGTTCATCACCGCGGCCATGGCGAGCGCGGCCCGCGGCGTCAGGGCGCGCGTCGACACGGAGGTGGCGATGGCGTTCGCCGAGTCGTGGAAGCCGTTCGTGTACGTGAAACCGAGCGCGACGCCAATGGTCACGATCAGAGCGAAGGTGGCCATGAAGGGGTCAGGACTCCTTGACGGCGATGGTCTCCACCGTGTTCGCCACGTGCTCGAACGCGTCGGCCGCTTCTTCCAGCACATCCACGATCTGCTTGAGCTTCAGCACCTCGATGGCGTCGTACTTGCCACTGAAGAGGTGGGCCAGCAGCTTGCGGTGGATCTGGTCCGCCTGGTTCTCCAGACGGTTGACCTCGATCCAGTACTCCGTGAGGTTGTCCATGGTCCGCAGGTTGGGCATGGCCTCGGCGGTCAGCTCCGCGGCCCGCGCCAGCACCTCGATCTGCTGCTCGACGCCCTTGGGCAGTTCCTCCACGTTGTAGAGGACGACCAGGTCGACGGCCTCCTCCATGAAGTCCATGATGTCGTCGAGGGAAGAGGCGAGGTTGTAGATGTCCTCGCGGTCGAAGGGCGTGATGAAGGAGGAATTCAGCTGGTGGAAGATCGCGTGTGTCGCGTCGTCACCAGCGTGCTCCGCGGCCCTCATACGCTCTGCGATCTCGGCCCGAGCGGAAGCGTCCGCCCCGAGCAGTTCCATCAGGAGTTTCGAGCCCGTGACGATGTTGTCCGCGGATGCGGAAAACATGTCGTAGAAGCTCGTCTCCCTGGGGGTCAGACGAAAGCGCACGTTGGGGTCCTCGGGATGCTTCGGTTTCGGTCAGGCTGATGCTAGGCGCATCATCCGGCCACGGCTAATGGGCCGTCCCCCAGTGTCGCCCATCGGGCACAGTGATCGGCACGGGGTCCGGTACCGCCGCCGGGCAAGGGCCCTATACCCAGCAAAGTTCGATACCATATACCCACCAGGGGTATATGTAAGTGGCGTTTCAGACAAGATCGCCGATCGGATCCAGCAGGAGGACGCGATGACGACCACCGAGGCCGGCGCGACGGCGCACTCCGGCGACGCGCAGGAGATCGTGACCGACCACGACCGCGGTATCCACGGCTACCACGAGCAGAAGGACGAGCACCTGAAGCGGCTGCGTCGCATCGAGGGGCAGATCCGCGGCCTCCAGCGGATGGTCGACGAGGACGTCTACTGCATCGACATACTCACCCAGGTGTCCGCCTCCACGAAGGCCCTCCAGTCCTTCGCCCTGCAGCTCCTGGAGGAGCACCTGCGCCACTGCGTCGCGGACGCGGCCCTCAAGGGCGGCGACGAGATCGACGCGAAGGTCGAGGAAGCGACGAAGGCGATCGGCCGCCTGCTCCGCACCTGAGAGAAGCGAGGGGGCGAGAGACAAGGGCTCCCGGAGGCACTGGTGACTAGTCCTCCGCGCCCCGCTGGTCATGGGCACGTTCTTCGGCCACTTTCAGCACCGCGTCGATGCTCTCCAGGCTGAGCCGGTCCTCGTGGGCCGTCGAGGCCGCGATGATCAGCTCGCCGCACAGCTCGATCTCGGCGAGGGCCACGTGGTCCTGAACTGCCGTACCGCCGACCGGAGCCACGTGCGTCACCTCTTCCTGCCGTCACCGACTTCCTAGAGTAGGGAGCGGCCTACGCACCGCGCATGGCACGGAAGGGCCATTTCCGGCCCTCCTGTGAAGCTACGGCTCCGGATGCTCTTGCCCATGTCCCCGGAACCCACTACTCCGCGATCTTCCCGGCGAAGATGTCCGCGGGATCCGGCAGCCGTACGGCGGCGGGGCTGCCGAAGTCGTACAGCAGGAGCGTCGAGGCGACGGCGACGGTGCCCTTCCGCTGTCCGTTGACGAAGCTGAACCGGTGCCGGACCTTGCGCAGCCGCCCCTGGTCGTCGAGGTAGGCGTCGAAGGGCACCTCGGTGGTGGCGAACCCCTTCGCTGCCGCCCTCAGTGCCGGGCGCTGCCCCTGCGAGGCGTCCCGCGCGGCGACGTCGAGGTCGGCGGTCCCGCGATAGTGCCGTACCGGGATCCCGGCGACGTCGGTCTTCCCCACATAGGTCACCGCCCGCGCCCCGCGCAGCAGTTCGGCCGCCGCGTACGGGTCGGTGGCGCCGCCCGTGACCAGGTTCCCGTCCGTGAGACCGGCCGTCGCCACGCGGACCCATTTGTCGGCGGGCACCCCGGCGCCCCGGTTCTTCATGAACAGCGCGCCCGGGGCGAGGAGTTCGGTGATCGGCCGGTGCTCGGCCGCCCCCGCGGGGTCCTGCGGCAGCAGCACCTTCAACCGCCCCGTCTGCTTCCTGAAGTCGTACACACCCTGCCCGCGGATGGTGACCCGGGTGCCGCCCGTGGCCATCTCCATCGACGTACTGGCCTTCGCGCTGCCGGCGCGCTCCAGTGCGGCCACGGCCTGGCGCAGCGTCCGGGCGGTGTCGGTGCCGGCGTGGACGTCCTCCGCGGCCGCCCCGCCGCCCGAGCATCCGGTGCCACAGACCATGAGCCCCGCCGCGACGAGCGCGGCCGCGACCGCCGCCCGTCCCTGCTGCTGCGCCACCATCGTCCACCGACCCCCAGCCGGTCCGTCCCGGGCCTTCCCGTCGTTCCGGTTAACGACGGGTAGGGGCGCCCGTCACGCGACAGGAATCCGTTCACTTGGCTTGGGTAACGTTGTCGGTGTGGAGCATCTGGACGAGACGCACCCTCTCCCCGACCACAGGACGACCACGGTCGAACAAGGCCCCTTCTGCCTGGCCCGCTGCACCTGCGGCTGGCGAGGCCCGGCCCGCCGCGCCAGAAGCCAGGCCCGAACGGACGGAGCGGCCCACACCGGAGCGGTGACCGCCTAGCCCCGCGGATCCCCACGACCGCGCCCCCACGCGGCCCACGCGGCACGCGCCACGCGGCCCACGACCCACGCCACGCGGCACACACTTCACGGTCCACGGCACGCGGTTCACGCCACGCGGCGCACACTTCACGGCACGCGGCACGCGGTTCACGGCACGCGGCTCGCGGCTCGCGGCTCGCGGCACACACTTCACGGCCCACGGTTCACGCCACGCGGTTCACGCCACGCGGCACGCGGTTCACGCCACGCGGCACGCGGTTCGCGCCACGCGGCTCGCGGTTCGCGCCACGCGGCTCGCGGCCTCACTTCACCGCAGCGCCCCGCCTCCGCCCCGCCCCGCCCCGCCTCCGCCCCGTCACGCCTCCGGAGCACCCCGCCCCGCCTCTGCGGCCTCGCCTCGTCTCCGCGCCCCCACCACACCGCAGCGGCCCGATTCGCCTCCGCGGCCTCCCTCCCCACCGCAACCTCACTCCGCTTCCGTGCCCCTTCGCCCCTCCCCCAACCCCACCCCGCCGGGCCCGCCCCGGAGCGGGCGTGCTGGGATGCCCGAATGCTGTAGCGGTTCTGCGACATGTGCACGTGGAACCCCCGGGCCCAGGGGCCCGTCTCGTTCCACGGAACCCACGGGAGGCGCACATGCAACGGCGTTCGTTCATCGGCGGAGCCACCGCCGTCCTCGCGGCGGCGGCGACGTCCGCCTGCAACGGCAGTGACAGCGGGGACGGCAAAGCCGCCGGCACGGCCAGGAGCACGGGCGCCGCGAGCACCGCGACCGAGACCACCGGCATACGCACGGCGACCGCGAGTAGCCGCGCGGCCGCCAACTGGCTGGCCCTGTCCCACCAGCTGGACGGCGCCCTGATCCGCCCCGGCGACCACAGCTGGCCGGCCGCCCACCAGCTGTACAACACGCGCTTCGACAACCTGAAGCCCGCCGCCGTCGCCTATGTCGCGCACGCCGACGACATCCGTACGACCATGGACTACGCCCACGCCCACGGCGTGAAGGTGTCGATCCGCAACGGCGGCCACTCCTACGCGGGTTGGTCCTCCGGCGACGGCCGGCTGGTCATCGACGTCTCCAAGCTGAACAAGATCCGAGCCTCGGCCAATGAAGCGGTCGTCGGCGCCGGTTCCAAGCTGATCGACGTCTACCGCGCGCTGGCCGCGAAGGGCGTCACCATCCCCGCGGGTTCCTGCCCCACCGTGGGCGTCTCCGGCCTGACCCTTGGCGGCGGCCACGGCGTCGTGTCACGGGCGTACGGACTGACCTGCGACAGCCTCACCCAGGCGACGCTGATCACCGCCGACGGCAAGCAGCTCACCGCCAACGCCACCGAGAACAAGGACCTGTTCTGGGCCCTGCGCGGCGCCGGCAACGGCAACTTCGGTGTCGTCACCGAACTCCGCTTCAAAACCCACCCGGCACCGCAGGGTGTCTCGGCGTACATGACCTGGCCGTGGGCCAAGGCCGCCGCCGTGGTGAAGGCCTGGCAGGAGTGGGGTCCGAGCCAGCCGGACGAGATCTGGTCGTCCTGCCACCTGGCCAACGCGGCCGGCGGCACACCCACCGTGTCCATAGCCGCCTTCTCGCTCGGCACCTACGGCGAACTCCAGAACGCCGTGGACCGGCTGGCCGACCGGATCGGCTCCCCCGCGCGCAGCGTCTCCCTCAAGAGGCGCTCGTACGAGGAGTCGATGGAGGTGTACGCGGGCTGCTCGTCGTTCTCCGCCGACGCCCAGTGCCACCTGCCGGGTTCGACGCCGGGCCGCAGCCCGCAGGGCGCCCTCGGCCGCGAGACGTACGCGGCCCGCTCGGACTTCTTCGACCGCTCGATCTCGGCGGCCGGCGTCCAGACGCTCCTGAACCAGATCTCCGCGACCCGCGGCGGCGCGGGCAGCATCGCGCTCACCGCGCTCGGCGGCGCAGTCAACCGTGTCGCGCCCACGTCCACGGCGTTCGTGCACCGCCGTTCGCGCATGTTGGCGCAGTACATCGTCTCCTGGCGGGCGGGCACCTCCGGCACCACCGCCCAGTCCTGGCTGACCGGCGCCCACAACGCGATGGCCCGGTACGCCTCGGGCGCGGCCTACCAGAACTACACGGACGCGACGCTGACCGACTGGCGCAAGGCGTACTACGGCGACGCGGCCAACCGCCTCACGGCCCTGAAGCACCAGTACGACCCGAACCGCTTCTTCTCGTTCCCGCAGGCGCTGTGACCCGAGGCGCCCCGCGTGCGCCCTGGGCGCACGCGGACGGGGCGCCGGGCGGTCCGGAAGCTACGCGGCGAGGTCCCGTTCCTCCGGGTGCTCGGCGCGCGCCTCCGGGATCAGGGTCTCCTGCCCGGCGGGTGCGACACTCCGCGCGCGGATCAGCCGGCCCGCGCGCGGGGCGGTCTCCACGGCCTTCATGACCGGGGTCAACAGGGCCATGGCGAGCGGCGACAGCAGCAGGACGACGGCCGTGCCGAGGGCGAAACCGCCGATGACGTCCGTCGGGTAGTGCACGCCCATGTAGACCCGGCAGAACCCTTCGAGCAGCGCGAGCCCTATCCCCGCCAGTCCGAACTTCCGGTTGACGACGAAGAGTCCGACGCCCATCGCCATGGTGATCGTCGCGTGGTCGCTGACGAAGGAGAAGTCGGTCTTGCCGCTCACGAGGACGTCCAGGCCCAGGTGGTCACGAAAGGGGCGCGGGCGCTCCACGAAGCCTCTTATCGGAGCGTTCACGAGGAGCGCGATACCGGCCGCGAGCGGCGCCCAGACGAGTCCGGCCACGGACGACGCCGCGTCGGCCCCGCCCCGCCGCCGCACGGTCGACCAGCACCACAGGACCAGCAGGACCATCGCGAGCAGCAGACCCCACTCGCCGACGAACTCCATGGTCCGGTCGAACCAGTGCGGCGCGTGCTTGGCCAGGCCATTGATGTCGTACAGCAGGTCGACGTCGGGGTTCGAACCGGATTCGGCGAGTCCAGCCATGGCGCTGCGGCCCCTTCGTCGTCTTTCCCGCGGCCGCGCCCTTTCGCGCGCCGCTCGATCCACCCCCGTGGTTGTAGATCAGTTCTCTACGTCAAAAGGAACGCACGGTTCCCTTCAATACGTTCCACACTCCACGAAATGATCACGCATACGTTATCGAAGAGAGATACATCGCCGCAGATCAGAGGGTGGTTTCATACCGAAGTGGGCAATGCTTTCGCGCCATCCGCGGTCACCCGGGTGGCCCCGAAGTAGTCGGGCGTGTCGACGGGGTCGAAACGGATGACGGCACCCGGCCTGGGGGCGTCGATCATGTAACCGCCCCCCACGTAGATACCCACGTGCCGGATGGCGCGGGAGTTGGTGAGGTCGTCCGAGAAGAAGACCAGGTCCCCGGGCAGGAGTTCCTCCCGCTTGGGGTGCGGCCCGGCGTTGTACTGGTCGTTGGCGACCCGCGGCAGGGTCACCCCGACGCTGTCGTACGAGGCCTTGGTCAGACCCGAGCAGTCGAATCGTCCGCCCTGGTCAGCGGTTCCGTTGCCGCCCCACAGATAGGGCGTGCCGAGCTTCTTCTGCGCGTACGTGATGGCCGCCGCTGCCTGCTTCGAGGGGTCCACGCGGGTCACCGGCGCGGCGAAACTCTTCGCCAGCGTGGTGATCGTCTTCACATAGTTCCGGGTCTCCGCGTACGGCGGCACGCCCCCGTACTTGATGACCGCGTACGCGCCCGCGTTGTACGCGGCGAGCATGTTCTCGGTGACGTTTCCCGGAGCGTTCTTCACATAGGAGGCCAGCTCGCAGTCGTACGAGGCGGCCGACGGAATCGCGTCATTCGGGTTCCATACGTCGCGGACGCCGTCCCCGTCGCCGTCGACCCCGTGCGTGGCCCAGGTCCCCGGGATGAATTGCGCTATCCCCTCCGCCGCCGCCGGACTCTTCGCGTTCGGATTGAATCCACTCTCCTGATACAGCTGGGCGGCAAGCAGCGCGGGATTGATCGCGCCGCAGAGATTGCCCCACTTCTGCACGAGGGACTGGTACGCGGCGGGTACGGCGCCCTTGGCGAGTCCGACCGAACCGCCGCCGATCCCGTTGGCGAGGTTCCCGGCGACCACGTAGACGCCGACGACGAGGAGCATCATGAAGGTGATCCCGGCGCCGACGGCAGCGGTCGCCACGATCCACGTCTTACGCACCGTCAACCGCCCCTCACCGCACAGGAGTCCGCCGACGTCAGTGTAGAGGCGGGCTCCGCGCGAGAGGGATGTCGCGCACAAGGACAGAGCGGCATGTTCCGCCGGACAGGCACTAACCGGCTCGGCCGGCCTCCTGGTAGAGCTCGTCGGCCTCGGTCCCCAACACCACGCTGTACGAGACGTCGTCGGTGTCGCCGCCCTGCTCGTGGCCGCCGATGACGCCGACGACCGCTCCGTCCCCGTTCACCCAGGGACTGCCGCTGGTTCCGCCGGCGAAGGCGGGACATTCGACGCGCTGCTGCGTACGGCTCTGGGCGGTGGGCTTGTCGGTGCAGGTGATGGGGGTGTCGACGGTGCCGGGGTATCCGGTGACGGTGACGGCGGTGGCCCCCGTGGCGCGGTGCGCGGCGAAGGCGTTCCCGCCTCCGACGGCGTCCTCGACCTCCTTGCCGTCGCGGGTGCCGAGGACGGCGAAGGCGACGTCGCTGTCCTCGTCCTGGTCGTTCATCCACCCCTCGGGGAGGAAGACGCCCTGGACGTCCCAGAACCCGTACGGCGCGGTGCCGTCCCGGTAGCCGGGCGCGAAGGAGAGCTGCGCCTCACCGTCCAGACAGTGGGCGGCGGTGAGGACGAGGTCCCGCCCCGCGCTGTGCACGACGGAGGCGGTGCAGAAGTGCCCGCCGCTGCCGGCGCTCGCGGCATCACCGTGGAACAGGGCGCCCACGCGCGCGTTCCGGCCGTTCTCGGCGGCCTGGACGGTCACGCCGAACGGCCCGGGGCCGTCGTCGGCCGACGCGACGGACGAGGACGTCACCGCCAGCAGCACGAGGGCCGCACCGAGCAGTGCGGGCCGCCGGGTGTCTGGGAGACGGGTGATGCGGATGCTCTTCATCGCCCCTCACCTTGCCGCAAGCGGGTGAGAAAAACCTCGGACCAGTCCGAGTATCACCTGAGAATCCCCACCCCGCCCGGCCACCACTCCCGCCCCCGGGGCACCTCCACCGGTTCAGCCCCAGGCCCGCCCGGCGGCACGGCATTCGGCCCACAGCAGCTTCCCTCCTCGCGACGCCCCCAGCTCGCGCAGCACGGACACCCCCCATGCGTCGGCGCAGGCCCGTACGAGGTGCAGTCCCCTGCCGTGCTCGGCGTCCCGCTGGGGCAGATCCACGGGGGCACCCTCCCGGAATCCGGACGGGACGGTCGGGTCCGTGTCCCACACGGCGACCTGCAGCCGGCCGGGTTCCGCCCACAGGACGCGCAGGGCACTGGGGCCCGGGGCGTGCAGATGGGCGTTGGTGAGGAGTTCGGAGGCCAACAGCTCGGCCGTGGGCGTGAGTTCGGAGAGCTGGTGCGCGGCGAGAACGGCCCGGAGGGTGACGCGGGCGATGCCCGGGGCGCGTGGATCGTGCGGGAGTTGGAGGGTGTAGGACCAGGGCGGGGATACGGTTGCCACGGAAGTCTCCGATCACGGAGGGGAGTTGGGTGGTGTCGTTTCGCTACGGTGCCCAGTGACCGCGGCCGCTCCGTCGAGCGGGGTGCTTCTGGGCGGGGTCCCAGAAATAAGGTAGCCGCGCCCAGTAAATACATTCACCGGTTTGCGGGGATTGGCTTTACTGCCACCCGTGTGGGTGACCAGTACCAGCAAGGAGGCAGCGAGCCCGTGAGGACGAACCCGACGGGTCGCCAGCTCCGTCTCGGCACGGAGCTGCGCAAACTCCGCGAACGCGCGGGCCTGACGTCGACCCAGGCCGGTCAACTCATGGGCATCAAGCAGACTCAGGTCAGCAACATGGAAGCCGGGCGAGTCGGTGTGAGCGCCGAGCGTGTCCGCACGCTCGCCTGTCACTACGACTGCCCGGACAGAGACCTGGTCCAGGCCCTCAGCGACATGACCGCCGTACGACCACGCGGCTGGTGGGAGGAGTACCGCGAGATCCTGCCGGGCGGCCTGATCAACCTGGCCGAGATGGAGCACCACGCCACACGCCTGACCGCCGGGATCACCGCCCACGTCCCCGGCCTGCTCCAGATCCACGATCACGCCCGCGAGGTCTTCCGCCAGGTCGTACCGGAACTCTCGCCGCCCGACATCGAGCACCGGCTGTCGTTCCGGATCAAGCGTCAGGCCGTCCTCTTCAACGACTCCCCCACGCCGTACCGGGCTGTCCTTCACGAGGCCGCCCTGCGCATGCAGTTCGGCGGCCCTGCCGTCACGAAGAAGCAGCTCCGGCACATCCTCGACATGAGCGAGCACCCGCACATCGCCGTCCAGGTGATCACGTTCGCCGCCGGCGCCTACCCCGGCTCCGGGCAGTCGATCCTGTACGCCCACGGAGCGGTCCCGCAGCTCGACACGGTGCACCTGGACCAGTCCCACGGCTCCGCGCTGCTCGACGCCGAGGCCCAGCTCGACAAGTACCGCGTACTCCTGGAGCGCATGACGGACGTCGCCCTCGGCCCCCACGCGTCACGGGAGTTCATCCACGACATCGCCCAGGACCTGTGAAAGGACCCGACATGCGCACCGCCACCTGGCAGAAGTCCTCGTACTGCGGCGAGGGAGAAGCCTGCATACACCTGGCCGGAGAGCGCGCCACCGGCGCGATCCGCCTGACAGAATCCGGCGACCCCCGCGGAGCGATACTCACCGCCGCCCCCGCGGCCTTCCGCTCACTCCTCCATACCCTCAAGAAGGAACAGGCCCGTGACTGACATCCCCTCGGACCTCGACTGGGTGCGGGCCGCGCCGGACGACGCGACCGGGCCCGGCCCCTGGATCGAACTCGCCTTCGGTGACGACGACTTGGTCTACATCAGGGAGACCGGTGACCCGGAGAACGTCGTCACCACCACGCGCAGGAAGTGGGACGCGTTCGTCCTGGGCGTCCAGGCGGGCGAATTCGACCACTTCGTCGAGGGGCTGGAGGACGAGCGACCCCCGGCTCCCGCCGAGGGCCGCCCATGAGGTGAGAGCGGGCGGCCTCACTCCGGTTCGGCGCCCGTGTACGCCGCAGTGGTCCGGTTCGCCATGCCCCGGGCGCCGTCCTCCGGCTCACCGGCGGCGACATTCGCCTCGTACCAGCTCTCACTGCTCAGCGTGATGAAGCGGCGGCCCTCGTCGGAGCCCAGCCAGGCCATGCTCTCCTTCGGGTCCACGGAGCCGCCCGAGGAACCGAGGTGGCCGGCCAGGCCCATCAGGCCGAGGTCCCAGCCGACGCCGACCGCGCCGGGCCCGAACTGCGACCAGCGTTCGTCGCCGACGCGGGCGATGTGGTCGAGCTCGAACCGGGTGCGGTCCCCCTCCGGGGTCACCCGCACCTCGATCCAGTTGACGTCGCCGCCGATCTCCCAGGTCGCGGCGTAGCTCTCCGGCGGCTCGCACCGCTCGATCGTGCCGCCCGCGTTGCCTTCGAGTTGATAGGTCCCGCCGAGGCGGAGGTCACCGGAGACGGGCAGGAACCAGCGGGGGATGCGCTCGGCGCTGGTGCAGGCGTCCCAGACGTCGTCGACCGTCGCGTCGTAAATCTGGCTCAGCGTCACCACGCGGACCGCGCCCGCCTTGAACTCGCGCGTGTCGACGGTGCGGCGCACGGCGTTGATCTGGTAGATCACGTCAATGATCACGATTTCTCCTCCGAGGTCTTCCCTTGCCGTCGCCGGACTCCCTCGGGCGACGCTCCCGCTTCCCCCGCGCCGGCTCGGTCCCGCAGGGCGTTCCCTATCACGGAAGCGCACGACCGTCCGGAGAACGCGACAGCGCCACCAGTGCAATTCCCCTGAACGGGCTGTGAGTTGGGTCAAGCGGCCGTCAGCCTCCAGCCATCCGGGGGCCATGGGGAGGTCACGCGCCTGCCGCGTTCAGCAAGGCGGAAGTAAGGCTTCCATAAGCCTCTTGTTGTCGCGTACTCAACAAGGGAAGGTCGTCGGCGGGCCGCATGGCCCACCGCCGGGGACACCCCACCGGCGGCGCACCCGCACCGCCCCTGCAAACCACTCCCAGGAGGCTGTCCGTTGCGCACCACACTCCCCAAGAGACCTTCCGCCGGCCCGACGCGCGGCAGTTGGCGCCGAACCGGCGCGGCCGTCCTCGGCGTCGCCGCCCTCGTCCTCGCGGGCCTCGGCGCCGCCGGGACCGCGGACGCCCGTACCGGCGCCCCCAAGGTGACCCCCCACGTGAGCTGGACCAGGGCATGCGCGACGCCCACCAAGGCCGACGTCGCCGCCTGCAACGCCATGCGGGTCACCGGCGGCGTCACCGAGTACATGGCGGAGAACGGCTACGCCGAGGGCGTCACCCCCGACGCCGCCGACGCCTCCACGCCGTCCGGCTTCGGGCCGACGGACCTCCAGGCCGCGTACGGTCTGACCTCCGCGGCCGCCGCCAACGGCACCGGCGAGACCATCGCCATCGTCGACGCCTACAACGACCCCAACGCCGAGGCCGACCTCGCGACCTACCGTTCGTACTACGGCCTCCCGGCGTGCACCACCGCCAACGGCTGCTTCAAGAAGGTCAGCCAGACCGGCTCGACCACCTCGCTGCCGTCGAACGACACTGGCTGGGCCGAGGAGATCTCCCTCGACCTCGACATGGCGAGCGCCATCTGCCCGAAATGCAACATCCTTCTCGTCGAGGCCAAGTCCGCCACCATGGCCAACCTCGGCACCGCGGTGAATGAGGCGGTCGCCCTGGGCGCGAAGTACGTCTCGAACAGCTACGGCGGTTCCGAGTCGTCCTCCGACACGTCGTACGACACCGCGTACTTCAAGCACACCGGTGTCGCCATCACCGTGAGCGCGGGCGACGCGGGCTACGGCGCCGAGTACCCGGCCGCCTCGCAGTACGTCACCTCCGTCGGCGGCACCGCGCTGACCAAGGCGACCTCCACCACCCGCGGCTGGACAGAGTCGGTCTGGAAGACCAGCAGCACCGAGGCCACCGGCTCCGGCTGCTCCGCGTACGACACCAAGCCGACCTGGCAGACCGACACGGGCTGCTCCAAGCGCACCATCTCCGACGTCTCCGCGGTCGCCGACCCGGCCACCGGCGTCGCGGTGTACGACTCGTACGGCATCACGGCCGGCTGGTACACGTTCGGCGGCACCAGCGCCTCCTCGCCCATCATCGCGGGCGTCTACGCCCTCGGCGGCACCCCGTCCAGCGGTTCCTACCCGGCGAAGTTCCCGTACACGAAGGCCGGCACCTCGGCGCTCAACGACGTGACCTCGGGCAACAACGGCACCTGCACCACCAGCTACCTCTGCACCGCGACCACGGGCTACGACGGGCCGACCGGCTGGGGCACCCCGGAGGGTGTCACCGCCTTCACCGGCTGACCTCCGGAGTGCGGGCGGCCGCCGGGAGACGTGGGGTTCCCCGGCAGCACCCGGCGAACGGGCCGTGGCAACCAGCCGCGGCCCGTTCCTCCTGCCCGGGGCGGAGGGATAGCCTTCGGAGCATCGGCTCGGCGTACGGCGTCCACCCCGCGCAGACGCGGCGACCCGGGGAACACCGGCTCGACGGACCGTCAGAAGCGGTACGGCGGGGCCGCGTCCGTTCGAATTCGCCCGCGCGCGTGCGCCGTGGAAGGGCACAACGACGGAACCACACGCCAGGTTTCGCTTCCACTTCATTGCCCGGCGTGACCACCCGTGATACACAGAGTGACGATACGACTCTTCGTATACCGCCATACGCCTCCCGAGAGGGTCCCGCGTACGCCGGTGACAAGGAATTCGTACGAATCCCGCCAACCAATGACGTCAAGTCGACATACGACGGCGTCATTGTCGGCGAGAATGGGCCCGACCTCTGCGCACAGTGGCAGGGGGTGCAGAACTACCCACCAGGGGCGGTGACTTACATGCTTTTCGCAGCCGACAAGGGCGACATCAACACAATCATCGGTGGAATCGCCCCGGACTGGGGTCCCTTCGGCAGCCTGGGCAACGAAGCGAAGGTGATGGTCGAGGTGGTGATGGCGGTCGCCATCCTGCTCTGCCTCGGCATCGCAATCTGGGGCGCGGCCAAACAGCGCATCGGCGCGACCGCCCTCCGCGACACCTTCAGCGCCGAACAGGGCAAGGGCCTCATCATCGCCGGGCTCACGGGAGTCTTCATCATCGGTTCCCTCGGCACGCTCTTCACCATCGTGTACGGCATGGCCGTGTAGCCCGGCCGGGCCGCGCCGCACCCGGCGCGCCGTCAGTCCCGGCCGGGCGCGCCCGGAATCTCTCTCCATCGACCCACCCGTCCGTCGTGCCCACCGGCTGAGGTTGCGTTTCCCTGATGTCGAGTCACCACACCGCGCCCGCGCGGGAACCAGCACGGCTACCGTCGTACTACTTGGTTCAGCGAGAGGTTGAGGGGGCGTACGCGGCATGAGTCTCGGTGACGAACCCGGGTACGGCGACGGCCCGCGCGGCGACGACGGGGGGTACGGCGGCTCCGGCCAGACCCGCACCCGCCTGCCCGACCGCCCGGGCGACGTCTACGGCGGCGCGCGGCGGCGCGGATCCTCCTCGCGGAGCCTGGTCACGGTCGTCGGCGTGGTCGTCCTCCTCATCGCCGCGATCGCCTTCGCGAACCGCGGCGACAACTCGGCCTCCTCGGGCGGCGACAGCGGCGCCAAGTCGAAGACGTCCCCCACGGCGGCCTCCGGCGACCACCCGGTGACCTCCAAGGCCGCAGGCATCCCGACCGGCTTCCCCCACAACACCCAGGGCGCACAGAGCGCGGCGGCGAACTACGCGGTGGCGTTGGGTTCGGCCGACATGTTCAACAAGGCCAGGCGGGACCAGATCCTCGCGACCGTGATCGCCCCTTCCAAGGTGACGGACTTCGAGGCGACGCTGGACGAGGCGTACACCCCGCAGTTCAACAAGAACGTGGGTCTGAACGAGGACGGCTCAGCTCCGCAGGGCTACACGTTCGTCTCACGTACGAGTCCCATCGGGACCAAGACGACCGAGTCCTCGAACAACACGGCGACCGTGGAGGTCTGGTGCGGCGGTCTGCTCGGCCTCGCCGGTGAGAACTCCACCAACCCGGTCACCAGCAGCTGGTTCACCATCACCATGAAGTTGGAGTGGACCGGTGGCGACTGGAAGATCGTCTCGCACTCCCAGAAGGACGGCCCCGCGCCTGTCCCGGGCGACGATCGGGCCTCCAGCGCCGGCGACATCGCGAAGGCTGTCGAGGAGTACGGAGGGTTCACGTATGCCCGCTAACCGCCGCGTACTCAAATTGACCGCAGCAGTCGGGGCCGTACAGGCCGCGGCGGTGCTGCTGGCCACGAGAGCGGTCGCAGCGCCCACGCCGTCGCCGTCGCCCTCGTCGAGCAACAACCACTGCAGCCTCATTCACGGGCCCGCCAGAAACTACTGCGAGAGCGGCACCAAGGGATCCGGCAAATCAGGCCTCAGTGGGGATCCCGGGGTCGGCTCGACCCTGGATCCGCTGTCCTCTCTGGCGAAGGGCTGTGCCGACGCCGCCTCCTGGACAGTCGACAAACTCTCCGCCGCCGTGAACGAGACCGCCAACGTCGACTTCACGAACGCCAAGTTCCTCCAGCAGTACGCCGTCGTCTTCGCGGCGTCCTCGATCCTGACGCTGCTGCTGTGGCTGCTGGCCGTGACGAAGCGGGCGGTGCGGGGGGTCCCCCTCAGCACGGCCATCTCCGAGGCGATCGGGTTCCTCTGGCTGACCGTGCTGGCCTCGGCGTTCACCCCGCTGATCCTCTACACGGTCGTGTCGGCGACGGACGGCGTGACGGAGGTGCTCGCCAAGACGACCGGCAACCAGACGGACGCGTTCTTCGGGACGTTCTCCGGCGCTCTGAACAAGGGCGGCAACATCGGCGGCGGCCCCATCATGCTGATCGTCGTCTCGATGGTCTCGATCCTCGCCGCCGGAATCCTCTGGCTGGAGCTCGTCATCCGGGCCGCCCTGCTCTACGTCGGAGCCCTCCTCGGCACCGTCGTCTACGCGGGCCTCGTCGACAAGAACCTGTGGGGCCACGTCCGCCGCTGGGCAGGCATCATGATCGCGGTGATCCTGGTGAAACCGGTCATCGTCATCGTGCTCGGCCTCGCCGGAGCCCTCAGCTCCGACAACGGACCCGACGCGTTCTCCGCCGTCGTCTCCGGGCTCGCCATCATCCTGCTCGCCATCTTCGCCAGCGCGATGATCTACCGCTTCGTACCGGGCTTCGGCGACGAGATCGCCGGCTCCCGCAACAACCGCATCATGCAGGGCGCCGAAGGCAAGGCCGCCGCCGTGATCAGCTCGCCGGCCACCCTGGTCGCGCAGGGCATCAAGACGCACAGCACACGCGCCGACAACAACGGTGGCGGAGGCGGAGGCGGCAACAGCCAGCCCCGCCCTGCCAACCCCGCGTCCGGCGGTGTGGCCGCGCACAGCAGTCGTACGCCGAACGGAGGCGGCGGATCCGTCCCCTCCGCCGCACCACCGCCGCGTACCAGCCCGGTCAACACCCCGCACGCGAGCAATACCCGCAACAGCAGTACCAACCGCACGGGAGGTGAAGGGCGTTGACGACCGAGTCCCACCTGTCCCATCCGGTCACGCCCCGCCGTACATATCTGATCGGCCGCGCCCGGCCGAACGCGATCGTCGGCCGGAACCGCGAGTCCGGCGAGATCGCGCTCATCATCGGGGGCGCGTTCCTGGGCATGATGTGCGGCCTGCTCGTCCCGGTGCTGTCCCTGCGGATCGTGCTGCTGATGGGCTTCCCGCTGCTCGCACTCGCCGCGGTGTACATCCCGTACAAGCGCCGCACGTTCTACAAGTGGTTCGAGATCAACCGCAGCTACAAGCGGAGCCTGCGCCAGGGAACGGCGTACCGCAGCCAGGTGATGGAGGCCGGCACCCGCCTCGAGGGCAAAGAGGTCGAGATCGGACCGCCGCCCGGCATCGGCCGGATCTCCTGGCTCGCCGCCCCGTTCGGACCCGACGAGATCGCCGTGCTGCTGCACGCCGACCGGCGGACCGTGACGGCCGCGATCGAGATCGAGGGACCGGGCGTCGGTCTGCGCGACAGCGAGGACCAGGAGGCCCTCGTCGACCGTTTCGGCACGCTGCTCAAGCACGTGGCGAACGGCGACGGCTTCGTCACCCGCCTCCAGATGCTCGCCCGCACCCTCCCCGCCGACCCGGACGCCCACGCCAAGGACGTCTCCGTACGGGGGGACGAGCGGGCTCCCGGATGGCTCCAGCAGTCCTACGACCAGCTCCAGTCGATGGTGTCCACGAGCAGTGAACAGCACCGGGCCTATCTCGTCGCCTGCATGCACTACTCGCGTGAGCTGGCCGCCGAGGCGCAGGCCATGGCGCGCGCGGCGCGACCGCAGGGCGGCCGGAAGGTCGACCGGGACGCCGGACTCGCCGTCGTCATGGCACGCGAGCTGACCGACATCTGCTCCCGGCTCCAGGAAGCCGACATCCGCGTACGGCAGCCGCTCGGTCAGGGACGCCTGGCGTCCCTCGTGCACTCGATGTACGACCCCGACCACCCCATCGACCACATCCAGGCGATGACCAAGCGCAACGCCTGGCCGGCCGAGCTGGACGCCATGGAGCCCACGTACCTCCAGGCAAAGACCCGCGAGTCCTCCACCCGCGCGCCCTGGTGTCACGCAACGGCCTGGGTGAAGGAGTGGCCGATGACCCCGGTGGGCGTCAACTTCCTCGCCCCGCTCCTCGTCCACACCCCCGACGTCATCCGCACCGTCGCCGTGACCATGGACCTCGAACCCACCGAGGTCGCCATCGAACGCATGCTGACCGAGAAGACGAACGACGAGGCCGAGGCCAGCCGCGCCGCCAAGATGAACCGGACCGTCGACCCGCGCGACATCGCCTCGCACAACCGCCTCGACCAGCGCGGCGAGGACCTCGCGAGCGGCGCCGCGGGCGTCAACCTCGTCGGCTACATCACCGTGTCCTCCCGCAACCCCGAGGCACTCGCGCGCGACAAGCGCACCATCCGCGCCTCGGCCGGCAAGTCGTATCTGAAGCTGGAGTGGTGCGACCGCGAGCACCACCGGGCCTTCGTCAACACACTGCCGTTCGCCACCGGAATCCGCAGGTAGGGGCTGATGCACTGATGCGGGATCCGCTGTCCGCCGCTACGGACGCCTTCACTTCCTTCCTCTTCGGCAAGGTCGAGACGACCCGCCTTCCCGTGCGCACGTCCACGGGCCAGGCGCAGGCGGTCTACCTGCCCACCGCCGCACCCGGCCTCGGCGACTCGGGCGTCATCATCGGCCGCGAGGTGTATTCCGGCAAGGGGTACATCTACGACCCCTTCCAGTTGTACGGGCAGCAGCTCCCGGCCCCGCACTGGCTGGTCCTCGGAGAGTCCGGCAACGGCAAGTCGGCCCTGGAGAAGACGTACGTCCTGCGGCAGTTGCGCTTCCGCGACCGCCAGGTCGTCGTCCTCGACGCCCAGGGCGAGGACGGCGTCGGCGAATGGAACCTCATCGCGCAGGAGCTGGGAATAACTCCCATCCGGCTCGACCCGACGGCCGCCCTGGACATGGGAATCCGGCTCAACCCGCTCGACCCGACGATCACGACGACGGGCCAGCTGGCACTGCTGCGCACCATCATCGAGGTCGCGATGGGGCACAGCCTCGACGAGCGGTCCGGCTTCGCCCTGAAGGTCGCGCACGCCTACGTCAACGAGACGATCGTCGAGCGCCAGCCGGTGCTGATGGACATCGTCGAGCAGCTGCGCCACCCCGAACCGGAGTCGGCCGAGGCGATGAACGTCGCCATAGACGACGTACGGGCCTGGGGCCTGGACGTGGCACTGGTCCTGGACCGGCTGGTCGACGGTGACCTGCGGGGCATGTTCGACGGCCCGACGACGGTGGGCATCGACCTGGACGCCCCCCTCATCGTCTTCGACCTGTCGCACATCGACCGGAACTCCATCGCCATGCCGATCCTGATGGCGATCGTGGGTGTGTGGCTGGAGCACACCTGGATCCGGCCCGACCGCAAGAAGCGCATCTTCCTGGTGGAGGAGGCGTGGCACATCATCAACAGCCCCTTCGTGGCCCAGTTGTTCCAGCGGCTGCTGAAGTTCGGGCGCCGTCTCGGTCTGTCCTTCGTGGCGGTGGTCCACCATCTGTCGGACGTGGTCGACGGAGCGGCGGCCAAGGAGGCCGCCGCGATCCTGAAGATGGCGTCGACTAGGACCATCTACGCGCAGAAGGCGGACGAGGCACGGTCGACCGGCCGGGTCCTCGGCCTGCCCCGCTGGGCGGTCGAGATCATCCCGACGCTGACGCCGGGCATCGCGGTCTGGGACGTCAACGGCAACGTCCAGGTGGTCAAGCACCTCATCACCGAGACCGAACGCCCGCTGGTCTTCACCGACCGGGCGATGACGCAGTCGTCCGCCGACCTCATCTCCGACGATGCGATGCGCGCCGCCGAACTGGAGGCCGAGGAACGGGCGGCGGCCTTCATGGAGCAGCATCTCAGCGATCTCGACGGCTCCACCGAGTCCACGGTGGCGTGACATGGGACAGCACCCCGACCGGCACGACGACCGGCAGGACCCCCGGCGCGAGGGCGCGGGCGGCATCCCCGACGGCCTGCTGATCGGGGTGCTGGGCTTTCTCCTCGGCATGACGTTGATGGTGTGGACGGCGACAGGCCTCGCGGGCTGGTTCTCCCGCGGTGCCTGGCCGGACGCGATCACCTTCACCCGTACGCCGTTGGCCATGCGGCATCTGATCGGCGCGCCGCACGACATCGCCGGCGCCTGGCCCGACACCCCCGCGGCCCAGTTGTCCGGCTACGGCCTCTTCTGGGGCCTGTTCATCGGTCAGTTGATGGTGCTGCTGGTCCTCGCGGTGTTCGTGATGGGGACGGTGGCACGGTGGCGGGCGGGACGGGCGCGAAGACTCGCGAAGGCCACGGCGACCGCCGCGTACACGGACACCCCTGATCCGGTGGTGCCGACGGCCAGGACGGAACAGCAGCAGCTGCCGGCGCAACCGATGCCCGCGCAGCCCCTGGAGACGGCCTACAGAGCGGCCGAGGGCGAGCGGGCGGGTGCCCATGCCCGCGAACGTATGGGCGAACAGGCACGGGAACAGGTAAGCGGACATGCGGGATCGCAGACACGCGAACACGCGGGCGGCCGGGACACCGCCGCCTCCGAGGCCGTCCCCTCCGAAGCCGTGGCATCCCGGGCCGCCACGGCACCCCAGCCGAAACCCTCGTGGACGTCAGCCCGCGCGGTCGTCCTCGCCCCCGCCGAAACCCGCCACCCCGTTGCGTCCCAGGCCGTACGCGACGCGGAGGGCCCGGCCCTCGTCATCACCTCCGACCCCCGCACCTGGTCGGAGACCAAGGACGCCCGCGCCAAACTGGGCCCCGTCCTCCTCTACGACCCGGCCCACCTCTGCGACACCCCGGCCCGGCTCCACTGGTCCCCCACGGCCGGCTGCGAGGACAAGGAGACGGCGGCGTCCAGGGCGACCGCTCTCCTCGCCCCGGTACGCCCCACCGCCAAGGCGGACCAGGCGATGGCCGATGTAGCGGAAACGCTCATGCGCAGTTATCTGCACGCCGCCGCGGTGGAGGGCAAGACCTTCCGCCATGTCCACCGCTGGGCCCAGGGCTCACAGGTGCAGGACGCCGTACGGGCCCTGCGGACGAATCCCAAGGCCGCGTCCGGCGCCGCCGGCGAGCTGGAGGCCGCGCTCGTCTCGCACCCCGAACGCAGGGACATCGCGCAGGAGCTGACGGCACGTGTCCTTGCGTCGTTCGGCACGGTCAACATCCGCGAATCCTGCACTCCGAACCGAAATGACAGCCTCGCCTTGGATTCCTTCGTCAATGAAGGGGGCACGCTTTATCTGGTCGGTGAACCCATCGAGGACCCCAAGGCGAGCCCCGGCGCCATGCCGCTCCTGACGGCCCTCGCCTCAAGCGTGGTCGAGCGTGGCCGGCGCATGGCCGAACGGTCATCCTCCGGTCGCCTCGACCCACCACTCACCCTCGTCCTCGACGACATCGCGGCCGTGGCCCCGCTTCCCCAGCTCCCGGATCTCCTGACCACGGGCCCGGCCCGCGGCCTGCCGACCCTGGCCCTCCTCCGCTCCCGCGAACAACTCCGGTCACGCTGGCCGCAGTACGAGCTTCCGGTCTGACGAGGATGCTGGTTTGACGCGGCCGACGATCTGGTGCCGATGCAGGTCTGGTGCCGATGCAGGTCTGGGGCCGGTGCCGACCTGACGCCTGTCGACCGCCCTACCCGCGAGTGATCACGAACTCCAGCTCCAACTCCCCGGTGTCCCCGGGCATCGGCACCGCCTCTCCGGTGGGCAGGAAACCCGCCTTCCGGTAGAACGCCTCGGCGCGGCCGTTCTTCTCGTGCACGAAGAGCCGCACGCGCTCGAGCCCGATCCCCCAGGACCACGCGAGAGCGGCGTCGAAGAGCGCCCGGGTCACCCCGGCCTCGCTCCCCCTGTACTCGGGTCGCACGAAGACCCCGACCAGATGCCCCTGGCTACGCTCGGACACCGTCCCGAACACGTCCCGCACCCCGGCCTCCTCGACCAGGACGGTCACAGACCCGGCCCACACCCCGTCCTCGCCCACGGCCACGATCTGCTGACGCTCGACGACACCGGCGGCGGCCCCGGCCGTCCGGTCCTGCCAGAAGACATCGGACTTGGCGGCCGCGTCCTCATAGGTCTCCAGGAACGCGAGGTGCGCGACGGGATCCCGCAAGGCGTCGAGTCTGAGCTCCTTCACCTGACGCCACTCGTCGGGACGTATGGAACGGAAGACGTGGGTCTTGGGGGTCATGGCTGTCACCGTAGTACGCGCGTACGACAACGATCACCTGTTTTCCACCCTGCCGATCACCTCCGCCCGGACCCCCGTCATGCTCTTCCCTGTACGACATTTCCAGCCGCCCGATCCAGCGCCAGCTCGCCAGGGAGAACGCCGCATGCCCAAGGTCCAACTAGAGGAACTCCGCAACGTCATTCACCCTGCGGGCAAACTGGACAGCAGGGCGGAGCACTGGGCCGGCCGCCTCTACATGAGGTCACTTTCCCTGCGCGTGACCCGCCATCTCGTCGACGCCCGTATCTCCCCGAACCAGATCACCGTGATCATGGTCTTCGCGGGGATGCTCTCCGGAGTCGCCCTGATCCTGCCGGGCCTCGGCGGCGCCGTGCTCTCCGTCCTCTTCATGCAGTTGTATCTGCTGCTCGACTGTGTCGACGGTGAAGTGGCTCGCTGGCGACGCCAGTTCAGCCCGCTCGGGGTCTACCTGGACCGGCTCGGCGCCTACCTCGCCGACGCCGCCGTCATGGTCGGCATGGGCATCCGCGCCGCCCAACTCGGCCTCGACCCCTATCTGGTGGCGGGTCTGGCCGCGGCCATCGGCGTCCTGCTCCTGAAGTCGTCCTCCGACCTCGTCCACGTGGCCCGCTCCGACAGCGGCATGGAGAAGGCGACCGACCAGTCCGTCGTCCCGCGCTCCAGCGGTCTCGCCCAGATCCGCCGGCTGGCCTCGGCCGTGGGTCTCCACCGCCTGGTCAACGGCATCGAGTGCACCATCCTGCTGCTCGTCACCGCGGTCATCGACCTGACGGTCGGCGACCTGACGGCCACGCGGATCGCGACCGTCGTCGTGACGGCGATCGTGTGGCTGCTCGTGCCCGCGCACATCGTCTCGATCGTCGCGTCGTCCCGCCTGAAGTAACCGCACCACGAGAAAGGGGGCGGTCTCCACGAGGAGACCGCCCCCTTTCTCGTCCCCCGACTCCTCATCCCCGGGCGTCATACGTGATGACGGCCGTCATACATGAGGACGCTCTACAGAGGTCCCAGTACATAGTAAATAGTCCTGAACGCAGAAAACCCCCGTCACCGGTTTCCCGGTACGGGGGTTTTCTTCAAAATTTGTTCGGCGGCGTCCTACTCTCCCACAGGGTCCCCCCTGCAGTACCATCGGCGCTGTGAG
>NZ_JBIAIQ010000060.1:0-36288 GCF_042871525.1 Streptomyces sp. NPDC005784
CGGGTGCTGGCGGGTCTGGGCGGGATGGTGTCCGTGCCGTTGCCGGCCGCGCGGGTGCGCGAGCGGATAGCCGCGTGGGGTGAGGACCGGATCTCCGTGGCGGCCGTCAACGGGCCTTCCTCGGCGGTGGTTTCCGGTGAGGTGAAGGCGCTGGATGAGTTCCTGGCCGCCTGCGAGAACGACGGAGTCAGGGCGAAGCGGATCGCGGTGGACTACGCCTCTCATTCCGCGCAGGTGGAGCTGCTGCGTGAGGAGCTGGCTGAACTTCTCGCTCCTGTACGTCCGTTGGAGGCGCAAGTTCCGTTCCTGTCCACGGTCACCAATGAGTGGGTGAGCGGTCCGGAGCTGGATGCGGGTTACTGGTTCCGTAACCTGCGGCGGACGGTGGAGTTGGAGAAGGCCACCCGCACCCTGCTGGAGGACGGCTTCGGTGTCTTCGTGGAGTCGAGTCCGCATCCGGTGCTGAGTGTGGGTGTGCAGGAGACGGCCGAGGACGTCGGCCGTGAGGTGGCTGTTGTCGGTTCGCTGCGCCGTAACGAGGGCGGGCTGGAGCGGTGGTGGCAGTCGGTCGGCGAGGCGTATGTGCGTGGGGCTTCGGTCGACTGGGACGCCGTGTTCGCGGGGACGGCCGCACACCACCTCGATCTGCCCACCTACGCCTTCCAGCAGGAGCACTACTGGCTGGAGAGCGGGACGGCCGAGGAGGCCGCGACCGCGGACCCGGTGGACGCACGGTTCTGGGAGGCCGTGGAGCGGATGGACGTCGCCGCGCTCACGGCCGAGCTCGACCTCGACGGGGACGAGACGCTGACCTCGCTGCTGCCGGCGCTCTCGGCGTGGCGTCGGAAGAGCAGTGAGCAGTCCGCGGTGGACGGTTGGCGCTACCGGGTCACCTGGAAGCGGATCGCCGACCCCGCCACCGCGCGCCTGTCCGGGACCTGGCTCGTCGCCGTGCCCGAGGGAGCCGATGCCACCGCGATCACCGGCGCGCTCACGGAGCACGGCGCCGAGGTCCGTACCCTCGCGGTCGCCGGCGAAAGCCGCGATGAGCTCGCCGCCCGGATCCGCGAGGTGCTCGCCGACGGGCCCGAACCCGCCGGTGTGCTTTCTCTGGTGACCCTGGCCGCGGGCGACGCCCTGAGCGACGCCGCGCCCGCCGGTGTGATCGCCACCCTCACCCTCGTCCAGGCACTCGGTGACGCCGAGGTGGCGGCGCCGCTGTGGTGCGTCACCCGGGGTGCCGTCTCCACCGGGCGCGCCGAGCCGATCGCGGACGCCGCGCAGGCGCCCGTGTGGGGCCTGGGCCGGGTCACCGCGCTGGAGCACGGCGAGCGCTGGGGCGGTCTGATCGACCTGCCCCAGGAGGCAGACGCGCGCGCCCTGTCACGGCTCGTCGGTGTCCTCGCGGGCGACGGCGCCGAGGACCAGGTGGCGCTGCGTGCCTCCGGCCAGTACGTGCGCCGGCTGGTCCGGGCGCGCCTGGCCGACGTTCCGGCCGTACGCGAGTGGAAGCCGCAGGGCACCACACTCGTCACCGGCGGTACGGGAGCCCTGGGCGCGCACGTGGCCCGCTGGCTGGCGGAGAACGGCGCGGAGCACCTGGTGCTGACGAGCCGACGCGGTATCGACGCGCCGGGCGCCGCTGAACTGCGGGACGAGATACGGGCGTTGGGCGCCGAGGTGACGGTGGCGGCCTGCGACGTGGCCGACCGCGAGGCGCTGGCCGCGCTCATCGCGGGGATCCCCACCGAGCACCCGCTGACCGCCGTGGTCCACACCGCCGCCGTCCTGGACGACGGCGTGGTCGAGGCGCTCACGCCGGAGCAGGTCGAACGGGTCTTCCGGGTCAAGGTGGACGCCACGCTGCACCTGCACGAGCTGACCCGTGAGCTCGACCTGTCGGCGTTCGTACTCTTCTCCTCCTTCGCCGCCACCTTCGGCGCGCCCGGGCAGGGCAACTACGCGCCCGGCAACGCCTTCCTGGACGCCTTCGCCGAGCACCGGCGCGCGGCCGGCCTGCCCGCCACCGCCATCGCCTGGGGTCCCTGGGGCGACGGCGGCATGGCCGAGGGCGCGGTCGGCGACCGCATGCGCCGGCACGGCGTGCTCGAGATGTCGCCGGAGCGGGCCGTGAGCGCTCTCCAGCACGCGCTGGACCGGGACGAGACGACGCTGACCGTCGCCGACATGGAGTGGAAGCGTTTCGTCCTGGCCTTCACCTCCGGCCGCACCCGGCCGCTCCTGCACGACCTGCCCGAGGCGCGCGAGGCCATGGAGAGCACCCGCGCCGAGGCGACACAGGACACCGACGGTGCCGCAGAGCTCGTACGGCAGTTGACCGGCAGGTCCGAGACCGAGCAGGAGCGGCTGCTGCTCGACCTGATCCGCACCGCGGTCGCCGCCGTCCTCGGCTACGCCGGACCCGACGCCGTCGGGCCCGGCCGGGCCTTCAAGGAACTCGGCTTCGACTCCCTGACCTCGGTGGAGCTGCGCAACCGGCTGAACGCCGTCACCGGGCTCAAGCTCCCACCCACCCTGGTCTTCGACCACCCCACGCCCACCGTCCTCGCCCGTCATTTGCGCGGCGAGGTGCTGGGGCGGGGCGCGGCGGCCGCGGCCCCGGTCGCCGCGGCGGGCGTCGCCGACGCCGAGCCGATCGCCGTCGTCGCGATGAGCTGCCGCTTCCCAGGCGGGGTGCGCGGCCCCGAGGACCTGTGGCGGTTGCTGTCCTCCGACGGCGACGCGCTCTCGGAGTTCCCGCTGGACCGCGGCTGGGACGTGGAGGCGCTGTACGACCCCGACCCCGACGCGCAGGGCACCTCGTACACCCGCGAGGGCGGCTTCCTGTCCGGCGCGGCCGACTTCGACGCCGGCTTCTTCGGCATCTCGCCGCGCGAGGCCCTTGCCATGGACCCGCAGCAGCGGCTGCTGCTGGAGACCTCCTGGGAGGCCTTCGAGCGCGCCGGCATCGACCCGGAGCAACTGCGCGGCACCCAGTCCGGGGTGTTCGTCGGCACCAACGGCTCCGACTACTCCAACCTGGTGCGCGCCGCCACGGACGGGCTGGAGGGACACCTCGCCACCGGTAACGCGGGCAGCGTGGTCTCCGGCCGGCTGTCGTACACCTTCGGCCTGGAGGGCCCGGCGGTCACCGTCGACACGGCCTGCTCGTCGTCGCTGGTGGCGCTGCACCTGGCAGTGCAGGCGCTGCGCAGCGGCGAGTGCTCCATCGCGCTGGCCGGCGGTGTGACGGTCATGTCCACCCCGGGCACCTTCATCGAGTTCAGCCGCCAGCGCGGGCTGTCGACGGACGGGCGCTGCAAGGCGTTCTCCTCGGACGCCGACGGCTTCAGCCCCGCCGAAGGCGTGGGCATGCTGCTGGTGGAGCGGCTGTCCGACGCGCGCGCCAACGGACACCCCGTCCTCGCGGTGGTGCGCGGCTCGGCCGTCAACCAGGACGGCGCCTCCAACGGTCTGACGGCCCCGAACGGGCCGTCGCAGCAGCGCGTCATCCGCCAGGCCCTCGCCAACGCCCGGCTCTCCGCCGCCGATGTGGACGTGGTGGAGGCGCACGGCACCGGCACCAAGCTGGGCGATCCCATCGAGGCGCAGGCGCTGCTCGCCACGTACGGCCAGGACCGGCCCGCCGAGCAGCCGCTGCTGCTGGGCTCCATCAAGTCGAACATCGGCCATACCCAGGCCGCCGCCGGAGTCGCCGGCGTGATCAAGATGGTCCTCGCGATGCAGCACGGCCGGCTGCCGCGCAGCCTGCACATCGACGAGCCCACCCCGCACGTCGACTGGACCATGGGCGAGATCGACCTGCTGACCGAGCCGCGGGCCTGGCCGGAGACCGGACGGCCCTGGCGCGCGGGCGTCTCGTCGTTCGGCTTCAGCGGCACCAACGCGCATGCCGTCATCGAACAGGCCCCCGTCGAGCAGGGGACCGGGGAGCAGGGGACCCCTGTGTCCCCGACCGCACCCCTACTGACCGGCAACACCCCGGACACCGCGGGCGACGACGGCGCCGCCGTGTTGCCGTGGCCACTGACCGCCCGCACCGAGGCGGCCCTGCGTGACCAGGCCCGGCGCCTGCTCGATCACCTGGAAAACCGCTCTGACCTGCGACTCGTCGACATCGGCCACTCCCTGGCCACCGCCCGTACGACCTTGGGTACCCGGGCCGTGCTGGTGGGCCGGGAACGCTCGGACTACGTGGCGGCGCTGACCGCGCTGGCCGCGGGGGAGACCTCGCCCCTGCTCACCCAGGGGTCCGCGATCGGGGGCAGGACGGTCTTCGTCTTCCCCGGACAGGGGTCGCAATGGGTAGGCATGGCCGAGGCGTTGTTGGACGCTTCACCCGTGTTTGCCACCCGGGTGGACGAGTGCGCGAAGGCGCTCGAACCCTTCACCGACTGGTCGCTGCGCGACGTACTGCGCGGCGCCGAGGGCGCGCCTTCCCTCGACCGGGTGGATGTCGTGCAGCCGGCGCTGTTCGCGGTGATGGTCTCCCTGGCCGAGGTCTGGCGTGCGGCCGGTGTGGAGCCGGATGCGGTGATGGGTCATTCGCAGGGTGAGATCGCTGCCGCGTGTGTGGCGGGGATCTTGTCTCTTGAGGATGCGGCCCGGGTGGTGGCGTTGCGCAGTCAGGCGATCGGGCGGGTGCTCGCGGGTCTGGGCGGGATGGTGTCCGTGCCGTTGCCTGTGGCCCGGGTACGGGAGCTGATAGCGCCGTGGGGCGAGGACCGGATCTCCGTGGCGGCCGTCAACGGGCCTTCCTCGGCAGTGATTTCGGGTGAGACAACGGCACTGGATGAGTTCCTGGCGGCCTGCGAGAGGGACGGTGTGCGGGCGAAGCGGATCGCGGTGGACTACGCCTCTCATTCCGCGCAGGTGGAGCTGCTGCGTGAGGAGCTGGCTGAACTTCTCTCTCCCGTGCGTCCGTTGGAGGCGCGGGTTCCGTTCTTGTCCACGGTCACCAATGAGTGGGTGAGCGGTCCGGAGTTGGATGCGGGTTACTGGTTCGCCAATCTGCGGCGGACGGTGGAGTTGGAGAAGGCGACCCGCACCCTGTTGGAGGACGGCTTCGGTGTCTTCGTCGAGTCGAGTCCGCATCCGGTGCTGAGTGTCGGTGTGCAGGAGACCGCCGAGGACGCCGGCCGTGAGGTGGCTGTCGTGGGTTCGCTGCGCCGTAACGAGGGCGGGCTGGAGCGCTTTTGGCAGTCGGTCGGCGAGGCGTACGTACGCGGGGCCTCGGTCGACTGGGACGCCGTGTTCGCCGGTACAGGGGCGCGTCGGGCGGAGCTGCCGACGTACGCCTTCCAGGGGCAGCGGTTCTGGCCCGAGGCTGCGCCCGTCGAGGCCCCGGTGGCCGCGGAGAGCGCGGTGGACGCACGGTTCTGGGACGCGGTGGAGCGCGAGGACCTCGAGGCCCTGGCCGCCGAACTGGATCTGGCCGACAACGACTCGCTGACCTCCGTCCTGCCTTCCCTGTCGTCCTGGCGTCGGCAGAGCCGCGAGCAGTCCACGGTGGACAGTTGGCGCTACCGGGTCACCTGGAAGCGGATCGCCGACCCCGCCACCGCGCGCCTGTCCGGGACCTGGCTCGTCGCCGTGCCCGAGGGAGCCGACGCCACCGCGATCACCGGCGCGCTCACGGAGCACGGCGCCGAGGTCCGTACGCTCGACGTGCCGACCGGAGCCGGGCGCACGGTGCTGACGGACCTGCTCACGGCGTCGGTGGACGGGGCCGTGCCCGCCGGAGTGCTGTCCCTGCTCGCGGGTGACGGCGCCGGGAAGGCGGGGCTGCTCGCCACCGCCGCGCTGGTACAGGCGCTCGGCGACGCCGGGGTGGACGCGCCGCTGTGGTGCGTCACCCGGGGCGCCGTCGCCACCGCGTCCGGCGAGGCGCTCGCCGACCCGACCGGGGCACTGGTGTGGGGCTTCGGACGCACGGTCGCGCTGGAGTACCCGGACGGCTGGGGCGGTCTGATCGACCTGCCGCAGCAGGCCGACGAGCGTGCCCTCGGCCGCCTCGCGGGCGTCCTGGTCGGCGACGGCGTCGAGGACCAGGTGGCGCTGCGCTCCAACGCCGCGTACGTACGCAGGCTGGAGCGGGCGCGGCTCGCCGAGACGCCGGTGGTGCGCCGCTGGAAGCCGCAGGGCACCACACTGGTCACCGGCGGCACGGGCGCGCTCGGCGCCCACGTGGCCCGCTGGCTGGCGGAGAACGGCGCGGAGCACCTGGTGCTGACGAGCCGACGCGGTATCGACGCGCCGGACGCCGTCGAACTCCGCGACGAGATCCAGGCGTTGGGCACCAAGGTCACGGTCGCGGCCTGCGACGTGGCCGACCGCGAGGCGCTGGCCGCGCTCATCGCGCAGATCCCCACCGAGCACCCGCTGACCGCCGTGGTGCACACCGCCGGTGTGCTGGACGACGGCGTGATCGACGCGCTGACCCCGCAGCGGTTCGCGACCGTGCTCGCCCCCAAGGTGGACGCCGCCGTCCACCTGCACGAGCTGACCCGTGAGCTGGACCTGTCGGCGTTCGTGCTCTTCTCCGGTGTGGCCGGCACCCTCGGCGACGCAGGACAGGGCAACTACGCCGCCGCCAATGCCTACTTGGACGCGCTCGCCGAGCACCGGCACGCCGAGGGGCTGGCCGCGACCTCCGTGGCCTGGGGCCGCTGGGGCGACACCGGGCTCGCCGCGGGCGGCGCGATCGGGGAGCGGCTGGACCGGGGCGGGGTGCCCGCGATGCCGCCCGGCGCCGCGATCCGCGCCCTGCAACAGGCCCTGGACCACGCGGAGGTGACCGTGGCGGTCGCCGACATCCAATGGGAGCGGTTCGGCCCCGGCTACACCGCCGTACGGTCCAGCCCGTTCATCTCCGATCTGCCCGAGATGCGCCGGCTCGCCGAGGCGGCCCCGGCCACCGGTGCGGTGGCCGGCGAGCAGTCGCCGGCCGAGCTGCTGCGGCAGCGGCTCGCGGTGATGAGCCCGGCCGAACAGACGCTCACCGTCGTCGAGTTGGTGCGCTCGCACGCGGCCACCGCGTTGGGCCACGCCACCACCGACGAGGTGGGCGCGGGGCGCGCCTTCAAGGAGCTGGGTTTCGACTCGCTGATCGCGCTGGAGCTGCGCAACCGGCTCAACGCGGCCACCGGACTCAAACTCCCGGCGACCCTGGTCTTCGACCACCCGACCCCCGAAATCCTGGCCGCGTTCCTGCGCGCCGAGATCACGCAGGACGGCGGCACCGGGGCAGCCCCCGGCATCGCGGAACTCGAGAAGCTTGAATCCGCGCTCTCCGTGCTCGACCCGGACACCGGCACACGCAACGACATCGCGCTGCGACTGCAGGCCCTGCTGGCGAAATGGGGTGAACCGCACAGCGAAACCCGTGGCGAGGCCGTCACCGAGAAACTCCAGGAGGCCACGCCCGACGAGCTCTTCGACTTCATCGAGAAAGAGCTCGGCATTTAACACCGCGACAGCAGCCAGTAGCAGGTGCAAGGGCTTGTGACGAGAAGTATGGGTGAGGTTCCAATGGCAGAGCAGGACAAGATCCTCGGTTATCTGAAGCGGGTGACCGCCGATCTGCATCAGACGCGGCAGCGCCTGCGCGAGGTCGAGGCCAAGGAGCCGGAGCCGATCGCGATCGTCGGCATGGCGTGCAGGTTCCCCGGCGGCGTCCAGTCGCCGGAGGACCTGTGGACCATGGTGTCCGAGGGACGGGACGCGATCACCGACTTCCCCACCGACCGCGGTTGGGACATCGAGTCGCTGTACGACGCCGACCCCGATCAGCAGGGCACGTCGTACACCCGTGAGGGCGGATTCCTGGACGGGGTCGGCGAGTTCGACGCCTCGTTCTTCGGGATCTCCCCGCGCGAGACCCTCGGCATGGACCCGCAGCAGCGCCTGCTGCTGGAGAGCTCCTGGGAGACCTTCGAACGGGCCGGGATCGACCCGGCCACCCTGCGCGGCAGCAAGGCGGGTGTCTTCATCGGCACCAACGGCCAGGACTACCCCGAGCTGCTGCGCGAGGTCCCCAAGGGCGTGGAGGGCTACCTCCTGACCGGCAACGCCGCCAGCGTCGTCTCGGGCCGGTTGTCGTACACCTTCGGTCTGGAAGGCCCGGCGGTCACCGTCGACACGGCGTGCTCGGCGTCGCTGGTGGCGCTGCACCTGGCGGTGCAGGCGCTGCGCAACGGCGAGTGCACCATGGCCCTCGCCGGCGGTGTCACCGTCATGTCCAGCCCGCGCGCCTTCGTCCAGTTCAGCCGGCAGCGCGGGCTGGCGCCCGACGGCCGCTGCAAGCCGTTCGCGGACGGCGCCGACGGCACCGGCTGGGGCGAGGGCGTGGGCATGCTGCTCGTGGAGCGGCTGTCCGACGCCCGCCGCAACGGGCACCCGGTGCTGGCGATCGTGCGCGGCTCGGCCATCAACCAGGACGGCGCCTCCAACGGCCTGACCGCGCCCAACGGCCCGTCCCAGCAGCGCGTCATCCGCCAGGCACTCACCAACGCCGGTCTCACCCCGGCGCAGGTGGACGTGGTGGAGGCGCACGGCACCGGCACCACCCTCGGCGACCCCATCGAGGCGCAGGCCATCCTCGCCACGTACGGGCAGAACCGGCCCGAGGGCCGGCCGCTGTGGCTGGGCTCCGTCAAGTCGAACATCGGCCACACCCAGGCCGCCGCCGGTGTCGCCGGCATCATCAAGATGGTGCAGGCCATCCGGCACGGGGTGCTGCCCGAGTCGCTGCACATCGACCGCCCGTCGGAGAACGTGGACTGGTCCGCGGGCGACGTGCGACTGCTCACCGATGCCGTGGCCTGGCCGGAGACCGGCCAGCCGCGCCGCGCGGGCATCTCCTCCTTCGGCGTCAGCGGCACCAACGCCCACACCATCGTCGAGCAGGCCCCCGAGCCGGCGGAGCCGGAGCCGGCCGACGGCGCGGCCGGCGACACGTCCGGTCGCGACACGTCCGGTGGCGGCGACGCCGTCGCCGGTGCCACCGGCCCGGTGCCACTGCTGGTGTCGGGCCAGACGGACACGGCCCTGCGCGCCCAGGCCGAGCGGCTGGCCGCCCACCTGCGCGAGCACCCCTCGCTCGCCGCCGACCCCGCCAGCCTGACCGACCTCGGGCTCTCGCTGGCCACCAGCCGGTCCTCGCTCGACCGCCGGGCCGTACTGTTCTCCGCCGACCGCGAGCGACTCCTGGCCGACCTGGCCGCGCTGGCGGCCAGCGAGCCCGGCGCGGACACCGTCGTCGGCGCCACCACCGAGGGCAAGACCGCGTTCCTCTTCCCCGGACAGGGCAGCCAGCACGCCGGCATGGGCCGCGAGCTGTACGCCACCCATCCCGGCTTCGCCCGCGCCCTGGACGAGGTGCGCGACGCCCTCGACCCGCACCTCGAACGCCCGCTGTACGACGTGCTGTTCGCGGCCGAAGGCAGCGCCGCGGCCGCCCTGATCGACCGCACCGCGTACACCCAGGCGGCGCTGTTCGCCGTCGAGGTCGCCCTGTACCGCCAGCTCGAACAGTGGGGCCTGACCCCCGACTTCCTCGTCGGCCACTCCATCGGCGAGCTGGCCGCCGCCCACGTGGCGGGCGTGCTCACCCTCGCCGACGCGGCCCGGCTGGTCGCCGCGCGCGGCCGGCTCATGCAGGCGCTGCCCGAGGGCGGCGCCATGATCGCCGTCGAGGCGACCTGGGACGAGGTCGCCCCGCTCCTCGCCGAGCACCCCGGCCTCCTCGGCATCGCCGCCGTCAACGGCCCGCGCTCCGTGGTCGTCTCCGGCGACGCGGACGCCGCCGGGGCCGTCGCGGACGCCCTGCGCGAACGCGGCCGGCGCACCAAGCGCCTCACCGTCAGCCACGCCTTCCACTCGCCCCTGATGGACGGCATGCTCGACGCCTTCCGCGAGGTCGCCGAGACCGTCGCGTACGCGGCTCCCGTCGTGCCGCTGGTGTCCAACCTGACCGGCGCCTCCGTCACCGCCGAGGAGATCGGCTCCGCCGACTACTGGGTGCGCCATGTGCGCGAGACCGTCCGCTTCCACGACGGCGTGCGGCGCCTGGCCGACCACGGCGTCACCACCTTCGTCGAGGTGGGCCCCGGCGGAGTGCTCACCGCCCTCGCCCAGGAGAGCGTCACCGAACCCGACGCCGTCTTCGCGCCCGTGCTGCGCGCCGACCGCCCCGAACCGGCCGCCCTCGCCTCCGCCGTCGCCCGCGCCCACGCCCACGGCACCCGTGTCGACTGGCGCGCCGTCTTCACCGGCCGTGGCGGGCGGCGCGTGGAACTGCCCACCTACGCCTTCCAGCGCGAGCTGTACTGGCCGGAGCAGCCAACCGGTTGGAACGGCGACGTCAGCGCCGTCGGCATCGGCTCGGCCGACCACCCGCTCCTTGGCGCGGCCATCGCGCTCGCCGACGGCGACGGCCACCTCTTCACCGGCCGGCTCTCGCTGGCCACCCACCCCTGGATCGGCGACCACACGGTGATGGACACCGTGCTGCTGCCCGGCACCGCCTTCGTCGAACTCGCCCTCCAGGCCGGCAGCCACGTCGGCTGCGCGGTGCTCGACGAGCTCACCCTGGAGGCGCCGCTGGTGCTGCCCCCGCACGGCGGGGTGCAGATCCAGCTCGCCGTCGGCGCGCCCGACGAGCACGGCGACCGTGCGCTGACCCTGCACTCGCGGCCGGAGGACGCCGCCGACGACAGCTGGGGCGAGGGCACCTGGACCCGGCACGCCACCGGCCGGCTCACCCCCACCGCCCGTACCGCCGTCGCCGACCCCGAGCTGACGACCTGGCCGCCGCAGGGCGCCACCGAGGTCGACGTCACGGGCCTGTACGACTACCTCACGGCCAACGGCTTCGCCTACGGACCCGTCTTCCAGGGCCTGACCGCCGCCTGGGAGCGCCGCGGAGAGGTCTTCGCCGAGATCCGGCTGCCCCAGCAGGCACACGCCGAAGCCGCCCTGTTCGGGCTGCACCCGGCCCTGCTGGACGCCGCCCTGCACGCCGTCGGCATGGGCTCACTGCTCACCGAGACCGAGCACGGCCGGCTGCCCTTCTCCTGGAGCGGCGTCGCCCTGCACGCGGTCGGCGCCCGCGCCCTGCGGGTCCGGCTCACCCCGGCCGGCACCGACACCGTGGCGGTGAGCCTCGCCGACGAGACCGGCACGCCCGTCGCCGCCGTCGACGCCCTGCTGCTGCGCCCCGTCTCGCCCGACCAGGTGCACGCCGCCCGCAGCGCCTTCCACGACGCGCTCTTCCGCGTCGAGTGGAGCGCCGCGCCCGTGCCCGCCGCGACCACCGTCGCCGCAGGCCAGTGGGCGCTCCTCGGCGGCGCCGACGGTGAGCTGGCCACCGCCCTGCCCACCGCCGCCGCCCACACCGACCTGGCCGCCCTCGGTGCCGCCCTCGCGACCGGCGGTCCCGTCCCCGAGGCCGTCCTCGTCCCCTTCGTCGCCGCGCCCGAGGGCCCGGCGGGCGTGGACGCCGCGTTGCCGGGCGCCGTGCGCGAGGCCCTGCACCGCGCGCTGGAGCTGGCGCAGGCGTGGCTCGCCGACGACCGGTTCGCCGACTCCCGCCTGGTGTTCGTCACCCGCGGCGCGGTCGCCACCGCGGCCGGCTCCGACCTGGCCGACCCGGCCCACGCCCCACTGTGGGGCCTGCTGCGCTCCGCCCAGTCCGAGCACCCGGACCGCTTCCGCCTGGTCGACCTGGACGGGCGCGCCGAGTCCCTGCGCGCCCTGCCCGCCGCCCTCGCCACCGACGAGCCCCAACTGGCGCTGCGCGAGGGGCGCACCCTGGTGCCGCGCCTGTCCCGCGTCGCCGCCCTCCCCGACCAGCAGGCCCCGGCCCTCGACCCCGAAGGCACCGCCCTGGTCACCGGCGCCACCGGCACCCTCGGCGCGCTCGTCGCCCGCCACCTGGTCACCGAACACGGCGTACGCCACCTGCTCCTGACCAGCCGGCGCGGCCCCGGCGCCCCCGGCGCCGCCGACCTCGTCGCCGAACTGGAGCGGGCCGGTGCCCGCGTCACCCTCACCGCCTGCGACACCGCCGACCGCGCCGCGCTCGCGGCGCTGCTGGACACCGTCCCCGCCGAGCACCCGCTGACCGCGGTCGTGCACACCGCGGGCGTCCTGGACGACGGCATCCTCGAATCCCTCACCCCCGAGCGGATCGACACCGTGCTGCGGCCCAAGGCGGACGCCGCCGTGCACCTGCACGAACTGACCCGCGACGTGGACCTCGCGGCGTTCGTGCTGTTCTCGGCCGCCGCCGGCACCCTCGGCGGGCCGGGCCAGGCCAACTACGCCGCCGCCAACGTCTTCCTCGACGCCCTCGCCCAGCACCGGCACGCCGCGGGACTGCCCGCCACCTCCCTCGCCTGGGGTCTGTGGGCCGAGCGCAGCGGCATGACCGGCGAGCTCGGCGACGCCGACCTGGAGCGCATCAACCGCGCCGGTGTGGCCGCGCTCTCCTCCGAGCAGGGCCTGGCGCTGATGGACACCGCCCGCGCCGTGGGCGACCCGACCGCCGTGCCCATGCACCTGGACCTGGCCTCGCTGCGCCACGCCGACTCCGACGCGGTCCCGGCGCTGCTGCGCGGCCTGGTCCGCACCCCCGCCCGGCGTGCCGCCCGCACCCCCGGCGACGCGCCGGCCACGGGCCTCGCCGACCGCCTGCTGCCCCTGGCGCCCGCCGATCGGGACCGGCTGCTGCTGGACACCGTGCGCGTCCAGGTCGCCGCCGTCCTGGGCTACCCCGGTCCGGAGGCCGTCGACCCGGCCCGCGCCTTCAAGGAGCTCGGCTTCGACTCGCTGACCGCCGTCGAACTGCGCAACCGCCTCGGCTCCGCCACCGGCGTCCGACTGCCCGCCACCCTCGTCTTCGACTACCCGACGCCGACCGCGCTCGCCGCGTTCCTGCGCACCGAACTCCTCGGCGACGCCGCCGACACCGCGCCGGCGACCGCGGTCGCCGGCGCGCTCGGCGACGAGCCCATCGCCATCGTCGCCATGGCCTGCCGCTACCCCGGCGGGGTCACCAGCCCCGAGGGACTGTGGCGCCTGGTGGCCGACTCCGGCGACGCCGTCTCGCCCTTCCCGACCGACCGCGGCTGGAACCTCGACGCCCTCTACAGCGACGACCCCGAGCGGGCCGGCACCTCCTCCACCCGTGAGGGCGGCTTCCTGCACGACGCCGCCGACTTCGACGCCGACCTGTTCGGCATCAACCCGCGCGAGGCCCTCGCCATGGACCCCCACCAGCGCCTGCTGCTGGAGACGTCCTGGGAGACCTTCGAACGCGCCGGCATCGCCCCCTCCTCGATGCGCGGCAGCCGCACCGGCGTCTTCGCCGGCGTGATGTACCACGACTACCTGACCCGGCTGCCCGCCGTGCCCGAGGGCCTGGAGGGCTACCTGGGCACCGGCACCGCCGGCAGCGTCGCCTCCGGCCGCGTCTCGTACACCTTCGGCCTGGAAGGGCCGGCCGTCACCGTCGACACCGCCTGTTCCTCCTCGCTGGTCGCGCTGCACCTGGCTGCGCAGGCGCTGCGCAACCGCGAGTGCGACATGGCGCTGGCCGGTGGTGTGACCGTGATGTCCACCCCGGACACCTTCATCGACTTCAGCCGGCAGCGCGGGCTGTCCACCGACGGCCGCTGCAAGTCCTTCTCCGACGACGCCGACGGCACCGGCTGGGCCGAGGGCGCGGGCATGCTCCTCGTGGAGCGCCTCTCCGACGCCCGCCGCAACGGCCACCCCGTCCTGGCCGTGGTGCGCGGCACCGCCGTCAACCAGGACGGTGCCTCCAACGGTCTGACCGCCCCGAACGGTCCCTCGCAGCAGCGTGTCATCCGTCAGGCCCTCGCCGACGCGGGCCTGACCACCGCCGACGTCGACGCCGTCGAGGCGCACGGCACCGGCACCACCCTCGGCGACCCCATCGAGGCGCAGGCGCTGCTCGCCACCTACGGCCAGGGCCGGCCCGACGGGCGCCCGCTGATGCTGGGCTCCATCAAGTCCAACCTCGGCCACACCCAGGCCGCCGCCGGTGCCGCGGGCATCATCAAGATGGTCGAGGCCATGCGCCACGGCGTCCTGCCGCCGTCCCTGCACATCGCCGAACCCTCCCGGCACGTCGACTGGCAGGCCGGCGCCGTCTCGCTGCTGACCGAGAGCGCGACCTGGCCCGAGACCGGCCGCGCGCGCCGCGCGGGCATCTCCTCCTTCGGCGTCAGCGGCACCAACGCGCACGTCATCATCGAGCAGCCGCCCGCCGACGAACCCGCCGCCGCCCCGGAGGCCACCCTCCCCGCGGGCACACCGCTGCCGTACGTGCTCTCCGGGCGCACCCCGGCCGCGCTGCGCGCCCAGGCCGCCGCGCTCGCCGGGCACCTGGCCCGGCCGGAGCACGCCAGCACGACCCCGGCCGACCTCGCCCTGTCCCTGGCCACCACCCGCAGCGCCCTCGACCGGCGCGCCGCCCTCGTCGTCGGCGACCGTGCCGAACTCCTCACCGCCTTGGGCGACTTGGCCGAGGAACGGCCGAACGGCGGACTGGTGCAGCACCCTCCGGGCGACGGTCGTCTCGCGGTGCTCTTCAGCGGACAGGGCAGCCAGCGCCTCGGTGCCGGCCGCGAACTGTACGCCGCCCGCCCGGAGTTCGCCCGCGCCCTCGACGCCGTGTGCGTCGCGTTCGCCCCGCACCTCGAACAGCCCCTGGCGGACGTGCTGTTCGCCACCGACGGCGACCTCGCGGACCTCCTCGACCGTACGGAATACACCCAGCCCGCCCTGTTCGCGCTGGAGACCGCGCTGTTCCGGCTGATGGAGTCCTGGGGCGTACGGCCCGACTTCGTCACCGGCCACTCCATCGGCGAGATCACCGCCGCGCACATCGCGGGCGTCCTGGACCTCGCCGACGCCGCGACCCTCGTCGCCGCGCGAGGCCGGCTCATGCAGGCCCTCCCCGAGGGCGGCGCGATGATCTCGCTGGCCGCCACCGAGGAGGAGGTGCTGCCGCTGCTCGCCGGTCACGAGGACCGCATCGGCATCGCCGCCGTCAACACCACCGACAGCGTCGTCGTCTCCGGCGAGGAGACCCTCGCCCTGAAGATCGCCGCCGAGTTCGAGCAGCGCGGCCGGCGGACCAAACGCCTCACCGTCAGCCACGCCTTCCACTCGCCGCTGATGGACGCCATGCTCGACGACTTCCGCGCCGTGGCGCGGGGGTTGACGTACGAGCCGCCGAAGATACCGGTGATCTCGAACGTGAGCGGTGCTCTCGCTTCGGAGCAGTTGACGCAGCCCGAGTTCTGGGTCCGGCATGTCAGTGAGGCGGTCCGCTTCGCCGACGGTGTCCGCGCCCTCGAAGCCGCCGGCGTCACCACGTACCTCGAACTCGGCCCGCAGGGCGTGCTCACCGGCCTGGGCCGCGAGGTGCTCGCCGACTCCGAGGCCGTCCTCGTCACCGCGCTGCGCCGCGACCGCGCCGAGCTCGAGGCCCTGACCACCGCCCTCGCCACCCTGCACACCCGCGGCGTGCCCGTCGACTGGGACGCGTACTTCACCGGTACCGGCGCCCGCCGGGCCGCCCTGCCCACCTACGCCTTCCAGCGCGAACGGTTCTGGCTGGAGGCCCCCGCAGGACACATCGGGGACGTCGAGTCCGCCGGTCTGGGCGCCGCCCACCACCCGCTGCTCGGCGCCGCCGTCTCCCTCGCCGACGGCGACGGGTACCTCTTCACCGGCCGGCTCTCCCTGGACAGCCATCCCTGGCTCGCCGACCACGCCGTCATGGGCACCGTGCTGCTGCCCGGCACCGCCTTCGTCGAGCTGGCGCTGCGCGCCGGCGACCAGGCCGGCTGCGACCTGCTGGAGGAACTCACCCTCGAAGCCCCGCTGGTCATCGCCGAGCGCGCCGCCGTACGCATCCAGATCGTCCTCGGCACCGCCGACGAGCGCGGCCGGCGCACCCTCGACCTGTACTCCAGCGACCCCGAGGCACCGGCCGACGAGCCCTGGACCCGTCACGCCAGCGGCGTCCTCGCGCCCGGCGCCCCCGCGCCCGCCTTCGATCTCGCCGCCTGGCCCCCGCCCGGCGCCGAGGCCGTCGCCGTCGACGGACTCTACGAGCACCTCGCCCAGGGCGGCTTCGCCTACGGCCCGGTCTTCCAGGGCCTGCGCGCCGCCTGGCTGCACGGCGAGGACGTCTACGCCGAGGTAGCCCTGCCCGAGCAGGCCCGCGCCGAGGCCGCCCGCTTCGGCCTGCACCCCGCGCTGCTCGACGCCGCCCTGCACGCCACCTTCGTCCAGCCCGCCCCCGACGGCAGCACCCGGCAGGGCCGACTGCCCTTCTCCTGGCGCGGCGTCGCCCTGCACGCCGTCGGCGCCACCACCCTGCGGGTGCGCCTGACGCCCGACGGGGAGAACTCCCTCTCCCTCCAGCTCGCCGACCCCACCGGCGCGCCCGTCGCCGCCGTCTCCGGCCTCATGCTGCGCCCGGTCTCCGCCGACCGGCTCGGCAGCGCCCGCACCGCACACCACGAGTCGCTGTACCGCGTCGACTGGGCCACCGTGCCCGTCGCCGCCCCCGCCGAGGACGCTCCGGCCGAGCGGTCGGCGCACCCCGTGCTCGACGTCCCCGACGCGGGAGCCGTCGACCTGGACGCGCTGCACGCCGCCGTCGGCCCCGAGGTGCCGGGCCATGTGCTGGTCCACTTCGACCGGCAGCCCCCGGGTCACGCCGACGTCCTCGCCGAGCGCGTCCACCGCGCCACTCACCAGGCTCTCGCCCTTGTCCAGGCGTGGCTCGCCGACGACCGTTTCGCCGCCGCCCGTCTGGTGTTCGTCACCCGCGGCGCCGTCGCCACCCGAAGCGACTGGGACGTCGCCGACCTGGCCCACGCCCCGGTGTGGGGCCTGGTGCGCACCGCCCAGTCGGAGAACCCCGACCGGTTCGTCCTGGTCGACCTCGACGGCGACATGGCCTCCGCCGACGCCCTCGACGCGGCCCTCGCCACCGGCGAACCCCAGCTCGCGCTGCGCCGCGGCACCGTACACGCCCCGCGTCTGGCCCGGGTGCCCTCCGGCACCCGGCTCACCCCGCCCGCGGACAGCCTCGCCTGGCGCATGGACATCGAGGACAAGGGAACCCTCGACAACCTCACCCTCGTCGCCGACCCGGCCGTCGAGGCACCCCTGGAACCCGGCCAGGTCAGGGTCGCCGTGCGTGCCGCGGGTCTCAACTTCCGCGACGTGCTCAACGCCCTGGGCATGTACCCCGGCGACCCCGGCCTGATGGGCAGCGAGGGCGCGGGCGTGGTCCTGGAGACCGGCCCCGGCGTCACCGACCTCGCCCCCGGCGACCGCGTCATGGGCATGCTCCCCGGCGCGTTCGGACCGCTCACCGTGGTCGACCGCCGCATGATCGCCCCGATGCCCGAGGGCTGGACCTTCACCGAGGCCGCCGCCGTCCCGATCGTCTTCATGACGGCCTACTACGCCCTGCACGACCTGGCCGGGCTGCGGACCGGCGAGTCCCTGCTCGTGCACGCCGCAGCCGGCGGCGTCGGCATGGCCGCCGTCCAGCTCGCCCGCCACTGGGGCGCCGACGTCTTCGCGACCGCGAGCCCCGGCAAGTGGGACACCCTGCGCGGCCTCGGCCTCGCCGACGACCGGATCGCCTCCTCCCGCACCCTCGACTTCGAGGGCACCTTCCGCGACGCCACCGACGGCCGCGGCGTGGACGTCGTACTGGACTCCCTCGCCCGGGAGTTCGTGGACGCCTCACTGCGCCTGCTGCCGCGCGGCGGCCGGTTCGTGGAGATGGGCAAGACCGACGTGCGCGACCCCCGGGACGTCGCCGCCGCCCACCCCGGCGTCACGTACCAGGCGTTCGACCTCACCGAGGCCGGGCTCGACCGCATCCAGGAGATGCTCACCGAGCTCCTCGCCCTCTTCCGCTCCGGCGCGCTGCGCCCGATCCCGGTCTCCGCCTGGGACCTGCGGCAGGCCCCCGAGGCCTTCCGCCACCTCAGCCAGGCCCGCCACGTCGGCAAGATCGTGCTGACCCTGCCGGCCGCCTGGAACCCCGAGGGCACCGTCCTGATCACCGGCGGAACCGGCACCCTGGGCGCGCTCGTCGCCCGGCACGCCGTCACATCCCGCGGCGCCCGCCACCTGGTCCTCACCAGCCGGCGCGGCCCCGAAGCGGCAGGGGCACGTGAACTCGTCTCCGAACTCGAGGAGTTGGGTGTCTCCGTCACCGTCGCCGCCTGCGACGTCGCCGACCGCGACGCGGTCGCCGCACTCCTGGCCGAGCTGCCCGACGCCCACCCGCTCACCGCGGTCGTGCACACCGCCGGCGTCCTCGACGACGGCGTCGTGGGGGCCCTCACGCCCGAGCGGCTGGACACCGTCCTCCGGCCGAAGGCCGACGCCGCCCTGCACCTGCACGAGCTGACCCGCCACCTGGACCTGGCCGACTTCGTGCTCTTCTCCTCCGCCGCCGGCACCTTCGGTGGCGCGGGCCAGGCTAACTATGCCGCCGCCAACGGCTTCCTCGACGCCCTCGCCCGGCACCGGCAGGCCCACGGCCTCGTCGGCACAGCGCTCGCGTGGGGCCTGTGGGCCGAGGCCAGCGGCATGACCGGCGAACTCGACACCGCCGACAAGGACCGCATGACGCGCTCCGGCGTGCTCGGCCTGTCCTCCGAGGAGGGCCTCGCCCTGCTCGACACCGCGCACACCACCGGTGACGCCTTCCTGGTGCCCATGCGACTCGACTCCGCCTCGCTGCGCCACGCCGACGCGAGCATGGTCCCCGCCCTGCTGCGCGGCCTGGTCCGGGCCCCCGCCCGGCGTGTCGCGGAGGCCGCCACCACAGCCGGCACCTCGCTCGTGGAGCGGCTCGTCCGGCTCCCCGAGGACGAGCGCACCCCGCTCCTGCTCGACCTCGTACGCGGCCAGGTCGCGGCCGTCCTCGGCCACGCCACGCCCGACGCCGTCGAACCCGCCCGCGCCTTCAAGGACCTGGGCTTCGACTCGCTGACCGCCGTGGAGTTCCGCAACCGCCTCGGCGCCGCCGCCGGTATCCGGCTGCCCGCCACGCTCGTCTTCGACTACCCCACGCCCAACGCCCTCGCCGGCTACCTGCTGGACGAACTCCTCGGCTCCGAGGCCGCGGCGGCCGTCCCCAGGGCCGCCGCCGCGACCGCCGACGCCGACGACCCGATCGCCATCGTCGCCATGGCCTGCCGCTTCCCCGGCGACGTACGCGATCCCGAGGACCTGTGGGAGCTGCTCGCCGAGGGGCGCGACGGCATCGACCGGCTGCCCGAGGACCGCGGCTGGGACACCGCGGCGCTCTACGACCCCGACCCGGACAGCCCCGGCACCTCGTACGCCAGGGAGGGCGGATTCTTCTACGACGCCCACCACTTCGACCCCGCCTTCTTCGGCATCAACCCGCGCGAGGCCCTCGCCATGGACCCGCAGCAGCGCATGCTGCTGGAGACGTCCTGGGAGGCGTTCGAGCGCGCCGGCATCGACCCGACGGGGCTGCGCGGCGGACAGGTCGGCGTGTTCGTCGGCCAGATGCACAACGACTACGTCTCCCGGCTGAACACCGTCCCCGAGGGCGTCGAGGGCTACCTCGGCACCGGCGGCTCCAGCAGCATCGCCTCCGGCCGTGTCTCCTACACCTTCGGCTTCGAGGGCCCGGCCGTCACGGTCGACACGGCCTGCTCCTCCTCGCTGGTCGCGCTGCACCTGGCCGCCCAGGCGCTGCGCAACGGTGAGTGCACGCTCGCCCTGGCCGGTGGCGTCACGATCATCACCACCCCGGACGTCTTCACCGAGTTCAGCCGGCAGCGCGGCCTGGCCGCCGACGGCCGCTGCAAGCCCTTCGCGGCGGCCGCCGACGGCACCGCCTGGGGCGAGGGTGCGGGCATGCTGCTCGTCGAGCGGCTGTCCGACGCCCGCCGCAACGGCCACAAGGTGCTCGCCGTGGTCCGGGGCACCGCCGTCAACCAGGACGGTGCCTCCAACGGTCTGACCGCCCCGAACGGTCCTTCGCAGCAGCGTGTCATCCGTCAGGCCCTCGCCAACGCGGGCCTGACCACCGCCGACGTCGACGCCGTCGAGGCGCACGGCACGGGCACGCGGCTCGGCGACCCGATCGAGGCGCAGGCGCTGCTGGCCACGTACGGCCAGGACCGGCTTGAGGACCGGCCGTTGTGGCTCGGTTCCATCAAGTCCAACTTCGGTCACACCCAGGCCGCCGCCGGTGTAGCGGGCATCATCAAGATGGTCCAGGCGATGCGCCACGGCATCCTGCCCAGGACGCTGCACGTGGACGAGCCGTCCCCGCACGTCGACTGGTCCGCCGGAGCCGTCGAACTCCTCACCGAGCAGCGCGCCTGGCCGGAGACCGGCCGCCCGCGCCGCGCCGGCGTCTCCTCCTTCGGCATGAGCGGCACCAACGCCCACGCCATCATCGAGATGGCGCCGGCGACCGCGACCGCCAAGGAGCGGCGGCCGGAACTCGCGCCCGCGTCCGAGGAGCGGTCGGGAGCCGTGGCCGCGGCGGAGGTGCGGTCGGAGTCCGCGTCCACGGTCGAGGGGCATGAGGGTGCCGCGCCCGCCGTGCTGCCCTGGTCCCTGTCCGCCCGCACTCCCGAGGCCCTGCGCGCCCGGGCCGCCCAGCTCCTCGCCCACCTCGACGCCCACCCGGCGCCGCCCCTCGCCGACACCGGCCACGCGCTCGTCACCACCCGCGCACTCTTCGACCACCGCGCCGCGGTCGTGGCGCGCGACGCCGACGGCTACCGCACCGGCCTCGCCGCCCTCGCCGAGGGGCGCGCCGTCCCCGGTGTCGTCAGCGGCTCCGCCGTCGGCGGCAAGCTCGCCTTCCTGTTTACGGGGCAGGGGAGTCAGCGGCTGGGTATGGGGCGTGAGTTGTATGCCGCCTATCCGGTGTTCGCGGCGGCGTTGGACGCGGTGGCGAGCCGGATGGAGCTCGAACTGCCTCTGATGGAGGTGCTGTTCGGTGCGGACGCGGAGGTGTTGAACCGTACGGAGTTCGCGCAGCCTGCGTTGTTCGCGGTCGAGGTGGCGTTGTTCCGGTTGTTCGAGTCGTGGGGTGTGCGGCCGGACTTTGTTGCCGGTCACTCGATCGGTGAGATCGCGGCTGCGTATGTGGCTGGGGTGTTCTCGCTGGAGGACGCGTGCCGACTGGTGTCGGCGCGTGGTCGGCTGATGCAGGCGCTGCCCGAGGGCGGGGTGATGATCGCGCTCCAGGCCACTGAGGCCGAGGTCACGCCGCTGCTGTCGGAGCGGGCGAGCATCGCGGCGATCAACGGCCCACGGTCGGTGGTCATCGCAGGTGACGCGGATGAGGTCGAGAGGATCGCTGGATCGTTCGGCGACCGCAGGTCCAAGCGCCTCACCGTGAGCCACGCCTTCCACTCGCCCCACATGGACGGCATGCTCGACGAATTCCGCGCCGTGGCCGAGTCCCTGACGTACGAGCTGCCGAAGCTATCGGTGATCTCGAATGTGAGCGGTGCTCTCGCTTCGGAGCAGTTGACGCAGCCCGAGTTCTGGGTGCGTCATGTCCGTGAAGCGGTCCGCTTCGCCGACGGCATCCGCGCCCTGGAAGCGGCCGGCGTCACCATGTTTGTCGAGTTGGGTCCGGACGGGGTGCTCTCCGCCATGGGCCAGCACTGCGTGACCGACGGGAACGCCGACGCCGCTGTCTTCGTCCCCGCCCTGCGCGCCGGACGCGACGAGGCCGAGACCGCCGTCACCGCGCTCGCCCTCGCGCACGTCAACGGCGCGATCCTCGACTGGTCGCCCCTCTTCGCGGGTGCCGACGGCCGCCACGTGGACCTGCCCACGTACCCCTTCCAGCGCTCGGTGTACTGGCTGGACGCGGGGCGCTCCCAGGGCGATGTCGCCTCGGCCGGTCTCGCGGCGACGGACCACCCGCTGCTGGGCGCGGCGGTCGAACTGCCGGACTCCGACGGCCACGTGTTCACCGCGCGGCTGTCCCTGACCACGCATCCCTGGCTGGCGGACCATGCCGTCGCGGGCGCGGTGCTGCTGCCCGGCACGGCCTTCGTGGAGCTGGCGCTCAGCGCCGGCGACCAGGTCGGCTGCGAACTGGTGGACGATCTGACGCTGGAGGTCCCGCTCGTCCTGCCCGAGCAGGGCGGCGTACAGCTGCGCCTCTCGCTCGGCGCGGCCGACGCGCGGGGCAGGCGCGCCATCGCGTTCCACTCGCGGACCGAGGGCGCCGACACCGAACGGCCGTGGACCCGGCACGCCACCGGCACGCTCACCACCGGCACCGGACAGCCCCCGCAGGGCCTGGCCGAGTGGCCGCCGGCCGGCGCCGAGCGCGTCGAGGTCGACGGGCTGTACGAGGGCCTGGCCGCATCCGGCTTCGGCTACGGCCCGGTCTTCCAGGGGCTACGGGCCGTCTGGCGCAAGGGCGACGAGGTGTTCGCCGAGGTGGCGCTCCCCGACGCGGCGCGGGACGAGGCACCCCGCTTCGGCCTGCACCCCGCGCTGCTGGACGCGGCGCTGCACGCCCTGGCCGTGGGCGGCGGGGACGGCGAGGGCCGCCTCCCGTTCGCCTGGTCGGGTGTGTCCCTGCACGCCGTGGGCGCCGCCGAGCTACGGGTGCGCCTCACCACCGGTCGCGGCGGTGAGGTCGCGCTGACCGTCGCCGACGCCACCGGCGAGCCGGTCGCCTCGGTCGCCGGGCTGGCGCTGCGCGCAGTCGACCGCGACCAGCCGGCCGGCGCCGAGGACGTCACGCGGGACGCCCTGTTCCGGGTGGAGTGGACGCGGCTGCCCGCCGACGACGCTCTGGACGACTGGGTGATGCTCGGCGCGGGCTCGCAGGCGTTCGCGGACCTGGCGTCGCTGGGCGCGGCCGTGGTCGAGGGCGCCGAGGTGCCCCCGGCGCTGGTGGTCCCCTGCGGCGGTCCGCTCGTCGGTGACGTTCCGGGCGCGGTCCACGAGATCGCCGAGTGGACGCTGGACCTGGTCCAGGAGTGGGTGTCCGACGAGCGGTTCGCCGGCTCCCGGCTGGTCTTCCTGACCCGGGGTGCCGTCGCGGCGGTGCCGGGCGAGGACGTGCCCGACCTGGTCCACGCCCCGATGTGGGGCCTGGTCCGCTCGGCCCAGTCCGAGAACCCCGGCCGCTTCGGCCTGATCGACGCGGACGCCCCCGACCTGCTGGGGCAGGCACTGGCCACCGGCGAGCCGCAGCTCGCCGTGCGTGACGGCGCCCTCCTCGTACCGCGTCTGGCGCGGGCCACGGAGCGAACCGTGCCGACCGTCGAGCCGTCCGGCACGGTCCTGGTGACGGGTGCGAGTGGCGCCCTGGGTGGCCTGTTCGCCCGGCACTTGGTGTCCGAACGCGGTGTACGGAAGCTGTTGTTGGTCTCGCGTCGAGGCGCGGAGGCTCCCGGTGCGGCCGAACTGACGGCTCAGTTGGCCGGGTTGGGTGCGGAGGTCGTATGGGCTGCGTGTGATGTGGCCGACCGTGCGGCGTTGGCGGGGCTGTTGGCGGAGCATCCGGTTTCGGGTGTGGTCCACACGGCGGGTGTCCTGGACGACGGCGTGATCGGTTCGCTGACCGCCGAGCGGGTTTCCAGGGTGCTGCGTCCGAAGGTGGATGCGGCTTGGCACCTGCACGAACTGACCGAGAATCTGGACCTGTTCGTGGTGTTCTCCTCGGCCGCCGGAGTCTTCGGTGGTGCGGGTCAGGCGAACTATGCGGCGGGCAACGTGTTCCTGGACGCTCTGGCCCAGCACCGCAGGGCGCGGGGTCTGCCGGCGACGTCGCTGGCCTGGGGCCTGTGGACCGGAGTGGACGGCATGGGAGGCGACCTGTCGGCCGCCGACCGCGACCGGGTCAACCGCAGCGGCATCGGCTCGCTCGACGCCCGGACCGGCCTCGCCCTGTTCGACGCGGCCGGCCGCACGGACGACGCGCTGCTCGTCCCGCTGCCGCTGGACCTGGGGGCGCTGCGTGCCCAGGCCCGTACCGGAATGCTGCCCGACCTGTTGCGCGGACTGGTCCGCGCGCCGCGGCGGACCGCCGGAGCGGGCGGTGCGGCCGACGGGTCCGTGCTGCGCACCCGACTGGCCGGGCTGGACGCCGAGGCACGGGACACCGTGCTGCTGGAGCTGGTCCGCACCGAGGTGGCGGGCGTGCTCGGCCACGCCTCCAACGACGAGGTCCCGGCCGACCGGGCCTTCAAGGAGCTGGGCTTCGACTCGCTGACCTCCGTCGAGCTGCGCAACCGGCTCGGCGCGGCGACCGGTGAACGCCTCCCGGCCACGCTGGTCTTCGACCACCCGACACCGAACGCCCTCGCCGCGTACCTGCTCGCCGACGTGCTCGGCCTGGACACCGTAGAGGTCGAAAAGGCTCCGGTGCTCGCCGCACGGCCGCTCGCCGACGATCCGATCGCGATCGTCGGCATGGCCTGCCGCTACCCGGGCGGCGTGGAGTCGCCCGAGGACCTGTGGCGCGTGGTGCTGGGTGGCGTGGACGCCATCTCGGAGTTCCCGCAGGGCCGCGGCTGGGACCTGGACGCGCTGTACGACCCTGACCCGGACGGCAAGGGCACCAGCTACACCCGATCCGGCGGCTTCCTGCACGACGCCGGCCGCTTCGATCCGGCGTTCTTCGGGATCTCGCCGCGCGAGGCGCTGGCGATGGACCCGCAGCAGCGGTTGCTGCTGGAGACCACCTGGGAGGCGTTCGAGCGCGCGGGCATCGACCCGGCCTCGGTGCGCGGCAGCCGCACGGGCGTCTTCGCGGGCATCATGTACCACGACTACGCGACCCGGATCACGGCCGTCCCGGACGGAGTCGAGGGTTACCTCGGCACCGGCAACTCCGGCAGCATCGCCTCCGGCCGCGTCTCGTACGCCTTCGGTCTGGAGGGCCCGGCCGTCACGGTCGACACGGCGTGCTCCTCGTCGCTGGTGGCACTGCACTGGGCGATCCAGGCGCTGCAGAACGGCGAGTGCGAGATGGCGCTGGCCGGCGGTGTGACGGTCATGTCCACCCCGGGCACCTTCACCGAGTTCAGCCGGCAGCGGGGCCTGGCGGCCGACGGCCGCATCAAGTCCTTCGCGGCGGCGGCCGACGGCACCAGTTGGGCCGAAGGCGCGGGCATGCTCCTCGTGGAGCGGCTGTCCGACGCCCGCCGCAACGGCCACCCCGTCCTCGCGGTGGTACGGGGTTCGGCGATCAACCAGGACGGCGCCTCCAACGGCCTCACCGCGCCCAACGGTCCGTCCCAACAGCGGGTCATCCGGGCCGCGTTGGCGAACGCCGGCCTGACCGCCTCCGAGGTCGACGCGGTCGAGGCGCACGGCACCGGTACCACGCTGGGCGACCCGATCGAGGCGCAGGCCCTGCTCGCCACCTACGGCCGGGACCGCGAAGCGGAGGAGCCCCTGTGGCTCGGCTCGATCAAGTCGAACATGGGTCACACCCAGGCCGCTGCCGGTGTCGCGGGCATCATCAAGATGCTCATGGCCATGCGGCACGGGGTACTGCCGAGGACGCTGCACGTGGACGAGCCCACGCCGCACGTGGACTGGGAGACCGGCGCCGTCTCGCTGCTCACCGAGGCCGTGGCCTGGCCGGAGACCGGCCGCCCGCGCCGAGCGGGCGTCTCCTCCTTCGGCATCAGTGGCACCAACGCCCACACGATCATCGAGGAGCCCCCGGCGGAGCCCACTGCGGCTCGCGTTCCCGAGGCCACCGCGGACCAGTTGCCGTACGTGCTGTCGGCGAGGTCGCCGGAGGCGCTGCGTGCCCAGGCCGCCCGGCTGCGGACGCATCTGGAGGAGCTGCCGGAGCAGTCTGCCGCCGACGTCGCCTACTCGCTGGCGGCGCACCGCGCGACGTTCGACCACCGAGCGGTGATCGTGGCCGGTGACCGCGACGAACTGGTACGAGGCCTGGCGGCCCTCGAGTTGGCCGAGCCGGCGAGCGGCGTCGTACGCGGCACCGGCGGCGGCACGGGCAGGCTCGCCTTCCTGTTCACGGGACAGGGGAGTCAGCGGCTGGGGATGGGGCGTGAGTTGTACGCGTCCCAGCCGGTGTTCGCCAAGGCGTTGGACGCGGTGGCGAGCCGGATGGATCTCGAACTGCCGCTGAAGGACGTGCTGTTCGGTGCGGATGCCGAGCTGCTGAATCGTACGGAGTTCGCGCAGCCTGCGTTGTTCGCGGTCGAGGTGGCGTTGTTCCGGCTCGTCGAATCGTGGGGTGTGAAGCCGGACTTCGTGTCCGGTCACTCGATCGGTGAGATCGCTGCCGCGCATGTCGCCGGGGTGCTGTCTCTGGACGACGCCTGCCGGCTGGTGTCGGCGCGTGGTCGGTTGATGCAGGCCCTTCCCGAGGGTGGGGTGATGATCGCGCTGGAGGCGACCGAGGCCGAGGTCGCGCCGCTCCTGGGCGAGCGGGTGAGCATCGCCGCGATCAACGGGCCCCGGTCCGTGGTGATCGCGGGTGACGCGGACGAGGCGGAGAGGGTTGTCCGCTCGTTCAAGGACCGCAAGTCCAAGCGCCTCGCGGTCAGTCACGCGTTCCATTCGCCGCACATGGACGGGATGCTCGCCGACTTCCGCAAGGTCGCCGAGGGCCTGACCTACGAGAGTCCCCGTATCGCGGTCGTGTCGAACCTGACCGGCATGTTGGTGACGGACGACATGGCCGATCCCGATTTCTGGGTCCGTCATGTCCGTGAGGCGGTCCGTTTCGCCGACGGTGTCCGCACCCTCGAAGCCGCGGGCGTGACCACGAACCTCGAACTCGGCCCCGACGGGATCCTCTCCGCCATGGCCCAGGACTGCGTCGAGGGCGGCACCTTCGCTCCCGCGCTCCGTTCCGGGCGGCCCGAGGGGGAGACCCTGACCGCAGCCCTGGCCCACGCCCACGCCAACGGCGCGCGCGTCGACTGGATGGTGTACTTCGAGCCCGTCAGGGCGCGCCAGGTCGAACTGCCGACGTACGCCTTCCAGCGCGACTGGTACTGGCTCAACTCGGCCGCTGTGCAGCCCGGTCCGGGCGACGCGACGGACTTCGGGCTCGGCGCGACGGACCATCCGCTGCTGGGCGCGGCGGTCGAACTCCCGGACTCCGACGGGTTCGTGTTCACCGGGCGCCTTTCGGCGGCTACCCAGCCCTGGCTCGCGGACCACGCCGTCATGGGCTCGGTGATGCTGCCCGGCACGGCCTTCGTGGAGCTGGCGCTGCGCGCCGGTGAGCAGGTCGGCTGCGGGGCGCTGGAGGAACTGACCCTGGAGGCCCCGCTGGTGCTGCCCGAACGCGGCGGCGTCCAGCTGCGGCTCTCGGTCGGCGACGCCGACGGCTCCGGCCGTCGCCGACTGTCGCTGTACTCCCGCGACGAGGACGCCCCGGCCGACGAGCCGTGGACGCGGCACGCCGCCGGTGTGCTCGCCGTCGCCGCGCCGGCCGCTTCCTTCGACCTAGCCGCCTGGCCGCCGGCCGGCGCCGAGCCGATCGAGGTGGACGGGCTGTACGAGGGCATGGCCGACGCGGGCTTCGCGTACGGACCGGCCTTCCAGGGCCTGCGCGCGGCCTGGCTGGACGGCGACGCGGTCCTCGCCGAGGTGGCGCTGGACGAGGAGACGGCGTCGACGGCCGACGCGTATCGAGTGCACCCGGCCCTGCTGGACGCCACGCTGCACGCGGCGGGCCTCGGTGGCCTGGTCGACGGCTCCGAGGGCGGCCGGCTGCCGTTCGCCTGGAGCGACGTGGCCCTGCACGCGACGGGCGCCTCGGCGGTACGGGTGCGGCTGGCCCCGGCCGGTCGCGACGCGGTGTCGCTGGAAATCACCGACACCACCGGCGCCCCGGTGGCCTCCGTGGGCTCGCTGGTCCTGCGGGCGGTGTCGCCCGAGCAGATCGGCGCCGCGCGCGGCGGCCGACAGGACTCGCTCTACGCGGTCGACTGGACCGCGCTGCCACTCGCACCCGTCCCCACCACCGGGCAGCGCCCCTGGGCCCTGCTCGCGGCGGACGGCGCGGAGCACACCGGCCTCACGGCCGTGGGCGTACGCCACGAGGTGCGGGCCGACCTGGCGACGGTCGCCGAAACAGGCGCTTCTGTACCGGAGTTGGTCTGTGCGCCGCTGGTCGTGGACGAGGTCGCCGATGTCCCGGACGCGGTCCACTCCGCCACTGCCCGGGCCTTGGCCCTGGTGCAGGAGTGGCTGTCGGACGAGCGGTTCGCCGGCTCCCGGCTGGTCTTCCTGACCCGGGGTGCCGTCTCAGCGGTGCCGGGCGAGGACGTGACCGACCTGGTCCACTCCGCTGTGTGGGGTCTGGTGCGCTCGGCGCAGTCCGAGAACCCGGGCCGCCTGGTCCTGGCCGACACCGACGGCTCCGACGCCTCCTTCCGTGCCCTCCCGGCCGCACTGGCCGAGGGCGAGCAGGAGTTCGCGATCCGTGGTGGCACCGTACGGGTACCGAAGCTGGTACGGGCGACCGTTGCCGACACGGAGCCCGTGACGTCGGCGGGCACGGTCCTGGTGACGGGTGCGAGTGGCGCTCTGGGTGGCCTGTTCGCGCGGCACCTCGTGTCGGAACGCGGTGTGCGGAGGCTGTTGTTGGTCTCGCGTCGAGGTGCGGAGGCTCCCGGTGCGGCCGAACTGACGGCTCAGCTGGCCGGGTTGGGTGCGGAGGTCGTATGGGCTGCGTGTGATGTGGCCGATCGTGCGGCGTTGGCGGGGCTGTTGGCGGAGCATCCGGTTTCGGGTGTGGTCCACACGGCGGGTGTCCTGGATGACGGCGTGATCGGTTCGTTGACCGCCGAGCGGGTTTCCAGGGTGCTGCGTCCGAAGGTGGATGCGGCCTGGCACCTGCACGAACTGACCGAGAATCTGGACCTGTTCGTGGTGTTCTCCTCGGCCGCCGGAGTCTTTGGTGGTGCGGGTCAGGCGAACTACGCGGCGGGCAATGTCTTCCTGGACGCTCTGGCCCAGCACCGCAGGGCGCGGGGTCTGCCGGCGACCTCGCTGGCCTGGGGCCTGTGGGCCGCGGAGTCCGCGATGACCGGTGACCTCGGCGAGAGCGACCGGGAGCGGCTTGGCCGGGGCGGGGTATCCGCGCTGGAGGCGGCCGAGGGCCTGGCGCTCTTCGACACCGCGACGGCTTCCGAGCAGCCGCTGCTGGTCCCCGTGAAGCTCGACCTGGCCGCGCTGCGGGCCCAGGTTGCGGCCGGTGGCATGGTGCCGCCGCTGCTCGGCGGCCTGGTCCGGACCCCGGTCCGGCGCGTCGCGCAGACGGCTGAGGCCGCCGCCGACGGCGGGAACGCGCTGCGGGAGCGTCTGGCCGGACTGTCCCCGGCAGCCCGGGACGAAGCCCTGCTGGAACTGGCCTGCACCCACGTGGCCGCCGTGCTCGGGTACGCCGGGCCGGAGGCGGTGGAGACGGACCGATCCTTCCGCGAGCTGGGCTTCGACTCGCTGACCGCCGTCGAGTTGCGCAACCTGCTCGCCTCGGCGACCGGCGTACGGCTGCCCGCCACGCTGGTCTTCGACTACCCGACCCCGGCCGCGCTCGTGGAGTTCCTGCGCGAAGAGATCTGGCAGGACGGCGCGGCCGCGGTCCCCCCGCTGCTCGCCGAGCTGGACCGGCTGCAGAAGGCGCTCGTCGCGGCCACCCCGGACGAGGCGGGCCGCGGCCGCATCACCGAGCGGCTCCAGGTCCTGCTGGCCGCTTGGAGCGAAGCCGACGCACCGGTCGAGGAGGCAGGCGACGACGTGCCCGTGACGCTGGAGTCGGCCACCGACGACGACCTCTTCGACTTCATCGGCAAGGAGTTCGGGATCTCCTGACACGACGAGGGGTTCGGGATCTCCCGAGGCGACCGCCCGCAGCTACGCCCCACCATCGCGAGGGCTCTGTTCTTCTGGCTTCTGTACGAGGGATGCACGCATGAATGAGGAAAAACTCCGGTACTTCCTGAAGCGGGTCACGGCCGACCTCCACGAGACGCGCCGCCGCCTTCAGGAGGTGGAGTCCGAGGAGCAGGAGCCGATCGCGATCGTCGGCATGAGCTGCCGCTACCCCGGGGGCGTCGCGTCCGCCGAGGACCTGTGGCGGCTGGTGTCCGAGGGCACCGACGCCATCTCGCCCTTCCCCACCGACCGGGGCTGGGACACCGGGCGCCTCTTCGACGACGACCCCGACGGGCGAGGCACGAGCTATGTGCGGGAGGGCGGTTTCCTGCACGACGCCAACTGGTTCGACCCGGCGTTCTTCGGGATCTCCCCCCGCGAGGCCACCGCGATGGACCCGCAGCAGCGGCTCCTGCTGGAGACCTCGTGGGAGGCGTTCGAGCGCGCCGGCATCGACCCGACCACGCTGCGCGGCAGCCGTACGGGCGTGTTCACAGGTGTCATGTACCACGACTACGCCTCCCGGCTACGGGCCCTCCCCGAGGAGGTCGAGGGCTACCTCGGCACCGGCGCGTCCAGCAGTATCGCCTCCGGCCGGGTCTCGTACACCTTCGGCCTGGAGGGCCCGGCGCTCACCGTCGACACCGCATGCTCCTCCTCCCTCGTGACCCTGCACCTCGCCGTCCAGGCGCTGCGCAAGGGCGAGTGCACGCTCGCCCTCGCGGGCGGCGTCACCGTGATGCCCACACCGGGCACCTTCACCGAGTTCAGCAAGCAGCGCGGGCTGTCCTTCGACGGCCGGTGCAAGTCCTTCGCCGACGCGGCGGACGGCACCGGCTGGGGCGAGGGCGCGGGCATGCTCCTCGTGGAGAAGCTCTCGGACGCTCGGAAGAACGGCCACCCCGTGCTCGCCGTGGTCCGGGGCTCCGCCGTCAACCAGGACGGCGCCTCCAACGGTCTGACCGCCCCCAACGGCCCCTCCCAGCAGCGCGTGATCCGGCAGGCCCTCGCCGACGCCCGGCTCACCGCCGCCGACGTCGACGTGGTCGAGGCGCACGGCACGGGTACGACGCTGGGCGACCCGATCGAGGCGCAGGCGCTGCTGGCCACGTACGGCCGGGAGCACACCGCCGAGCAGCCGCTGTGGCTGGGCTCGCTCAAATCGAACCTGGGCCACACCCAGGCCGCGGCCGGTGTCGCGGGCATCATCAAGATGGTGATGGCCATCCGCCACGGCGTGCTGCCGAAGACCCTGCACGTCGACACGCCCTCGCGGAACGTGGACTGGTCGGCCGGCGCGGTCTCCCTGCTCACCGAGGCCGTCGCCTGGCCGGAGACCGGCCGCCCGCGCCGCGCCGCCGTGTCCTCCTTCGGCATCAGCGGCACCAACGTCCACACCATCATCGAGCAGGCCCCGGAGGTCCCGGGGGATGATTCAGGGGCGGACGGCGGCGAGGGCGCGGACGGTACGGACGCCGCTTCGGAGGCCGTCGCGCCGGTCGTGTCCGTGCCGCCTGTGCTGTCCGTGCCGCCGGTGGTGCCGTGGCCCGTCTCGGGCCGCACCGAGGAGGCCCTGCACGCGCAGGTCGAGCGTCTGCTGGCACACCTGCGGGCGCACCCGGACGACCGCCCGGTGGACATCGGCTTCTCGCTTGCCACCGGCCGCGCCGCCCTGGAGCACCGTGCGGTGGTCCTCGCGGCGGACCCCGAGAGGACGGCGGGCGACCTGACCGCGCTCGCCTCCGGCACGACCACCGCGCGCGTGGTGCGCGGCGAGGCCGGCTCCCGGGGCAGGCTCGCCTTCCTGTTCACGGGCCAGGGCAGCCAGCGACTGGGGATGGGGCGTGAGCTGTACGCGGCGTACCCGGTGTTCGCCGCGGCGCTGGACGCGGTCGCGGAGCGGATGATCCTCGAACTGCCGCTGAAGGACGTGCTGTTCGGGGACGACGCGGAGGTGTTGAACCGGACGGAGTACGCGCAGCCGGCGCTGTTCGCGGTAGAGGTGGCGTTGTTCCGGCTGTTCGAGTCGTGGGGCGTGAAGCCGGACTTCGTGTCCGGGCACTCGATCGGTGAGATCGCTGCCGCGCATGTCGCCGGGGTGCTGTCTCTGGACGACGCCTGCAAGCTGGTGTCCGCTCGTGGTCGGCTGATGCAGGCGCTGCCCGGGGGCGGCGTGATGATCGCGCTCCAGGCCACCGAGGACGAGGTCACGCCACTTCTGAACGAGCGGGTGAGCATCGCGGCGATCAACGGGCCGCGCTCGGTGGTCATCGCGGGTGATGCGGACGAGGCCGAGAGGATCGCCGGATCGTTCGGCGACCGCAAGTCCAAGCGACTGACCGTGAGCCACGCCTTCCACTCGCCGCACATGGACGGCATGCTCGACACCTTCCGCAAGGTGGCCGAGAGCCTGACCTACGAGCTTCCGCGCATACCGGTGATCTCGAATGTGAGCGGTGCTCTCGCTTCGGAGCAGTTGACGCGGCCCGAGTTCTGGGTCCGTCACGTCCGTGAGGCGGTCCGCTTCGCCGACGGCATCCGCGCCCTGGAGGCCGCGGGCGTCACCACGTACCTCGAACTCGGCCCCGACGGCGTCCTCTCGGCCATGGCCCAGAACTCCGTCGAGGGGGACGGCGCGGTCCTCGTCCCCGCCCTCCGCTCCCGCCGCCCCGAGGCCGAGACCGTCACCGCCGCCCTCGGCCAGGCGCACATACGCGGCCTCGCCGCTGACTGGGCCGCGTACTTCGCCGGTACGGGTGCCGAGCGCGTGGACCTCCCGACGTACGCCTTCCAACGCGAGCACTACTGGCTGGACGCCGGGACCGCAGGCGGGGACGTGACCACGGTCGGGCTGCGCGCGGCGGACCACCCGCTGCTCGGGGCCTCCGTGGCACTGGCCGACGCCGAGGGGCTGCTCCTCACGGGCCGGCTGTCGCTGGAGACACACCCTTGGCTGGCCGACCACGCCGTGGCCGGCGCGGTGCTGCTGCCCGGCACGGCCTTCGTGGAACTGGCGCTGCACGCCGGCGACCAGGTCGGCTGCGACCAGGTGGACGAGCTCACGCTCGCGGCCCCGCTGGTGCTGCCCGAGCACGGGGGCGTCGAACTCCAGATCGCCGTGGCCGCGCCCGAACCATCGGGCCGTCGCGCAATCGCCTTCCACTCCCGCCCGGACCACGCGGCCGACGACGAGCCGTGGGTGCGCAATGCCACCGGTGTCCTGGCGGAGGGCGCTCCGGCCCCGGCCTTCGACCTGGCGGCCTGGCCGCCGGCGGGGGCCGAGCGGATCGAGACGGACGGGCTCTACGAGGGCCTGGCCGCCTCCGGCTTCGGCTACGGGCCGGCCTTCCAGGGGCTGCGGGCCGCCTGGCGCAAGGACGACCAGGTGTTCGCCGAGGTCGTCCTGCCGGACGGCACCGAGCCGGGTGCCGGACACTTCACCGTGCACCCCGCACTGCTCGACTCGGTGCTGCACGCCATCGGTCTCGGTTCCCTCGTCGAGGACACCGGCCAGGGCCGACTGCCCTTCGCCTGGAACGGCGTCGCGGTGCACGCCGTGGGCGCAGACACCCTGCGCGTACGGCTCGCCCCGGCCGGCCGGGACACGGTCGCGCTGGAGATCGCGGACGCCGACGGCGCGCCCGTCGCCTCCGTGGCAGGGCTCACCCTGCGCGCCTTCTCGCCCGAGCAACTCGCCGGCCCAGGTGGCGGTCGCGCGGACGCCCTGTACCGGGTGGAGTGGTCGGAGCCGGCCGCCGGTGGACCGGCGGTCGAGGACTGGGCGGTGCTCGGCACCGGCCCGCAGGCCCTCTCCGCCCTGCCGACCACCGAGGCCGAGCTGCCCTCGGTGCTGGTCGTGCCTTGCGGCGAAACGGCGACCGGTGACGACCTGCCGGGCGCTGTCCACTCCGCTACCGCCCGGGCCTTGGCCCTGGTGCAGGAGTGGCTGTCGGACGAGCGGTTCGCCGGCTCCCGGCTGGTCTTCCTGACCCGGGGTGCCGTCGCGGCGGTGCCGGGCGAGGACGTGACCGACCTGGTCCACACCGCTGTGTGGGGTCTGGTGCGCTCGGCGCAGTCCGAGAACCCGGGCCGTTTCGGCCTGGTCGACCTCGACGCTGATGCCGGGCCGACAGACGTCCTGCCGCGCGTGCTGGCGTCGGGCGAGCCTGAGGTCGCGGTGCGTGAGGGCGCGCTGCTGGTGCCGCGTCTGACTCGGGCGATCGTTGCCGACGCGGAGCCCGTGACGTCGGCGGGCACGGTCCTGGTGACGGGTGCGAGTGGTGCGCTGGGTGGCGTGTTTGCGCGGCATTTGGTGTCCGAACGTGGTGTGCGGAGGCTGTTGTTGGTCTCGCGTCGGGGTGGGGATGCTCCTGGTGCGGCCGAACTGACGTCTGAGCTGGCGGAGTTGGGTGCGGAGGTCGTGTGGGCTGCGTGTGATGTGGCCGACCGTGCGGCGCTGGCGGCGCTGCTCGCCGAGCACCCCGTTACGGGTGTTGTCCACACAGCGGGTGTGCTGGATGACGGCGTGATCGGTTCGTTGACCGCCGAGCGGGTGTCGAAGGTGCTGCGTCCGAAGGTGGATGCGGCCTGGCACCTGCACGAACTGACCGAGAACCTGGACCTGTTCGTGGTCTTCTCCTCGGCCGCCGGTGTGTTCGGTGGTGCGGGGCAGGCCAACTATGCGGCGGGCAATGTGTTCCTGGACGCTCTGGCCCAGCACCGCAGGGCGCGGGGTCTGCCGGCGACCTCGCTGGCCTGGGGCCTGTGGGCCGAGGCCTCCGGCATGGCCGACGCGCTCGGCGACAAGGATGTCTCGCGCCTGGGCCGGGGCGGCGTACTGCCCCTGGAGGCGGCCGAGGGTCTGGAGCTCTTCGACACCGCGACGGCTTCCGAGCAGGCCCTGCTGGTCCCGGTGAAACTCGACCTCGCCGCGCTGCGGGCCCAGGTGGCGGCCGGTGGCATGGTGCCGCCGCTGCTCGGCGGCCTGGTGCGCACCCCGGCGCGGCGCGCGGCCCGAGGTGGCGCGGCACCCGAGGGCAAGCTCGCCCGCACACTGGCCGCGCTGGACGAGGCGGAGCGCCCGACCGCCGTGCTGGACCTGGTCCGTACACAGGTCGCGGCCGTGCTCGGCTTCGCCGGGGCGGAAGCGGTGGCGACGGACCGCTCCTTCCGCGAGCTGGGCTTCGACTCGCTCACCGCTGTCGAGCTGCGCAACCGCCTCGGCTCGGCGACCGGCGTACGGCTGCCCGCCACGCTGGTCTTCGACTACCCGACCCCGGTCGTGCTGGCCGACTTCCTGTACGGCGAACTGCTCGGCGTGGCCGACGCGGTGGCCGCGCCCACCGCCGTAGCGGTCCACGACGACGAGCCGATCGCCATCGTCGCCATGGCCTGCCGTTTCCCGGGCGGTGTGACGACGCCCGACGACCTGTGGCGACTCGTGGCCGAGGGCCGGGATGCCATCTCGGACATGCCCGACGACCGGGGCTGGGATGCCGAGGGCCTCTTCGACCCGGACCCCGACCGCCCCGGCACCAGCTACAGCATGGCGGGCGGCTTCCTGCACGACGCCCATCACTTCGACCCGACGTTCTTCGGCATCTCGCCGCGCGAGGCCCTCGCCACCGACCCGCAGCAGCGGTTGCTGCTGGAGACCTCGTGGGAGGCGTTCGAGCGCGCGGGCATCGACCCGGCCTCCCTGCGCGGCAGCCGGACGGGCGTCTTCGCCGGCGTCATGTACAACGACTACGGCACGCTGCTGCACCGAGCGCCCGACGGCCTGGAGGGCTACATGGGCACCTCCAGTGCCGGAAGCGTCGCCTCGGGCCGGGTGTCGTACACCTTCGGTCTGGAGGGTCCGGCCGTCACCGTCGACACGGCCTGCTCGTCGTCGCTGGTCACCCTGCACCTCGCGGCCCAGGCGCTGCGCAGTGGCGAGTGCGACCTGGCGCTCGCGGGCGGTGTCACCGTGATGGCCACCCCCGGCACGTTCGTCGCGTTCAGCCGTCAGCGCGGCCTCGCGACCGACGGCCGGTGCAAGCCCTTCGCGGCGGCGGCCGACGGCACGGCCTGGGGCGAGGGCGTCGGCATGCTGCTCGTGGAACGTCTGTCGGACGCGGAGCGCAATGGGCACCCGGTGCTGGCGGTGGTGCGGGGTTCGGCGGTCAATCAGGACGGTGCGTCGAACGGTCTGACGGCGCCGAACGGTCCGTCGCAACAGCGGGTGATCCGGCAGGCGTTGGCGAACGCCGGCCTGTCGGTGTCCGAGGTGGACGTGGTCGAGGC
>NZ_JBIAIQ010000061.1:0-32254 GCF_042871525.1 Streptomyces sp. NPDC005784
CTGAACTTCCTACGCTTCTGTGCCACGTGCTCTCTCCACCGTTCTGGACTTCAATCCTATGGGGACCGCTGTCCGAGAACCTCGGGGCGCCTCACAACCCGATGCAGTCGGCACTCGTTGCGGGCGCGTCAGACGGCTGCCACGTCACTTGCTGTCGGGCGTGGTTGGCCTCGGTTGGGGCCGCCGTACGAGGCCGCCCCAACCGAACGCCCCTAGAAGCGGGTTAGGAGTAGTCGCCGTGTCCGGCCCGGCGCAGGATGTCGCGTTCCCGGCCGGTCTGAGTGTCGGGTGAGTCCTCGTGGTCGATGACGATGGTGTCGCCGGCCGGTCGGGCTCGTACCTGGGCCCCGTAGTCGTCGGTCGCTTTCACCAGGAAGGCGTTCTGGTGGGCGGCGGGCCAGCTTTGGATCAGGTAGGACTCCACGACGTCGTCCGTGCTCTCGTCGACAGCCGTGTCCCTGCCGAGCGCGTGGACACGCAACCGGTAGGGACCTGGGCCCTGGGACGCCAGCGAGGGGAGATCAGCGGGATCGTCCATCATCGGTGTCACCAGCACTTCCCCGGAGGGGGAATGGCATGACATCTCAGCAATCTCTTCCCAGCCCGGAGCAGGGTCGGGTCGCTGTGAGTGCGTTTCAACCGTGACACGGACCCTGCCAGTGTGGATCCCGGTTGACACCTCGATGACGCCGCCGACAGCGGATACGAGCCCATTCTGGGTTGCGTCGAGGTCGTCGGCCACGGGCCCTTGCGGGTCTGCGATCTGGAAGAGGTGGTACTCGGCAGGTACCAGGGCTGTTGCTCGGGCTGGCTCATCGTTCACGGGGTTTTGTCTTCCGGTCTCGTCCGCCTGGGGTCTACCTGATCCATACCAGGAACCGGTCCCCGTCGAGGACGCGGCTGTAGGTGTAGAAGCCGTTGAGCGCCCGGCCCGCATCCGTATTCTGCGTGGCGTTGATCATCCTGCGGCTGAACGGGCCACCGCTGTAGCGGGCGCCCTGCCACGTGCTGGCGAAGGGGTACTCGTCGCACGATTTGCCTGAGGGGCGCGGCAGGCTGCTGGGGCAGGCTTTCCTGCGGTTCTCGGTGATCTTCGAGCCGTTCGTGAGCCGCGTCAGGTAGTTCGTCGTACCGTATTTGCCTGGAAGTCCGGTCGCCTGGGCGTCCTTGATGTGCTTGGCGAGCTCTGGCCACGGCCCTGTCAGGCTGTAGCTGATCACCGGAACGGCCTGGGTATTCACGCAGCCGACCTGACGAGGGGCACGAGGGGGTCCGGGTGGCACTCACGAGGCAGCCGGTCAGCTCCGTGGATTCGGTCCCCGCTCCTACTCCTCGATGAGGAGCTTCTCCCGCAGTTGGGCCAGCGTGCGGGCCAGCAGCCGGGAGACGTGCATCTGCGAGATGCCGACCTCCTGCGCGATCTGCGACTGGGTCATGTTGCCGAAGAAGCGAAGGAGCAGGATCCGCTTCTCCCGCGGGGGCAGATTCTCGAGCAGCGGCTTGAGCGACTCGCGGTACTCGACCCCCTCCAGCGCCTTGCCCTCGGCCCCCAGGGTGTCCGCGACCGCGGGGGACTCAGCGTCCGTGTCGGGGACGTCCAGGGACAGCGTGGAGTACGCGTTGGCGGACTCCAGACCCTCCAGGACCTCCCCTTCCGAGATGGCCAGCTTCTCGGCCAGCTCGTGGACCGTCGGGGAGCGCCCGTGCAACTGGGACAGCTCCGCGGTCGCCGTGGTCAGCGCGAGGCGCAGCTCCTGAAGACGGCGCGGGACGCGCACCGCCCACCCCTTGTCCCGGAAGTGCCGCTTGATCTCGCCGACCACCGTCGGCGTCGCGTACGTCGAGAACTCGACACCGCGCTCCGGGTCGAACCGGTCGACCGACTTGATCAGCCCGATCGTCGCGACCTGGGTCAGGTCGTCCAACGGCTCACCGCGGTTGCGGAAGCGGCGGGCCAGGTGCTCCACGAGCGGCAGATGCATGCGGACCAGCTGGTTGCGCAGCTCCGCGTACTCGGCGCTGCCGTCCTGCTGCTTGCGCAGCTCGATGAACATCGCCCGCGCCCCGCTGCGGTCCTGCGGGTCGTGCCGAATGCCGCGAGCGCCCGCCCCGTGCTGGACGACCGGCTCCTTCTTTACCTGTCGCTTGAGCCTGGCCAGTGCAGATTCGACATCCTGAGCCGTGGTCAGCGCTTGGCCGACTTCTTGTTCGCACGCCATCAGGGTCTCGCTCAGCGCGGCAGCATCGACCTCGTCCCGACGATCGTCCATCACTGCCTCCCTTCGCCCGTGTCGATGACGTCCAGTTCTCGCAGCTGCTCTCGTACGTCCTCCAGAGCCTGGCGTGCCCGGTATAGGTGCACGCGGGCCGTGGCCACCTGAATGTGCATCTCCTTGGCGGCATCCCCCAGCGGCTGTCCGGCAATCGCGCAGCGGCCCATCACTTCACGCTGTTTGTCGCTGAGCTGGACGATGCGTTCCAGCACCATGCGGTAGGCGCCGCGGGCATCCATCCAGGACGCCCAATCGATCTCCGGGCCGGCGTGATCGTGTGCATCGGTGTCGAAGCCGACCGACCCGGTTTCCTTCTGCAGGCGCAGGACTTCACGGACGACGGTGGTGCGTAGCCAGGCGGGCCAGTCCAGCACCGGTTCGAGATGTGTGGCGTGCCAGCGCCGCCAGCAGTGCAGGAAGGCTTCTTGGACGGCGTCGTCGGCTACAGCACGGCGTCCTCCCGAGATGAACATGGCCTGTGCCAGCAGCGGCCGATACCGCTGGCGGAACAGGGCATCGAATGCCTCTTCGGCGGGCGACGATGTCATGGGAGTTCCTGGGTGTCCAGGCTGACGCTCCAGGTGGTGCCGTCCTGATCGTTCACCTCGGCATGGCCTCCCCGCGCGGACAGTTCCCGCGCCATGGCGGCCATCGTCCGGGAACGGACATGTTCCCTCAGCAGGTACGCGGACGTTCGCACGACAACCCCCACCGCAGCGCCTATCCCCGTGCTCACTATCAACCAACTCCACAGCGTTGTCACGGCGTTGGCCTCCCGGGACTGGTTGTCGCAGTTACCAGGAAGAGGGAAACGGCGGCGAAAGCGTGTACACACACGTCCGGACACTGTGGAGCGGACGGTCGAGGCGTTCACCAACGGCCAGAATAGGTCGGCGCCTGAGCAGGCGTAGGAGCTGAACGAGATGATCCGTACGTGCATCTGTGATCACTAAATCTCACAGGCAGCCCCTGTCAGCCTCTGGGCCGGCGGGGGCTTCATTGTTTTCTAGTGGCCCGCTGTCAGCGGAGGGGGGAACGGTCAATTCCACGACCGGGAACCGGACAAATCACAGGAAGTTCGCGCCACGGATCTTGTGTGGCGCCTGTGAACCCATGAGGGTGGTCAGTGGTGAGACACGCATTCGATTTTTCATGGGGAAAAATGAAGGCACGTTTTATCGTCCCGCTTCTCGCGACGGGGGTCCTGCTGGTGCCAGCTGCTGCGGCGTCAGCTGCTCCGAGCGGCAACACGGGAAGAGCCGTTGCGAAGATTGCTGCCTTTCCCGTGTGGTGCAAGTTCCAGGGCGAGAAACCGTTCCAGGTCACCCATGGCGGCCCGCTGTATGCCCAGGGCCATTACTCGGGTTGCTCAACTCCGGCACCCGACCAGTGCCGGGCCCAGGTCGATCTTCAGGAGTACGTGCGCGACGGGTACTGGCGCGCGGTGAAGCACGAGGACAGCCTGTGGACGAGGTGCAGCGGGCGCTACACCACTCCGCCGCTCAGGTGCGTGCATGATGGAGAAAAGGAGACGTACAACACTCAGGTGACCTTGCAGGTCGAATACCACGGACGCTTCAGCGAGGCCGGAATCGCAGACACGGGCAACACCGTGATGGACTGCTGAAGTCCGTTCACCCGTAACGGCCTGCCGGATTGATCCGGTAGGCCGTTTTCGGCTTCGGTCGCACAGATGAAAGTGAGACAGCAGCATGCACGTTCATTTTGAAGCAGTAGACCCAGAGAAAATGATCAGGTTCTGGGGCAGCATCCCGGGTCATGGTGCGTACAGCGTTGGCAAAGCGGAATCTCCGGCCGTGCTACCGGTCGTCACCGTCCTTGTCGGAACGATCGCCGAACAGGTTGAGACGCTGATCGCCAAGGGCGCCTCTCTGGTAGAACCTCACGATTGTATGCACGCCCTGATGACGGATCCGGAGGGCAACAGGTTTATGGTGGTGCTCGACCCCGATCACGAAGAATGACGTTCTCCAGCGTGGATGCGGCCCGGCGTACGGCACTCGCCCTTCAAGGGCGCCGGGTGGACGATCCGGTGTGGGGCGCCTTCACCGTCGCTCCGACGTCGAGGCCGACGGAACCTGCTGGCCAATCCAGGTCGCTTTCTCGGCGGCAGGATGACGTTGGGAGACGGCCTGTACCCCTACGTGAATCGACGGCGACGCGAGGAGGCCGACAGCCAGCGCGGGTGAGGGACGTGCAGGAGGCCGCCGAGTAGGAGCGGGCAGCTCTGCGGTTCCCGCTCGCTGAGGCTGGGTGGCCTTCTGCGATCCAGTGCATGGATCCCGAGCTGCTGGAACGGATCACCGCGCGGCGAGCGGAACTGGACGAACTCGAAGAACAGTTGGCCAAGCAGTTGGCGGAGGTGCGGGCCGAGCGGGACGAACTTGCCGTCGCCGAGCGGGTCCTGGAGCGGGTGAGCGAACAACTCGCCGACGAGCGCGCCTCAGCCGCACCGATGCCCGGGCAGGTGGTGGACGGTCGGTGATGCTGATTCCGCACCGCGAGCCGGACCTGGTGGAGACCATGCTCCCGCCGGGCTACCAGCGCAGCCTCGCCGCTGTGCGGCAGGCTGCCGGCCCCGTCATGGCCCGCCAGGTCGGCGAGATGCTGGGAGTCGACGTCAGCGTGCGGGCCAAGCTGGAACCGCTGCGCGGGAGGCTGGTCAGACTCGTTGATCGCGGCTGGCTGCGCAAACTGCCCGACGGCCGGTTCACCACCCGCTTGTGACCGGGGACACTGTCGCCCGGAGCAGTCCGGCGCGAGCGTAACCGCGGTGCCTCCGAAGGCCGTTGGAATTGTGTGACGAAAACCAAAGGACGCGCCGAGGACACGAGCACGCTTGTCTACCAGTGCCGTCTGCCGCTCTCCACGCGCACCGTCAACCACCTCGCCGGTCTGCTGCGCCGCCATCTGAAGGCGATACGGTCCAGGTGGCGGATCCTGCCGCCCGGCCGGATCGCGGTGATCGCCCTGCTCGCAGCCCAGACACCGTGCCTGGACCGCGCCTTGAAGAGGGTCGCTAAGAGGTCCTAACAAAGGCGTTGGACGTGTCTGTGGGTGATGAGGCAGGTGGCGAGGCCGAGGAAGGCCTCGTGGATGTCGTCGCGTCGTTCCCAGCGGATGCGCAGGCGGCGGAAGCCGTGGAGCCAGGCGATGGTGCGCTCGACGACCCAGCGGAAGATGCCCAGGCCGGAGCCGTGGGGCTGTCCGCGTTCGGCGATCACGGGTCGGATGCCGCGGGCCCAGAGCAGGCGGCGGTACTTGTCGTGGTCGTAGCCGCGGTCGGCAAGCAGTGCATCAGGGCGTCGACGCGGTCGCCCGACGACGCCGGAAACCGCAGGGATCTTGTCGATCAGAGGCAGGAGTTGGGTGACGTCGTTACGGTTTCCGCCGGTCAGCGACACCGCGAGCGGGATGCCCTGGGCGTCGGTGACGACGTGGTGCTTACTGCCCGGCCGCGCGCGGTCGACCGGGCTGGGTCCGCTTTTGGGCCCCGCCGAGCGGCCCGCACATGCGAGGAGTCGATCACCGCCCGCGACCAGTCCAGCTGCTTCGCGGCCCGCAGCTTCCTCAGCAGCACCAGATGCAGTTGATCCCACACGCCGGCCTCGTTCCACGCGGCCAGACGCCGCCAGCAGGTCATGCCCGAGCCGAAGCCCAACTCCTGGGGCAGGTACTCCCATTGGATGCCGGTATGCAGCACGAACAGGATCCCGCACAAGGCCTGCCGGTCCGGCACCCGCGGTCTGCCCTCCACCAGCTTCGGTGCCGGCTCCGGCAGCAACGGCTCGATGAGCGACCACAGTTCATCCGACACGATCCACGGCCGCGACTGACGTGTTCCCACGCCCGGACCAACGACCACCCAAGCCGAAGGTCACATGATCAACAGCTTCTGTTAGGACCCCTAAGACAGGCGGGGAGGGGTCCTGATCGACGGCACCCTGATCCCCGCCCAACGTCGCACCGGCAACGCCAACCGACGGTGACCTCACGACGGCCGTCAAGGACCTGGCCCAGTTGCGCAAAGACGCCAAGGGCGGCAACGGCGAGGACTGCTACAACGCGGAGGCCGTCGTCGGCTACGACGCGGAGGCCGTCGTCGGCTACGACGTCACGAGCACGGCCAGCTACGACGTCGACCAGGAGCAGCAGGGCATCGAAGAAACGCGCTCCAACATCACCGCCCTGAAGGACGCGCAGGCGGCCCTCTCCGCTGACGGGCTACCCACGCTCCCCGGAGCCAGCACGGTACTCTGCCTGGCGCTGCTCGTCGTCAGGTGTCTTGCCCACGGCCCTGATGAAGCATTCCTCGGCACCGCGCACCGGAGCAGGATGACAGTCCTCCGCTGGCGCCCTGCTCCCGAGGCTGGCACCAAACTCGCCCGCCTCCGCCTCCTTCGCACTCATCTGAACGGTGCCACGGTGGGACACCTCGACCTTGTAGAACTTCTCACCCTTGGGAACGTCGGGGACAGCGACGTCGAAGACGCAGGTGTCGTAGTTCGGAGACTTGCTGTTGCCGAGATGGCCGGTGGCGATGACGTCGCCCTTGGCGCTGTACACGGTGACGGCGGCGCTGTAGTCGGCCAAACTGGCCGACTACAGCGCTCAGGACATGGAGCACCTGTCGGCTACCTGGATCGTCCGCGTCTGGCCGAACTGGAGGCTGGAGGGCGCGAGCGGTTCAGGAGAGCCAGTCGACGTAGCGGGTGGGGGCGAGGTGGGCGTCCTTGTCGGTGAGGACGTCACCCTTGACGACGGCAAACATGCTGGCGGTGGGGTCGGTGACAACGGTGCGGCCGTCGCCCTTGTGGGTGAGGGTGATCCGGCCCAGCTCGTCCAGGGAGAAGACCTCGGGCCCGGCGATGTTGCGAATGCCCCCCAGCGGGGCGCCCGCGGCGACTTCCGCCACCGCGTCGGCCACGTCCTTGGAGGCGATCGGCTGGATCGGCGTGGCGGGCAGCCGGACGGTGTCGCCGTCGGCGGTCCAGGACAGGACAGCGTCCATGAACTCCATGAACTGCGTCGCGCGGACGATCGAGTAGGGGACCGGCCCTGCCGCGAGAATGTCCTCCTGGAGCACCTTGGCCCGGTAGTAGTCCAGCTCCGGCACCTGGTCCGCGCCGACGATCGAGAGAACAACGAAGTGGCCGACGCCGCCCTTCTGGGCCGCGGCCAGAAGGTTGTCCATCGAGGTCTGGAAGAAGGCCGGGGAGGCTTCGTCGAAGGTCGGGGAGTTCGTCAGGTTGACGATGACGTCGGCCCCCGCCACCGCCTCGTCCAGTCCCTGGCCGCTGATGACGTCGATTCCGGTGGACTGCGAGTGCGGCACCGCCTCGTGCCCGACGGCGTTCAGATTCTTGACGACCTGAGACCCGATCAGCCCGGTACCGCCGATGACCGCGAACTTCATGAGATGCCTTTCGTCAGGGGCGTGTCCGAAATATGGCACAAAATCTGTATGCGGACGTTGATATGAGGTCAGGGTCGTACATCCGGCCAACGTGTTGCTCAACTGGCCAACTCCCGCACTCAGTGGCCAACTAGAACACTCAGTCACACCGGGCTCGGGGGCTGTTCGGGATGCGGCTGCTACAGATCGAACTCCAGGTGCTCGATGTCCGTGAAGCGCACCTTCTCCAGGCTTCCCGCGCGGCGGCCACCGTCCTGGAAGTACACCTCCCGCAGCACATCGCCCGCGATCTCCTTGAGCTCCTGGTCACCGGCGCCGGCCTCCTGGGCGTCGAAGAGACCTGCGGCGTAGCGGGGCGGCAGCATGATGGTCACAGACGCTCTTCTCCCGTACCCGAACCGTAGAACGGCCGAATGCCGCGAGGGTGTTGCGAACGCGGCGCGGTTCAGCGCCTGTGCCAAGCCAGGGGCGGTGTGACTTACCGCCCGCGCGGGTGAGTTGACCGCCGATTGTTGTACGGGCGGGATGCGAGCCCGCTACGAAGATCACAAACCGTCCGTGATCTTCGAGAGGAAAGTCCTCGTGCGTTTCACCCCCGCCGCCCGTACAGCTGCCGCCGCGCTGTCCGCGCTCGCCGTACTGCTCGCCCCCACCACCGCCCACGCCGCCGCCCCCGGCGACACCATCGCCATGCCCGTCCGCGACGCCCTCCAGGCGCTCTCCGTCCAGGACGAAAACCGGGCCGGCTACGAACGCACCAAATTCCGCCACTGGATCGACGCGGACCGCGACGGCTGCAACACCCGGCAGGAGGTCCTCAAGGCCGAAGCCGCCGTCGCCCCGCAACAGGGCCCAGGCTGTGCGCTCACCGGCGGAGAGTGGTACAGCCCCTACGACGACAAGTACTTCACCGACGCGCGCGCCCTCGACATCGACCACCTCGTCCCCCCTCGCCGAAGCCTGGGACAGCGGCGCCTCCGCCTGGACCGCCAAAGAACGCGAGGCCTACGCCAACGACCTGGGCGACGACCGCGCCCTCATCGCAGTCTCCGCCGCCAGCAACCGCAGCAAGGCCGACCAGGACCCCAGCACCTGGCAGCCGCCCGCCCAGGGCTACCGCTGCCAGTACGCAACCGACTGGGTCGCCGACAAGACCAGGTGGGGTCTGACCATCGACCCCACCGAACACGCCGCGCTCTCCGAGGTCCTCAGGAACTGCCCCGACCAGCCCATCACCGTCACCCTCGCCCGCTGACCCCCGCACCATCCCCCGCGGCCCGAGGTCCTCGCCCGGGGTCCGGGCCGGGCTGTACGCGACGCCGTCTCGCGGCCGAAGCGGTTGGCCTTCGCAGCGGAACCTGTCATCCGGTGCAGCCGCGGCCGCGTTCGCCAGCGCCCCTCACGACAGGCTGTCGATCATGGTCTTGGCGTCGGGACAGTTGACGTAGGGTGGAGCAACCGACGCGGGGTGGAGCAGCTCGGTAGCTCGCTGGGCTCATAACCCAGAGGTCGCAGGTTCAAATCCTGTCCCCGCTACTGATGTCTGAGGGGCCGGCACATTGTGTCGGCCCCTCAGACATGTCCAGCCCCGGGCGCACGGCGTTGCAGCATGCACGCCATGCGGGCCGAACTGCGCCGTGGGCACGAAGCGTCACGCGGAGTGCAGCGCCGACCGGCATTCATGCGCGCGAGCCGCCCACATCACCATGGCAGTGGTGCGGGCCAGCTCAATCACCGTTGCGAGTCGAGGCCAAACGAGAGAGCTACTGCCGTCCTCTTGAGCCACTGCGGCAAGGCGTCTTCATCACACGTCATGAATTACCCCGCCAGTCCACGACGGAGCGTATCCACATGCCTCGCTCAGCAGAATGCGGATCTCGGGACGGGTAAATGGCTGGTAAGACAGCATTGAGAGTCCCCGCCGGCCCAGTGAACGCCGAAGGGTCCTGTACGCCGCCGCGCAGGCCCCTGCCTGGTCTTCGGTTGTCGAGTGGCTACTTCGTCGGGTGCTCGAGCTGTCGCAGACGCTCACGGCCGCCACGGTCGCGGCCAGGACGAGAGCGCCGGCCGCTCACCCACATGCGTCTCTCCATGACGTGATCATGGCGCACCGTTCCGATCACCTACTGATCGGACGCAGCTACCGCACGCGTCGCAGCCTTTTGCGACGGGGTGCGGCCGTCAGTCGGAAGTCGTTGCCGCGCTCCCTCATCACTGTCACGTTGACGTTCCGAAAACTCCCGCTGTGCTTGAACCACCCGCGCTTGCTCTGCAAGGTCGCTGGATGCAGTGCGAGGCCGGATAGGTCGGGCCGAAGATCCCGGGCCCACTCGGTACCATCAGCATCCGAAAAGGCAACAAAGGCACGTTTGACCTTCTCGGCCGCAATGGTCCGTTCCGTCCCAGCCTCTTCCTCCCCCGGCCGGATGAATGGGGCGAGAGTAGAAGCCTTCAACACCCGGTTGCCGTTGTCTCGATCACACATCTCGATCACCAGGTAGAGCGCTGACACGGGTCGGTCGGCGAAGTTCGCCACCCGCGGCCTATAGCGCTGTTTCAACGCATCGACTTCCTCGAGCCAGCAGATGACCTTCTCCGCTTCCCGGCGCTCTTCCTTCCGGCGATCTCGAAGCAGGATGTAGAAGCCCAGCAGGAGTGACCCGCTCGTGAGGAACGCGCTCGCCCAGGCAGGGACCGTGCCCCAGTCCAGGTCGTGCACCCAGCCCAGTCCGCTCATGGCGGCATCCTTCCGTCAACATTGCCTGCACGAAACAGACTTGAGGCACTTCTGAGTGAGCGGTTCGTGAGGTGATGCCTGTTCGGGCTTGGCTACTGCTTCCGACTGAAGGCGCCGGGCTCGAGATGACGGCTGCCCATCGGTCCGATCAGCCGTGCTGCCTCCAAGAGCGCAGGCTGAAGCGGTCACCAGGTGACGTGAGTGGTCTCACGACCACAGCGAAAGCGTGACGGTGCCCATCGCGGCTGGGCCGCTTGGGCGGACACACCCACGAGATACGTGAGGACCGGTCAGTCACAGGACGAGGTCGGCTCCCTCCGGGAGGAGCATCCCGGACAGGAGGCTCTCCACCGCCTGCGACATGATGCGTTCGAATTCCCTGCCTGGGGGCGGGACTCAGGTACCCCAGGTGACCTGCTATTGCACAGCTGTGACAGTTGACGAACAGCTTCGGCATGCTCTGCCGGAAGACTTCTCTCATCGCGAAGGGGCGGCATACCGAGCGAACCGGTTCAGGTCCCGCATAAACGGCGGTCCGGCTCCCGCGAGACTTCTAGTCGCAGCGTCATCCATAGTCCTGGGGGAACCTCGATGTCCGCTCGTACCCGTCGGAGCACCGCAGCCGGCCTCACCGTCGGCGCCGCGGCGCTGCTCACGCTGAGCGGCGCGGCCGCCACCGCGATGGCCGCTTCGTCCTCCAGCGGCGAGGCCAAGGGCAGCGCCGCGATGGTCGCCGCCGCCGCGTCCGCCCACACGCTCACCGTGCCCAGGGGCCTGACCGTCAGCGACGGCACCCGCCAGGTCCTGGTCAACGGCAGGTCGATCGACTTCGGCACCATCGTCCGTGACCTGGCCTGGAATCCCAGCGGTACCAAGGCCGCCTTCATCGACGGTCACGGCAACCTGGACGTCGCCAACCCCGACGGCACCCACCGGGTGACCGTCGCCGCCAACCCCGGCGGGCAGACCTGGTCGCACCCCACCTGGCAGGTCACCGCGGTCGACAGGTCGAATCAGATCCCCGCGAAGAACAACCTCCTGTTCACCGCCAAGATCCACGGCAGCACCGTGCTGGAGGGTGTCAAGGCCACCAGCGACCATGGCAGGCCGGCCCGGATCAGCCTGAACGGTGACCCGGGCAGCGGCAACGTCCCGCAGACCGGCAACGCCTGGCCCAACGTCGGCGGGAAGTACGGGACTTCCGTCTACGAGAACACCCGCACCGGCGAGGTCTACATCCGCGACGACTACATCCGTCAGCAGGGCAGCGCGCTGACCAAGGGTTCCGAGCCCGCGCTCTCCCCCGACAACGAGGAGGTCGTCTTCGTCCGCTCGGTCCACGGGCACGATCACCTCTTCGTCGAGGACTTCGGCGGCTCCACCAACGTCGTCAAGGACGTCACCCCCAACGCCACCACCGACTACACCGAGCCCACCTGGTCGCCCAACGGCAAGACCATTGCCTTCCGTGCCCCCACCGGTACGTACACCATCACGAAGACCGCCCACGGCTTCGGCAAGCCCGTCAAGGTCTCCAACCACACCGGCCTGCCCGCCTACCGCGGCTGACAGCCACCCAACCGGCCGCCGGAGCGGGCGAGTTCAGCCTGGAGCTCCGGCAGGTGCTGGTCGGCCGTGTCATGCGGCAGGTACTCGACCACATCGAGAAAACGGAACAGGACCTGGGCCTTGGTGACGGCGAACTCGTAGTCGCCGTACCCCACCACGGCACCCATGTCCCCACGAACAGCGCCCCGGACGACATGGGCGGTCATGTCGTCCGGGCTTTGTGCCGTCAACCCCCGCCGCGCGTTGGGGCGTGCCAGATACGGGCAGACCATCGAGGCGTAGAGCATGCACGCGCGGTGCCCCGGAGCCTCCAGGGTCGCCGCCATGTTGCGGTACGGCCGCCCGGCGGAGAGCGCCTCGCGGATCGCGGCACTCTCCGCGGCACCGACCACCCGCCACACCGGTCCTCTGGGCATCAGGGTGTTGCAGACCGAGCACAGCCGCTGCCGCGCACACTCGACGCTGCGCCCGTAGTCAGTGAGCGCGAACTGGGGCTCGTCGCCCTCCCACGGGGTGATGGCGGGCACGGGATAGCCACGGCTGTCACGAGGTCTGGCCTCGACGGTCGCCGGCATGGGAACGGAATCGAATCGCACACCCCATGTTCAACCACGCCACCGCCCCACCGCGACCGTCCGCCGGAACTGACCTCGCCGGGATGGCGAGTTGAGGACGGCTCACGGCCGAGACCGAAGGCTCCGTCGCCTGCTCGCGCCCGGGCATGAGCGGGCCTCTTGGGTCGCATTGCCGTACAGATGTCCGTGCGGGTCGAACGTAGCGTGACGGACCGGCCACAACTGTCACGACCCGGCGGTCAGAGGGCGGGATCACACCGAGTGGACCGCCCGGCGGTGCATGATCACGTCTCCGAACCACTGAGGGGGACTTCATGCTGACCAGATTCCGGGGCGCTGTGGCTGCGGCCGTCATGGCAGGTGCGCTGCTGGCGCCGGTGGCCGTGGCCACCGATGCTGCGGCTGCGTCGTGCGCCCGGCACACGACGGGTGTGTGCAAGGCGAACTCGTCCCATCCGCGCGGGGCGACGGCGAAATGCAAGGACGGCACCTACTCCTACAGCGCCCACTTCCGGGGCACCTGCTCGCACCACCGGGGCGTCAAGTACTGGTACCGCTGATCGCCAGTTGCATGGAGCCCCGGGCCGCGTCCCGGGACCAGGGGCTCCGTGCAGCCCGGCGGTGCCGGTGTGCCGGACCGTGAGCTACCAGGTCTGGACGCTGGAGCCAGATGCGGACATCCACGATGTGCACGACGACTGGGCTCGGACCGCCAGGAGTTGATCAGTGGTCAACTGCCTGCATACACAGATTTCACCTCTCGAGGTCTACCCGCGTAGCCCCGCCGTGCGCTGTCATGTCCCCATCCCCGGGACACCCGCCGGGGCGAACAGTCGGAGACCCCATGCGCCCCCTCACACGCGTCGCCGCCAGCACCTCCGCCCTCACCCTCGCGGCCGCCGGCCTCGTCATCGGCACCGGCTCCGCGCCCGCCTTCGCCTCCGCCTGCTCCCAGTCCCGCCTTCCGCTCCCCGATGCGTCCTGCACTCCCGGCGCCTACAACCCGGACGTCACCCAGTCGACGATCGGCTCCACTATCTGTGTCTCCGGCTGGACCGCCACGGTGCGGCCGCCCACCTCCTACACCAACCCCCTAAAGGCGCAGGGCATCATCGACTACGGCTACGCGGACACCGCGATGGCCGACTACGAAGAGGACCACCTCGTCCCCCTCGAGCTCGGCGGCGCACCCCGCGACCCGGGGAACCTGTGGCCCGAGCCGTACGCGGGAACCAAGACCGCGACCACGAAGGACGGCGTGGAGACGAAGCTGAAGAACGCCGTGTGCAAGGGCACCATCACCCTCTCCGCCGCCCGCTCGGCCATCCGCAACAACTGGACAACCGCACTCTCGGTGACCGGAATCGGCTGACCCCGGCGGCGCGCGAAGCCTCTGCAAGGGGCACGGGAAAGGAGCGGAACGTGCCCAGGCTTCGTTACAGCGTGACCGACCACGGCCGCTGAAGAGGGTGGTCTCGGTGTCGGGGATGATCGCTACCGCGGCGCCATAGACGGGCAGTTCGCCAACCGTGTTGAGACGGTCACGGATCCCCTCCAGCCTGTCCCACAGGCAGCGGGGGCCGCCCTGATGGACCATCGGCGACTGACGAGGACCGTCCGCGTGGGCCCGTGCGCAGAAGCCGTCAGGGTGCGCCATCCAGTGTCGGCGTCGGCGAACCCGGGTTCTGGATCGCTTTCAGTGCCCGGGCCACGGAGGGGTACCGAAACCTTGATCATGAACAGCTCGCGCGCTGGAGAGGGCCCGCTTGCGGAGCAGGTCGAAGTTGGCTCGGTCGTGCCTCTTCAGCATCTTGATCTTGTTGTTGTGGCCCTCGACGACACCGGAGCTGTAGCAAAGGCTGGTTGAGGGCGTCGGCGACGAGTCCGGTTTCGGCGAAGTCGGCGCCCCGGCGCGCTGTCCGCCGCTGAAGTCGCCCCAGCCGCCTGCTCGGCTACCCTGCGCCGTGCCTCAGCCGAGGCCGAGGGTGCTGAGCGCAGTAGTCCAGTCGGTGACGATCGCGCGCTGAGCGGAGGCGAGGGTGATCTTGTTGGCGCAGACCGCGGTGTGCAGTTTCGTCTCCACCGGGTCCTTCCCGTTGTTGACCCCGCCGCCCGCCTTGTGGCCCGGGTCTGGCGGCTCGACCCACAGGTTCCGGGGATCGTTGGGGTCGCCGCCGAGTTGCAGGCTGATGAGGTGGTCGTACTCGGCATCGCGCATGGAGCCCTTGTAGCCGTACGAGGCCGCGTTCAGCGCTTTCTCCTTGCTGGTGACGGATGTGGAGGGCCGGATGCCGGAGGTGTACCCGCCCTTGCGGCAGATCGTGGACTTCAGGTTTGACTGCGTGACCGCCGGAGAGATTGCACCCGGCGTGCACGCCGGGTCCTCCAGCGGCTCCCCTTTCTCGTACCGGAAATGGCAACTCCCGGCTGGAGGCTGTTTCTGGACGGTGTAGGTGGTCTGCGGGCCGGCCCCGACCGCGATCTCCCGGTCCGCGCCGCCGCCTGCGCCCGTGCCCGACGGCCGCGTGGCCAAAGTCCCGGTCGGCGACGCGGTCGATCCACTCGTCGCGGCCGGGGTGCAGCCCGCCAGGAACACGGCGGCGAACAGCACGGATGACGCGGCGCGGTAACTGGAGCGCATGACGACCCCTCACGAGCAGTTGATGGCTGGGCACATACTGCCCGGCCAGCGCATCAGCACACCGGCCGGGGCCCGCGCAATGCAGCACGGCACGATGCGGGGGCGCCACGGCGCAGTCCAACGCCTGCATAGTTCCCCGGCCTCAGGGCGAGCGAGGTCTCCACGCCGTCCTTGGTCGTCGCGGTCTTGGTTCCCGCGTACGGCTCTGGCCGCAGTTCCGGACGCTGTTGGTGATCTTCATCTGCACCCGGGCGCGTGCGGGGCGGGACTGGTCTCACAGACTCGGCATCAGATCGGTCAGCGGAAATGCCCTCACATCCTCAGGAGGGCGCGACAGGTGCAGCGTGGTGTGGAAGTAGCCGTCAGCCTCCTTCCCATACGGGTCCTCGCCGCCTGCGGTCACCGCTTGGATGGCGTACCGCTGTTCATCCGCGTCTGTGAAGCGTCGTTGCGGGAAGGTGTGCGTGGTGGCCTTCTCGGTGACCAGGCCGTGTGAGGCCAGGCATGCTGCGATGGACGCGTACGAGGTCGTGCGCAGCACGAAGGCCGCAACCCACGCCGGGATGTGGACACCGGCCAGGAGCCGCTGGAAAGTGCGGTCAGACAGGAAGGTCGCCCCTCCGGTGATCGTGATCAGCCGGGTGTGCCGCGCGGCGCGGAGCAGGGCAGGGGAAGGAGGCGCGGTTTCGAGGTTCTCGGCGAAGCCTTCGTCCAGCAGGCCGGCCGCGCGTGCGTAGGAGATGGCGTTCGCTGACATATCGAGTCCGATCACCCGTGCGACGTCATGGCGTCGACGAGCCGCGTAGTAGCTGCGGTCCCACTTGATCAGCTCGGCTGTGGTGAGCTCGGTGGCCTGCGGTGACGTGTAGTGGGAGTAGAGGTCGTCCAGTGTCACCTCATGGTTGATGAGGGCCGCGTTGATGCCGTACGAGCAGCAGATGTCCAGCACTGTTACCGGTTCTGCCGTGCGGACTGTCTGACCGCAGGCCGTGAGCGCCCGCCGGAAGATGTTCTGTCCGTGATGGGGCACCTGGTAATCCAGTGGGCCCAACGCCCGGAAATAGGCCCGCGGATCCGGCTGATCGTAGATGTGGTCGAACGACGTCATGCCCGATGGGACGTGAGTCCGCGACGTCCGCGCGTCGCCGGCAGCCGATGCTTCCATGCCCGTGTTCCGCGCACTGCTCATCCGGGTTCTCCTCACGCAGTCCAGGTCTACCGTCCCGTCAGAGTCAGCGACTCCAGTGGGCTATGGGAACAAGACGGGAGGAAGACCAGCCATACGCCGCAGCAGGCAAGGTGAAGATCACCAACAGCATCAGTTCCGTGAAGGCTCGTGGCTGCCAGATCAGATGGAGTTCTCGCGAATCAGCTCGATCCAGACCGACTGACAATCCTCAGCCGCGACCGCATGGTCGAGGCGTCGCGCGGCGTCCACGACAAGCTCCACGCATGCATGGAGACGGTCGTAGTGGCGGACATGGTCCGCTTCTGAAGCCGTGTATGCAGGTCCCTCGACCTTCCGGAGGATCTGGATCGCCGCGCTCCAACGCCAGGCAGTCTCGACGTACTGGGCAGCCGAGGAGCTGAAGAATGCGACCGCCGGTTTGTGCAGGCCTGCATGGTAGGGCCGGAGGACCTCTGGGATGTCGTCGACTGTGATCGGTGCGGGGAGAAGACACAGGACACGGCCATCGCCGGGAACCACGCCGACGACGAAACTGTCCTCGCTGGACCCCCAGAATCCCAGGTCGTAGAGCCGCTGGCCGTCCTTAACCAGCCGGCGCTCGTGCTCGCCTGCCACATTTGGTACCCGGACGGGATCCGGTCCGGCCTGCGGTCTGGGCGTGAAGAGCGGCAGTTGCGGCAGGCCCCACTCGCCCAGGGCAAACCGGTCGCCCTGGGGGATGTCCCACTCCTGAGCTACCCCGACGGACAGTGGCCGATCCTCAGTGGCGACCAACCGCGCCAGCGGCTGCGACAGCACGAACCGCAGTTCGTCCTCCACCGCCGCCCACTTGTCTCCGCGCTCGTTCCTCACAACCTGCAGCATCCCTTGGCGCGCCAGCCCAACTCAAGATCGTTAACGAAACGCGGTCAGAGCCAAATTTCGAGATCGGCATCAAGGAGGCCTCCGAGTAGGCAGCCGCCCAGACGCTGGGGGCTGTGCGCCCGCACGCATACGGCCGGGCCCGCCACTTCGGCCGGTTGGCCGTCCGCGGGAGGGGCTGGTCCAGGCGCTGTGCTCGGCTGTCTCCCCGATGCCGGAGGCCCCCGCTGTGTGGGAGTAGAGGCCTGGTGTACTGCGAGCTTGGAGTGGAAGCCGGATGAGGCCTTCTCCCGGGCCTTCACCGCCTACGCGGTCACGCCTGACCGCTGGCCGTTCCTCGCGAGCCAAACCGGCATTGCGGCACGCAGTGCTGGTGCGCCGGCCGGGCTGGTGCAGGAGCGAGTGTCAGTCTTGTTCGCCGGGGTGCGTGTCCGTGTACATGGTGGTGTAGTCCTGCACGGGCATGGCCATGTCCGCGGCGTAGTCGGCGCGTGCCTGGCGGTCCGCTTCGGTGATGTCGGGGTGTACGGGGGGTGTGTGGGGTGCGGGCCAGAGTTGGACCAGGTGGCGTTCTCCGTGGTCGCCGATGCCGGGTTCGGGGTCGTCGGCGTGGCAGTACAGGCGCATCCGCACCCAGTGCGACCCGTCGGACGGGAACGGGAACTCCAGGGGGGGTTCCTCGTCCGGCCACGCGTCGAGGATGTCGCCCTGTTCGAGGGTCGCGACGTGGAGGGCGGGGAGGTCGGCCCGCAGGCTGATCTCCTCGGCGGGCTCCCACTCGGCGCCGGTTTCGGGTGCCGGCAAGGTGTCGTGGAGCTGGATGGTCAGCTGGAGGGGGCCGGTGTCGGTGGTGGTGAGGACGACGGCGCCGGCGTCGGTGGCCGGGCCGCAGCGCCAGCCGAAGGGCATCTCTTGGGGGTACTCGTGGTCGTCGGTGAAGCCGATCAGGTAGCCGCCTTCGCCGAGGTCGACGGTGAACGAGGATGCACGGACCAGCATGCGGAGTCTCCTTGAACGGGGCAGGGTGCCCCCTCCCGGCGATGCGGGAAGGGGCACCCAAGTCTTGCGGTCACTGTCGTGGTGCTCAGGCGATCACGTAGAACGGGTCGTGATCCATGACGTGCATCTGGCCGCGCCATGCGGTGATGCGTCCGCCCTGGGACTTGTTCTCATTCACCTTGACCCAGGTGATCTCCCTCTGGGCGGCAGCAAGGGCGGTGCCGCCCTCGTAGGTGGAAGCGAACGGGTACTCGTCACACGAGGTGCGGCCGGCGCGCCGCATGTCCGCCGGCGCGGTCCGCGGGCACACCGCGGCCCGGTTGCGGGCCTCCTGCGTCCTGTTGATCATCCAGTGCAGGGGCTTGCCGCCGTTCGGGTCGCCGTAATGGCCGCCGCGGGAGCGGAGGTTGCGGATGCCCTCGTCGATCCGGGCCAGGCCGACCATGCTCACCCCGGTGGGCGCTTCGGGGATGGCGCATCCGGACCGGCTGGCCCGGGTGCTGCCGTAGTAGTTGTCGCACCGGTAGACGGCGGAGGCGTAGGAGACGCCGGCGGGGCTGTAGCCGGCCTTGGTGAAGGTGTAGCCGTAGGTGGTCTTCGCCTTGGGGTTGATCTTCTTCGGGGCGATCGCAGCGGTCTTGTAGTCGACGCTGCCGCTGGCCGCGCTGTCGAGGGTGTGGCCCTGCTGGAAGTGCACGGTGGCACGGGTGCCGCCGCCGGAGGTGGCGGAGAACTTGACGGCCACGCCCCTGCCCTGGCCGGTGGTCGCCGCCTTGGAGATGGTGAACTTCTCACTCCAGTTGGCGGAGTTGGTCTTGAGCGTCATCTGGTGCTTGACGCTGAAGTCGGCGGTGCCCTCAAGGACCGGGCTCCCGTTGACGACTTTCACGACGTCGAGATGGACGGTGACCCATTCGCACTCGCTGAAGCGGTTGACCGTGACGCGGTTGACGGTGCAGGACGCATTCACGGCCTGGCTGGCCAGAGCGCTCGCCCGGGACCCGGGCCGGCCGATGGTGACGCGCAGCTGTCCGACACCCGACTGGCCGGCCGCAGCTAACGCTGACGGAGCGGCGGCTGTCACCAGCAGCCCCAGCGCCACGGCCCCCGTCGTGAGCAGCTTTCTCGATTTCACGTTGTACCCCCGGTTGTTGGTCTCAACCAACGGAGGCACAACGTCAACTCACGCGTACCCCCGTCGCGTTGACGCCATCCAAGCACCAGCAACGTAAAGACTGCACACCGTTTTGGTCTGTTTCAGTCACAGGTGAGCGGGTGTCACGCATTGACAGGCGATATTGCCGAGACCGGCACCGCGCTCCCCGTAGACGAGTGATGCGACCGGACCACTGGCACCCTGCCGTCTGTGGACAACGCCGAAGTGAATCGCCCCGGGTTTGCTGGAACCCCACGCTTCCGGCCGCTGACGGACGGCTGCTTTACGGTTGCGGCGATATCTGGATTTGGCTCCGCCCGCAGTTCCGTGATTGGGCCTGTCGTCAAGGTCTGAGCGGCGGCACGGGCCAGGAATGTCCATCTGGTCAGCTGTTTGCTGGCCTTCCGGCCATCACGTAGTCGTGATATTCGACCTGGACCACACCGGTGTTGACCCACCTTCCGTGTCTTGCCCCTGTGAAGCTCCCCCTTTGACCTGGACAGCCTGATACTGGGACGGAAGGTTCCGGAGGAAGCAGTCGCAGGTAGTGAGCAAGAAGAGCAATACGAGCAAGCGGTACACGGCGGAGTTCAAGCGTGATGCCGTCGCGCTGGCGTTGTCGTCGGACAAGACGGTCACCGAGGTCGCCCGGGATCTGGGGGTGAGCCCGGAGGGTCTGCGTGGCTGGGTGAAGCAGGCCAAGGTCGATCGTGGCGAGGGCCCTTCCGGGGCTCTGGCCAGCGCCGAGCGGGAAGAGCTCGCCCAGCTGCGGCGCAAGGTCCGCGAGCTGGAGAAGACGGTCGACGTTCTGGGAAAAGCGACCGCCTTCTTCGCGCAGGACAAGTTGAGGTAGACACCGCCGCGCGGTGCCGCTTCATCGACGCGGAGAAGGCATCGACCGGAAAACCTGCAGGTCACAGTGTTGCGCTGCTATGTCGTGCGCTGGGAGTGCCGCGCTCGACCTACTACGCGCACCAGGCGGCCGCATCGGCCCGCCGGGCCGCTCGGCGCGAGGAGGAACGCCTGGTGGACGAGATCCGAGTGCTCCATGCCGGATCACGTGGTGCCTACGGGGCCCTGCGGATCCACGCCGCCCTGCGGCGGGCCGGACAGGTGGTGAACTCGAAGAAGATCGAGCGGCTGATGCGCAAGCACCGGATCGTCGGGATTACCCGGCGCCGGCGTCGGGGCCTGACCCGGCAGGCGAAGCGGGCGGTGTTCGCCGCCGATCTGATCGGCCGGGACTTCACCGCACCCCGCCCCGGGATGCGGCTCGTTGGCGACATGACCGAACTCGTCACGCTGGAAGGGAAGATGTATCTGGCGACCTGCATCGATCTCGCGACGCGGGAGGTGACCGGCTGGGCGATGGCCGACCACCACCGCGCCGAACTGCCAGTCGCCGCCCTGCGGATGGCGGCCGGACGCGGCGGCCTGGAAGACGGCTGCATCATGCACACCGACCGCGGCAGCGAAGGCGGATTCTAGGGATCGTCGCAACACGTGATCGCTGGTATGTCCGGCGAACAGTGTAGGTAGTGGCGGCGGGAATGCGTCTCCCTGTCGGTGAGCCTGGAGTTGAGTGGCTCACCGAGGTGGTCACGTCCGCTGGAGTGGTGTATCGACGGCCACTCGGTGATCTCGTATTTGAGGCTATGCGGTGAGTTCGGTGGGCAGCTCGTTCTCGTCGGTTTCTGACTCGATCGGGTGCAGGCGGGCCTTGGCGAGGAGTTCGCGGCCCATGTAGCGGCGGGCCTCGGTCCATTCGTCGTTCTGCTCGGCCAGGACAGCGCCGACCAGCCGGATCAGGGCGGTGCGGTCGGGGAAGATGCCCGATGCCCGGCTGCTGATGGTCAACTGCGATGACTTCGGGATGCTCCGGTGCCTGCATGCGGCTCGGGCCGCAACGCCGTGGTGCGCATGCGGGGGGCCTGCAGGGCGGAGGGGCGAGTCAGACCAGCGGGGGACGGGGACGAGCCTGGGGGCTGATGCGGAGGGGGTGCGGGCGCCGGAGGATGGGGATCTCCAGCGGAGGGAGACATGGTGGAGCGTTGGGACCGGTTCGGGCGTGCGGCGGCGTACGGGGCTGCGGCGGCCCTCGTGCCGTATTTGGTGATCAAGGTGTCGTGGGTGGTCGGTTCGTTACTGGGGCTGCTGCCGGTCGGGCGGGGGTTCAGCCTGGGCGGGTGGCTGGTGCTCAACACTGTCACGATCGGGATGGCTGCGGCCGGGATCACGCTGGGGCTGGCGCTGGTGCGGCCATGGGGGATGCGGATCCCCGGCTGGCTGGTGGGATTCTTCGCCTGGGTCGGGTCGGGGTTCTTGGTGTCGATCCTGCCGTTCGTGGTCGTCAGCGCGCTTGTGAACTCCGGGACGAGCAGTTCGGGAGGCTCAAGGACCTCAGGGGGTGACGCGGCGATGCCGGGCTGGGAAGCGGTGCTGCTCCAGTGCAGCTTCGTGGGAACCGGGATCGCGCTGGCCATCGCACTTCCCGCCTATCTGTGGCGGCGTTGGCCCCACGCGCTGCGCCGGCCGGAGCGGCCCCGCACCCGCACCTCCTCAGGAGCGGTGTGGCCTGCCGTGACCGGGGCTGTGACCGGCCTGGCCTGGCTCTACTGGGCGGCCGGTGGCCCCCTGGGCATCGCGCACCGCGATGAGCGGCAGGCCAGTTGGCATGTGCTGGTCGGGGTCAGCGCGTGCTGGGCTCTCGTCGGGTCCGCCGCCGTACTGGCTCTCGTCCGGCGCCGGTCGACCCGGTTGCCGTATCCGCTCCTGCTTGCGTTGGCGTGGCTGGGATCGGGCTCGATGTGCGCGTGGAGCGGCTGGAGGCTGCCGGCCACGGTGTACGTGGCGCTGGCGCACCCGAGCGACGTCGGCTACCCGGAGAACCTCGCGGTCGCCGTGGCGCTGCACGTCACGGCCGTGCTGACGGGGGCGGGGATCATGCGGACGCTGGTACGCGGCGAACGTAGGCGGGTGAGCGTGCCCGGCAGCGCCCAGCAGTCCGCCGAGCGGGTGGGCCGTCGCCCGTGAACCTGCCTGTTCAGGAAGGCCTTTCACCAGGAGCACCTCGATGCTCCCGAGGCAAGGCCCGCAGTGACTTCAACACTCGTGAACATCACTCGACCATGGATCTGGGTGCCCCCCAAGCCGTGAACAACTGACGGCACCACTCGCAGCGCCGCCCATCTCGCCTCCTACGCCGGCCTCGCCCCGACGACGAAGTCGTCAGGGACATCGATCCATGGCGAACACGCTCCCCGCGGCGGCAACCGGCAGCTGAAGAGAGCGATGTTCCTGTCCGCGTTCGCGGCCCTGCACGATCCCGCCTCCCGCACCTACTACGACCGATGTCGCGCCAGAGGCACGACCCACACGCAAGCTCTCCTCCGGCTCGCCCGCCACCGCATCAGCGTGCTGTTCGCCATGCTCCGCGACGGCACCTTCTACGAAGCCCGACCCCCTCGCCTCGCTGTGCCTGGAAGTGTCATGAATCAGGATCTGTCTCACGTTCGGCTCTGTCTCACATCCGGTGGTGACAGAGTGTTCCAGCTTTCACCAGCGGTGACGGTCCGGCGCAGACAGGGTGCTCCGGCCTGGGTGTTCTCGGGTTGGCGCTACAGACATCCGTGGCCTGATGACCCAGGCTCGGCGGGCGTCAGACGTTCAGGCCGACACCCGATCGGATGCCATTCGGTCCCTTTGACCTGCAGAGTTGGCGACTTCGACTTCGCCGCCACCAGTGTGACGGCCCGTCACCACCGGATGTGAGACAGAGCCGTTCGCTGCACAGACCCGGGCCTGCAGCAGCCTCGCGGCGTTGCACCGCGGTGCCGTCGTCGGTGTCGATGAAAGGCCGCGATCCCCGAGTTCGCTCCTCCCTCGGCGGTGCGTGCGGCGTGGACGGGGCCGGTCTTGTCGGCGATGGCCTGGCGCGCTCGGGCGGGGAGGTCGTGGAAGTGACGGCCGTGCATGGACACGGCGCATTTTCCTCGGGTGGAGTCGGGGCTGAGTCGGCCAGCGTAGGGCCAGGGCAGCGTGATGGCGCAGATGCGGCCCAGTAGGGCTGGTCGTCACTGGCAGCCGAGGTTGATCTCCCGGTACGCCCTGCCGTACCCGTACGAGGAACGGTCGCGGACCAGGAGGACCTCGCTCCGACCCTCGTCGGTAATCGGCATGCGGAGCAAGGCTCACTGCTGCGCCTACCCAGGCGCCGGGCCGTCGGATTCGTTTATCTTCCCGAAGGGAACGTGCACACTGGGCGTGCTGTGGGAGGTGCCCGTGACGTGGCCGACCTGGTCGTCGAAGAAGATGTGGGGTCTGAGCACCTCCATGATCGTGCTCTTGTCTATGCCGCCGAGGAAGAAGGCGTCGTTGACGGTCACACCCCAGTTCTTCAGACTGCGCACCGGGCGTTCGTGAGCGGGTGCGGCGCGGGCAGTGACGAGGGAGACGTGAACGCGAATCTTGTAGTAGGCGTCCTCTGACCGTCGTTCTGCTTCGCGCTGCTGGAGCCGGTTGACGCCTGCGAGGAAGTCCCGCAGGGGGCCCGGGTCGTGCGGAGTTGCGGCGTTCGTCGTCTCGTGGAAGCGAAAGCCGTCGATGCCGCCGGCCTGATAGACCTGTTCCGAGGCGTCGTCGGCGAGGATTCCGTCGAAGTCGAAGGCGATCCGCAGATCCTGGTCGTCGTCCTCGTCAGTCCCGGCTGGGCCGAGCACGCGGCCGGCGGGCAGCCCGAACGCGACGGCCTCACGGACATCGTCCTCGTTCGCGGACAGGAACAGGGACATGTTCAGGGCCGGCATGAAGCGGTAGGGCGAACGGCCCTGCATGAAGATGGCTCGACTGATCGGCAGATCGTGGGACTGGATGGACCGCATGACCCGCAGCCCGGTGTCGGGATCATTGCGGGACAGGATGATGACCTCGACCAGAGGGTCATCGAGTGAGAGGTCGTTCAGCGACAGCAGCCTGCGAACGAAGGGGAAGGCGACCCCTTTGCCCAGCGTGTCGTCCAAGTGCTCTTCCTGGTAGGCACGGTAAGCCTGCACTCCCTGTTCACGGAAAACGGCATCCGCCTCTGCCAGGCCGAACAGTGCGCTGGAGGCGATACCAACGACCAGGCGGTTCTTGAGTTCGTAGACGGCCACCGCGCCCTCCCCAGGACCCATTCATGCACACGTCCACATGGTGCTCCACTTCGCTTCCTCCGGACCCCTGGCGGTACGGATAGGGCAGAACGGAACGGCATGCGACGCCGACACCCTGTACCCCCGTCGAGTCACTGCCAGTCGCCGTCGATGTCGTCAGGGACTTGGGGGAGCCAGTACTGCGAGTCGGCAGAGCGTTCTTCCTCTGAACTGGCCCGCGCGGCAGGATCATCTCCATGAAGATTCTCGTCATGGGCGGAACGTGGTTCCTGGGCAAGCACATCGCGGAGGGCGCGCTAGGGCGAGGCTGGGTTGTCACCACGTTCAACCGGGGCCGTTCCGGCCGTGATGTGAAGGGCGTTGAACCAGTCCACGGTGACCGGGGGCGACGCGCGGATCTAGAGCGCCTCGCCGTCTGCGGGCCGTGGGATGCAGTGATCGACACGTCGAGTTCCGAACTCCCGCCGCGTGACGTTCTGATGGCGGCCACCGTGCTCCGTCCGGCGGTACGGCGATGGGTGCACGTCTCCACTGTGTCCGTCTATGAAGGCTGGCCGCACCATTCGCTCACCGAGGCCTCGCCGCTGCTCGACTGCCCGCCGGATGCGGACGATTCCTCCGGCTATACCGGTGCGGACGGCTCCCCTACCAAGTACGGCTTTCAGAAGGCAGGCAGCGAACACGCTGTGACCGAAGTCTTCGGCGACACCGCGGTCTTTCTGCGTCCGGGCGTGATTCTGGGACCCGGCGAGTATGTGGGTCGACTTCCCTGGTGGTTGGCGCGAGCCAAGCGGGGCGGCCGCTTCCTTGCCCCGGCGCCGGCCGGACAGCGCATCCAGCCTGTCGACGTCCGTGACGTGGCCGACTTTGCCCTCGCTCAGGCAGCCGGCTCTGCGAGCGGAGGTTTCAACGTGGCCCATCCGGAGGGCATCACGTTCAGGGGCTTCCTTGACGCCTGCTTGGCGGAGACAGGAGGTGCCGGGGCGCCGGTGTGGGTGGATCCCGCGGTGCTCACCGAGCAGGGCGTGAAGCAGTGGACCGAGCTGCCGCTGTGGCGCACTCATGCCGGAGTGTGGGCCGTCGACTCCAGTCGCGCCGTGGCGGCGGGCCTCGAGTGCCGGCCGCTGGCCGAGACGATCAGGGACACGTGGCGGTGGTGGGCGGGCGACGGGCGTCCCGTGGACCACCCGCGGTGGGCGGAGCACGGGATCGCTCCGGAGAAGGAGGCGAAGATTCTCGCCTCGGTGTGATCAGCCTTCGATGGCGAGCAGAGCGACGGACGGTCCGATGCGGTGGGGCAGGGACACGCGGTTGAAGTCCTCGATCTGTTCCCGCAGCGTCTTGGGGACCTGCGCGCCGTGGTATTCGGGCTTGGACAGGTGCCTTCTGGTGCGGGCTGTGCGCACCACAATGCCGGTCTTGCGCTGGTTGGCGGGCACGCTCCAGACCGGCGTCATCGCGTCAGTTGCGCCGTCCACATCGTCAGCCAGGATGCGGGCGTGGGCGAGGTCTGCGGCAGCGCTCGCCTTCACGTGAGTCGACTGTTGATCCTGTGGCCGTTGCCCCAGAAGTTCCAGAGCACGACGGGCGTCCGTCTCGGCCTGCGCGGCGTCGCCGATGAGCAGGGCGGTGGTGCTCGTGGACATGGCCAGCCGTTCCAGGGTGAAGGCGAACTCGCCGCCGACCTCGTCGTGCAGTTCGTCGCGACGGTCCCAGGCCTCGTCCGTGGAGAGGCGGATTGCCTGGCGGGCGGCGGCCGCGTCGCCGAGGTGTGCGTGCGCGCGGGCCTTGATGGCTTGCAGACGCCGGCGAGCGACGTCGCCGAGACCGCTGTAGGACAGTGCGCGCGTGGCTTTCGCGACCGCTTCGGTTGGGTTGCCCGTGTGGTAGGCGATGTACGCCAACGTGCCGTCGGCGTAGGCCTGGAGCGGTGTGAAGCGAGTGGTCTCGCCGAACACCGATGCTGTGCGCGCGAAGCTGCTGGCGCTGGGGAAGTATCCGAGGTCGAATGCGGCGACGGACAGCAGGGCAGCGGTCTGCCCGTTCAGGATCATGAGGTCTTGCTGCTGAACGGGGGCCTGGGTTCGGTCTCGTTGGCGCTCGATCGCCAGACGAAGGTGATCGCCGGTCTCGTATGCCTGCGTCGGCGGCATCAGGTGGTATCCACGAGCCAAGGACGTCACCTGGTCGCGCAACTCGTCGATGGTGTTGTCGGAAACGGACGCCGACGCGGTCGTGTCGGCGCCCTCAAGGGCTTCTTCTGCGGTCATTCGAACTCGCTGCTCCAGGTCGTACGCGGGTGCCTGGGGATCGCTCTGCGGTGGGGGGCCGAACAGTTCGACGGCGGTGTACTCGGGCCACATTGACTCGAGGATCTGGCAGGTTGCGGGTCCGGGCAGCGTCAGTAATTTGCCGCCGGTCCACCGTCGGAACTGCGTCTCGCCGCATGTCGGGTTGGTAGGACTGTTCCCGAAGAGCCGCAGGCCGTATTCGGTGAATCTCTTCTCGAACCGGCGGTAGGGAAGCCTGTCCCGGTCGCACAGCCACGCGAGCAGTGTCTTGGGCTCAGTCCTCATTCCCGCTCTCCTGTCTGCGGCGCTGCGGTCGGTTCTGCATTTCGATCCCTTCTCGGTGAAGGGGATACCGCCGTTGCCCTTCGAGACAACGCAGCACTTCCAGAAGCCACTTCAAAGCTACCTCGGAGCTACGTCAGTCGCCTGACGGTGATTCAGAGGTCACGTTCGAAGGCATGGCGAAGTCACGTGTCCGGGGGGAAGTCTGTCGGCCAGTCATCGCAGAGAGTATTCGGACGTGACCAGGGAGTTCTCCCCATGCCCTCCAGACAAACCGGATCGACCAGCCTGTTGGAAGCGTCTCCACCACAAGCCAGGCAGCACACCCTGCCCGGCTTCGCTGTAGTGATCCGCTCCGAGCCGGCCAGCGTCGAAGCGGCACGGCTGGTCACTCAGGCATGGAGCCGATGCTGCCGCGTGCCGGACGAGCTGATCGCCGACCTATTGCTCGTGATGTCCGAACTGTGTACCAACGCAGTCCAACCCGGACGGCACCAATCGATCGTCGTGCGGGGCTGGATGTCTACTCCGAGCGAGCTCTGCTTCGAGGTCGACGACAAGACACCGTCGGTTGTCCCGCATCCTCAACGTCCGACTGCCGACAGGGAATGCGGCCGCGGTCTGCTCCTGGTGGACGCCTTGGTGGCAGACCTGGGCGGCACCTGGGGGTTCAACCAGGGGGGCACGTGCGCCTGGTGCCGTGTCGCGCTACCGGAGGGGGACCGGTGACCGCGGCCCTGCGGCGCCCGGTGCCTGTATGGACGCCGCCGTTGGACGCCGATGGACTGCAGTCCCTGCTCGTGAAGGTCCGCCGATGGCAGCCCTTCGATGGCGGGACCCTCCTCGATGACGTCAGCGCTGTCCTGGACGAATGCATGCCGATCGAGGGACAGGTGGCCGTAATCGCCGTGCGGCTGCGTGGCCATCTCTCGCGCCTGGTCGACATCGCCGTGGCCTCCGACGCCGCCCAGGCCGACGAAATCACGGCCCAACTCATCGCCCAAGCGCGCACGGTGCATTGCCAGGAGCTGCCCGGTGACTACATGAGGGCGGTGGGGCAGCTTCGCCGGACGGGCTGGATCGTCCATGACCTCTTCGAGCGCCTGATCGCCCTGGGCTGCCTGAGGGAGGCGGCATGACCAGTCCACGCCTCGCCACGACCACCATCACCAGCACGGAAGGGAGCAGCCGCGTGAGCACGCCGACCGGAGGGTGTCTGGTCCCCTTCATCATCCAGCGCCGCGGCGAGGAGGCTGCGCCGGCCGACTTCGTCTTCACGCGTTCCGGCCCTGGCCGGTACCGGTTGCGCTACCTCGACGAGGACCCCCGCGACCGCGACCTGCACGGCGTGCTGTGGGGCCGCTGCTCCTTCAATCCCCTCGACGAGCACGGCTGCCCCACCGGTGAACCCGAGTGGAAGATGATGCATCCTTTCCGCCAGCGCATCACCATGCAGTCCCTGCGCTGCCAGGTCTGCACCGGACCCGCTCGCACCCGCCTGGGCACCGTGTTCCTCGCCGGGCCGCACGACCTCGACCCCGAGGCCGACACGGTGCTGACCAACCAACCGCCCGTGTGCGCCCGCCACGTCCAAGCCGCCGCCCGGCTCTGCCCCCACCTCACAGACCAGCCACGGGTCTTCCTCGCCCACAGTGCACCGCTGTACGGGGTCATCGGCGTCATCTACGGCTACAGCCCCGAACACGGCATCCACGTCATCGCCCAGCCCGACATGCCCCTGCCCTACGGACACCCCAACCTGCCCACCTGCCTGGCCTCCCAACTCGTGCGCCGACTCTCCTCGTTCACCATCCTCACCGTGCACGAGCTGATACGGGAGCTCGACGCCGCCCCCTGAGCCCCGCCTGGTGGCCCGGACGCTCCCCTCGGGCCCGCGGCCACCAGGCGGCACCAGCCCCCGGCACGGGGAGACGTACCCGCCACTCCCCTGGGCGACGCACACCCCCGCTCCCCGCGCCGGGTCCATTGCTGCAATCTCGAAGGAGCCAAGATGTACGTTCACGCTGACCGTCTGCCCACCGGTCCCGCCCTCCCGGCCGGGATCGCCGCTCCGCTGCCGTGGGGAGTGGCTCGCATGGTGCCGTATCCGACGATGGTGCCGGGCTACACGCGCGCCGAGCTGGACCCGGTCACCCAGACCGCCGTGTTCTTCGACGGCCTCGGGCAGGTGATGGAGATGCCCGGCCACGGCACCAGCACCGGCACCACCCCGTCGACCGGCACCAGCCCCGACGGGCAGGGGCAGGGAACCACGGACTCCGACCAGGGAAGCGACAGCGACCAGTGAGTGACCCGCGCCCGGTACTGGTCGTCACCGGATTGCACGACCCCACCGCCGACGTGGTAATCAACGAGCTGCACTGCCGGGATGTCCCGGTCGTGCGGCTCGACTCGGGGGACTTCCCTTTATCGCTGTCCCTCGAGGCGGAGATCACTCCGCACGGCCTCCGCGGACACCTGCACACCCCATCACGCACGGCCGACCTGGCCCAGGTGCGGGCCCTGTACTACCGCCGGCCCACAGGCTTCGCCTTCTCCCACCTGAGCGAGCAGGACGCGCGGTTCGCCCTCACCCAGGCCCGATACGGGCTCGGCGGCGTACTGGCCGCACTGCCCGGCTGCCTCTACGTCAACCACCCGCACCGCATCGGGGACGCCGAGTTCAAGCCGTCAGGCCTCGCCGCGGCCGTGGAATCGGGCTTCCTCGTCCCACCCACCCTCGTCACCTCAGACCCCGACGCCGCCAGGGCGTTCGTCAAACGCCACGACCCGGTCCTCTACAAGCCGCTGTGGAACCCGGTATACCTGATCGACGGTGTCTCCTCCGTTGTCGAGGTCGCCGACGTACAAGCCAAGGACATAGACGACCGTGTGGCCGGCACAGCGCACCTCTTCCAGCAACGCATCCGGAAAACCGCCGACGTACGCGTGACCGTCATCGGCACCAGGACGTTCTGCGTCCGTATCGACTCCGACCTCCTGGACTGGCGCACCGACTACAGCCGGCTGCGCTACACCCCCGTCGAACCGCCGCCGCAGATCGAACAGTCGCTCCACCGCTACCTGGCCCGCTTCGGTCTCGTCTTCGGGGCCTTCGACTTCGCCGTCGATACCGACGGGCAATGGTGGTTCCTGGAATGCAACCCGTCCGGCCAGTGGTACTGGCTGGAGCCCGAAACGGGCCTGCCGATGCGCGCGGCCCTGGCAGACCTTCTGGAGAGGACGACGTGAGCGACCCGGCACAGCTCCACCAGCAACTCCTCGACACCCTGACCGCGGGCGGCAGACTGCGCACCATGCCGTGGAAGGACGCCGCCGCAGCAGTCCAACGGCACGAGTTCCTCCTGGGCGGGTTCTTCCGCCGGGTGAAAGGGGCAGTGCCCGCCGCATGGGAACCGGTCCTGGGCGGCGACGACGACTGGCTCGCGACGTGCTATCAGGACGAATCGCTGATCACCCAGATCGCCGGCACCATCGTGCCGACCGACATCCAAGGCCAGATCATGCGAGAGCCGACCAGTTCCAGCACACTGCCGTCCCTCGTGCTGCGCATGCTGGAGGACCTCCACGTCGAACCCGGCTCGCAGGTAATGGAGATCGGCACCGGCACCGGATACTCGACCGCCCTGCTCTGCGCCCGCCTGGGCGCAAGCCGCGTCACTTCCGTCGAGTACGACGAGGACGTTGCCGCCCGCGCACGTACCGCCCTGGCCCGCCAGGACATGTTCCCCAGCCTCGTCACCGGCGACGGACTGCTGGGCTGTGCCGAGTCGGCCCCCTACGACCGCATCGTCGCGACCTGCGCAGTGCGCACGGTGCCGACTGCGTGGATCGAGCAGACGAAGCCCGGCGGTCTGATCCTGACCACCCTCGGAGGCTGGCTGGGTGCCTCGGAACTGGCACGGCTGACCGTCCACGACGACGGAACGGCATCCGGCCCCTTGTTGGGCGGCCAGGTCAGTTTCATGCTCGCCCGCCCCCACACACCACCGCCCCTCGGACTCCTGCCCGACCTGAGCAGGGGCAAGGAGCGGGAGGCCGTCATCGGCCCCGACGTGCTGTCCGACTGGGCCACCCGGTTCGTCGTGCAGAGCGCCGCACCTCAGGCACAACGGCTGACGATGAACCGGGAGGGCTCCGCCGAAGAGGTACTGATCGACGTCGCATCGGGCTCCTGGGCCGCCCTCTACGACGACAGCGGCAGATGGGTCGTCCGCCAGGACGGCCCCGAAAATCTCTGGGACTCCATCGAAGAACACCTCGGCCGCTGGCACGCAGCCGGCACCCCCGCACTGGAGGAATTCACCATCACTGTCACCCCGGACAGACAGAGCCTTCACTGGTAGTTGGCCCACCCTGACCGACCCCGCTCATCCACTCCCACCACGGGTGGATGAACGGGGCTCGCCGTCCACCAGAACCTCCGCGATCAGCCGTTCTGCGCCAAGGGCATCAACTACGGCTACGAACCGGATGTCTCCGCCCGCCTGTGCTGGGTGTCCCCCCGACCAGGCTCGTTCGACGGCGGTCACGGCCAGGCGCCCGGTCGGTGACCATCCCCGCGCATGCAGGCCCCTCCGCTGACGCTTTCGTCCGGCCTTGCCTCGGCACCGAGCTGCCACACCCACGTTACGGAGAGCTCTTCCGGGTCGGGTGAAGCCGGTGCTCAAGCCCCTCATCAGCGGTCCGTCGATGCCTCCGGGCCCGGTGACACCACCTCCCCGGATCATCAACCGCAACAAGGGGGAAGTCATGCCGGACCCTAAGAGGTCATCTCATTTGGGGTGTTCGGTAGGCTTCCGGTGTGGGGATTGTTGAGCGGCTGGTGCCGGATGAGTTGTGGGAGTTGTTCCAGCGGGTGGTGCCGGAGGCGCCGAGTCGGCCTCAGGGAGGTGGCCGGCGTCGGCACGGGGATCGGGAGGTGCTGGCCGCGATCGTGTTCGTGGCCACGTCGGGCTGCACGTGGCAGCAGTTGCCGTCTGCCTCGTTCGGCCCTTCGGGACCCACGGCCCACCGGCGTTTCACCGAGTGGTCGAAGGCCCGGGTGTGGGCGAAGCTCCATCGTCTGGTCCT
>NZ_JBIAIQ010000062.1:0-31707 GCF_042871525.1 Streptomyces sp. NPDC005784
GCGGGGAGATATCTGGCCATCCGCGGGGAAACCGCTGGCCATCAGTGGGGCCGTAAATGGCCGCCTATGGGGAGTATGCCGAGGCCACGGTCAGAGGAGCGCGTCACAGCCCGCGCCGTCATCGACGCTTCCGGCACCTGGTCCACACCCAGCCCGATGGGCGCCGACGGTCTGCCCGCCCTTGGCGAGAAGGCGGCCACCGACCGCATCTCCTACCGCGTCCCCGACCTCACCGACCCGGCCGTGCGCGCCCGGTACGCGGGCAGGCGCACCGCCGTCGTCGGCTCGGGCGCCTCCGCCTTCACCGCACTCGCGACCCTGGCCGACCTGGCCAAGGACGAAGCGAGCACGCACGCTGTGTGGATCCTGCGTCGCGGCATCAGCACGAGCACCTACGGCGGCGGAGAGGCCGACCAGCTCCCCGCCCGCGGCGCACTGGGGCTGCGCGCGAAGGCCGCCGTCGAGGCGGGCCACGCCAGTGCGGCCACCGGGTTCCGCACCGAGGCCGTCCAGCGGGACACCGACGGCCGCCTGATCTTGGTCGCCGAGGACGGCCGCCGCCTCGATCCGGTCGACGAGGTCATCGTCCTCACCGGCCTGCGCCCCGACCTCTCCTTCCTCTCCGAGATCCGGCTCGGCCTCGACGACCGCCTCCAAGCCCCGACCGAACTCGCCCCGCTCATCGACCCCAACGTCCACTCCTGCGGCACCGTCTACCCGCACGGTGTCGACGAGCTCGCCCACCCCGAGCAGGACATCTACCTGGTCGGCATGAAGTCCTACGGCCGCGCCCCCACGTTCCTCGCGATGACCGGCTACGAGCAGGTCCGCTCCATCACCGCCGCCCTCGCCGGAGACCGCGAAGCCGCCGAACGCGTCGAGCTGACCCTCCCCGAGACCGGCGTATGCGGCGGAGCCGGCCTGTTCGACGACCCCGACGCCGCTCAGAGCAGCGCGGGAGGCGGGTGCTGCGCCGCCCCGGCCACCCTGCAGATCGGCGTCGGCGCCCCTGCCGCATCCGGCAGCTGCTGAACCCGCAATCCCCTCAAGGAGGTTCGCCATGTCCCGTCTACAGCTCGCCCTCCGCGTCCCCGACCTCGACGCGTCCATCGCCTTCTACAGCAAGCTGTTCGGCACCGAGCCCGCCAAACTCCGCGACGGCTACGCCAACTTCGCCATCACCGAGCCCCCGCTCAAACTCGTCCTGATCGAAGGCGCCGCAGGCGAGGCAACGCGCATGGACCACCTCGGCGTCGAGGTCGAGACGACCGAGGCCGTACACACGGCCACCGCCCGGCTGGCCGAGGCCGGGCTGGCCACCGTCGAGGAGAACGACACCACCTGTTGCTACGCCCTCCAGGACAAGGTCTGGGTCCACGGCCCGGGACAGGAACCCTGGGAGGTCTACGTCGTGAAGGCCGACGCCGACTCCCTGGCCAAGCAGCAGGGCGGCACCTGCTGCAAAGCCCCGAGCGAGGACGCGCCGGACGAGTCGACGGTCCCATCGGCAAGCTGCTGCTGACCGTCGATAACCAACCTTCAGACCAGCGGGGCCGCGACCGGAACCGGGGACCCGTCGCGGCCCCGCGCCAACCTGCCCGCCCTGTTCATCACTCCGGTCTGGGTCGCATCAGCACGGTTGATCCCTACATCTGCCCGCCTGTCCCGAGGAGCGCGTCACCGACTTTCTGGTAGGAGTCGATTCGGTGCTGTGCGCGGCGGGCGCGTTCCTCCGGGTCTCGCACGAAGAGAGCCTGCCGACCGGGGTGGTAGGTGCTGACTACCTCCAGGGTCCGATCACGGACAGTCTCGGGGTGCGTCTTGAGCAGGCGGCGCCACACGTCCTGGGCTTCGTTGCCCTGGAGGAGTACGACCTCTGCCTTCTGCATCAACCCCAGCAGCTGTTTCAGGACCTCGACGCCAGCCTGGAGCTCAGCCGCATTCGGTGGGCGGTTGATGTACCAGGGGTAGGCATTCCAGGGAGTGACTTCACGCGGCGCTATCCCGGCTTCCTCGAAGATCTGGGCCTGGAGCTCCGCCGTCGGATCATCGTTTTCCACGCACAGGAATCCCGAGCCAGCGCCTTCCTGCGTCTTGGGACCCGGGTCCCGCAGAATGGACAAGACGCGAGCCTCCGCTCCCCCGTGCCAGGGTGCGACATGCGGCATCCAGCCACGCCCGTCCTGCTCGCGCAAGACGTCGACCATCTCATTGATCGGACGAACATGGGGGGCATAACGCCTCTGCTCCTGCTCCACTCGGAACGCCTCTTCACGCATCCGTCTTGCCATGCTTCCTCCACCACCGGCCGGCACTATCGCATGGGGACCCTAACGACACGTCTGACACTGCTCGACCGGACGTGCCCGCAGTCTGCTGCGTCACATGGACGGAGCAACCGGTCGTCGAGACACTCAACGCCAGAAACGAAGAAGACCTGTTGGCGGCCATGCGGACCGCCGACAAGACCGGCCTGGATTCGCCTATCGGCTGGCCGGTCGCGTTCACGTCTCTGCTCGCCGCCCACCAGGCTGGTGCGAGGCTGCCCGCACGGTCCCGCTATGCGCCGCACGGCGGTCGCGACGGGCTGGTCAGGTTCACCCATCGTCTGACCGACGATGGGTCATGGAAGCGGACCGGGGCCGGGCAGCAGCGCCCTCTCCCGGTTGCTGCTGACAAGTTGGGCATCGTCGCAATGCGAGCGGTGGGTCTTCCGGAATGTCTGGCTGAGGCGGGCCCCGCTATTCCCCGAGACGGCTCCGGCTCGGTCGTCGAGGTCTACCCGGCGTTCGCGCTGATCCAGTGGGGGCTTGCGGGCAAGGAGAGCTGCAAGGGTCGTAAGCCTGAAGCCTTTCCTGTGAGGGCCGAGATCCTTGCTGGCCTCGCCGGCGGCTTGGGCCTCAACCTCAGCTAACGCGTGCGCGAACAGTGCACGCGCAGCGAACACGACCTGGACACCCTGAGAAGAACCGACGAAACGGGTCCTCACCGGAGACGCAAGTCCTGGTGAGGCCCGATTCTCGTTGTGACGGTGGGTCGTCCTGTCCGGACCGCGAACGTGGCTGATCCCGATCAGTACCGATACCGCGAGACGAGCGTGATCACGAGTGTTCCCGCAGGGAGGCGATGACGGTGCGGATATCGGTGCGCGGGCCGCGGTTGTAGGGCAGCTTGGACAGCAGCATGCCCATGGCGCAGGTGTTGCTGAGCGCGGCGAACGTCAGCCCGGCACCGATGGCGGTGCCGATCAGGTGCGCTCCCGGCACGAACAGGCCGACGAGGCCGGTGACCAGCACGACGGATCCCGCGATCAGGCGGACCTGGCGTTCGAGGTCCCACCGCGCTTCGCCTCGGTTGACGGGTGCGCCGGCGACTTCCCAGGCCATCATGCCGCCGTCCAGCACGCGCAGGTTGGGCAGACCGGCCTCGGCGAGGGCCTGCTCGGCCTGGGCGGCGCGGGCGCCGGAACGGCAGACCAGGACCACGCCCTCGTCGAGGTGGGCGAGGAGTTCGCCACGGTGCTCGCGGAGGGTGTCCAGCGGGACGTTGTAGGAGCCGGGGATGTGGACCGTCCGGAACTCGCCCGGGGTGCGCACGTCCAGCACGCGCGGTCCGCGTCCGTCTTTGATCAGCTGCTGAAGGGCGGCGGGGGTGAGGCCGGCGGCGCGGGAGGCGTCGATGGTCATGAAGACTCCGTCGTGGTGAGGTGACCCGCATGGAAGTGCGGGGAGGGGTATGTGCGGGTACAGGTGGGGGCTGGCGCACCCGTGCGGGGCCGGTCAGGGCATTGAGGGCCCCGCGCGGGTGCGCCAGCGGCTTTCGCGGTTGGGCCGTGGGCCGGCCGCCCTAGGGTTGGGCCGCCGGATCAGACCGCGGCGGGGGTGTTGAGCAGGGCCCAGGCGGCGTAGCCGCCGAGGATGTCGGAGACGTCGGTGAATCCGTGGTGGCGCAGCAGGCTCGCGGCGATCGAGGAGCGGTGGCCGCCCGCGCAGTGCAGGACCAGGGGCTTCTCGCGCGGGATCTCGTCCAGTCGGCGGGGCAGCTCGCCGAGCGCGATGTGAAGGGCTCCGTCGATGAAGCCGTGCTCGCCGCGTTCACCGCAGTTGCGGACGTCGATGACGACCGGCGGGTTGTCGCTCTCCAGGGCGGTACGGACCTGGGCGGCGGTGAGGCGGCTGGCCGGGGTGACCTCCTGGGCCAGTGCGGTCAGGGCGTCGTCCGGGGAGCGCAGATAGCCGGCCACTCGGTCGAAGCCGATCCGGGCCAGACGGGTGACGATCTCCTCCTCGCGGTTCTGCGGGGCGACGACCAGCAGGTCGGCGTCGGTGGGCAGGACGGTTCCGGCCTGTTCGGCGAACCGGCCGTCGGCAGGCACGTTCACCGAGCCACGCAGGTGCCCAGCGGCGAACTCTTGCGGATCGCGGGCGTCGACGACGACGGCGCCGGAGGCGCGGAGGCCGGTGAAGCCCTCGACGGCCAGAGGCCGGGGGGCGGTGGCCGGGTCGAACAGCGGGCGCTCACTGCGGTTGAGAATCGCGTCGTAGACGAAGTAGCCGGGAGCGGCGGCTTGGCCAGCGGTCACGATGGCCACGAACTCGCCCTCACTCATCGGTGCGCACGCGTAGTTGGTGGCGCGCTGCTCGCCGATGGTGGACTGCTTCTCGGTCGAGAGGTTCTTGCCGCAGGCGGACCCGGCGCCATGCGCGGGGAAGACCCGTACCTCGTCCGGCAAGCCCATCAGTTTGTTCTGGACGCTGTCGTACAGCATGGCGCCGAGTTCATCGGCGGTGACGCCGATGGAGGCGAGCAGGTCGGGGCGGCCCACGTCGCCGATGAAGAGCGCGTCGCCGGTGAGTACACCGTACGGGACGGTGTGCTCACCGCGCTCGTAGATCAGCACGCTGATCGACTCCGGGGTGTGCCCCGGCGTCTCCATGATCTCCAGGGTGACGTCACCGAGGCTGATCGTCTCGCCGTCGGCCAGCTTGCGGATCGGATACTCCGTCTCGGCGTGCCGCCCGTAGCCGATCCACGCGCCGGTACGGGCCGCCATCTCCAGGTGTCCGGCGACGAAGTCCGCGTGGAAGTGCGTGTTGATGACACCGACCACGGTGAAACCTCGGGCCTCGGCGTCCGCCAGGTACTCCGAGACGTCCCGGCGAGGGTCGACGACCACGGCCTGGCCGGTGGCCTCGTCGGCGATCATGTACGACGCCTGCGAGAGGCAGTCGAGGTAGTACTGGGCGAAGAACATGGGAACCTCCGTAAGTGATGACTCGGATACCCTAGGGGGTATATGAGAGGTCAAAAGGTGGCCTGCTCCCCGAAGGGGCAGGCGTGTGAGCGGGGGAAGGTCAGGCCGTCCCCGGGGTGGACCCCGTCGCGAGCGGGCGGCCGGCGTCGGCCCACCCTCGGGTCCCGCCGGCGACGGAAAGGGTGTCCATTCCGGCGGCGGTGAGCCGGTCCGCGGCCCACTGGCTGCGGTTGTCGCTCGCGCAGATCACGTACACCTGACGCCCCCTGGGCAGGTGGGGCGGCGCGGCGGCCAGTGCGGACAGTGGAGCAAGCTGCGCGCCGGGCACATGTCCCGCCCGGGACTCCTCCGGCTCCCGCACGTCAAGGATGACGGCGCCAGCCCTCCAGGCGGCGGTGAAGGATTCCGGGTCGACTTCACGAGCCATGAGCGCATTCACCTCCATATACCCCCCTGGGTATTACCTCAACGACGGTAAAGGACTCCTGTCCACCCTGTCAAATACCCCTAGGGGTATCTATTCGCGATCATGCGTCTGCCGTGCGGCCACACGTCGCCAGGCGACATCGACAGACCCCTTCTGCTCGCCCCCGACGGTGACAACAGGGGCGGTGATACGGCCTCCCATGAGACTCAGGTCCCTCTCGTCGACGCCTCAGAGGAATCTCAGATCCTTCGTGACTACGTCAGCAAGCCGTTCAGCCCGGAGGAGGTCAGCGCTCGGGTGCGCAGGCCGCTGTGCCGAGCGGGCATGGCACGGCAGTCGGTGGAGGCCCCAGGCCGCGATGGTCGAGCTGAAGGAATTTCTCACCGGACGTTGCGACGAACAGTTCGCCGAGTTCGGCACGCGGTTTCCGGCGAGCCTCGGCGTGACGGCCGGCTGCCCGACGACCACGAGGGCGACGAGCGTGGCGACGCGCCGCCAGGCCACGGGCACCACCCAACGGCAGAGGAAAGACAGAAGGCCGTGGACCGGTTTCTGCGCCGCGCAGTATGCCGTCAGCGAGGTCGCTGACTGGATCGTCGGCCTTCGGCTCCTCGACCGCCGGCGTACGCCATGGCGCATGGACATGGCGGACCTGGCGTACGGGCCTTCACTCCGGCCCAATCCCTTCGTTGAGCGGTTGGCGCACCGCGGGCTGATCGCACTTGGCGGCTGGCTTTGACAACGACTCGTTTTCAGATCGGCGAATTAACGGGCCGTAGCGACCGGGCGTACGGTCGTGCCGAGGGCGAGGGACGCCAGGGGGAGAGACGGCCGACACGCTGAGAATCTGGGGTATCCGCTCATGAGCACGGTGGGCACGGCTTCGGCGCACAGTGCCAGTGCGGCGGCCGTAGCGGGACCGGTGAGGGGGTCTGGCAGCCGACTACGAGGGAAGCGAAGGCCCGACCGATTTCGGTCGGGCCTTCGTCGATTACGGTGCTCCCGCCTCAGCACGCCAGACGGAGCCCTCTGCCCGGCCCATGAACGTGGGGGTGTGGGGTCGCTGAACTTATGCCGGGTGAAAGGTGGTTGAGAGGCTCTCGCTTCCCGTGCCCCGGCGGCCGCGATCACCAGGACGGTCACCTTGAACAGCGTGGCCCGGGCGGCTGTGATCCGTACCGGGTCGGCACGAACACGTCCGGGAGTGGTCGCAGCCGGCGCGCGTCAGTTGTTGCGCAGGCGGGTCAGCGTCGCGTCGAGGTCGGTCTTGCGGGGCCGGTTGTGGGGAAGCTTGGCGAGCATGGCGGCCATGCCGCAGGTGTTGGTCGCGGCGGAGAAGACCAGGCCGCCGGCGATGCCGGCTGACAGGAGCCGGAAGGCCGGGTGGACGAGCTCGCCCAGGGCCAGGCCGAGCAGGACGACGGAGCCGGCGGTGAGGCGGACCTGGCGCTCCATGCCCCAGGTCGCCTTCGTGCTTCCCTCGGGGCGGTGCAGGTCGTGGCCCTGGGCGGCCCAGGCGCCGGTGCCGCCGGCGAGGTTGGCGGTGTGGATGCCGTTCTCCGCGAGCATCCGGCAGGCGTTCTCGGACCGGGCGCCGGAGGCGCAGACGACTAGGACCTCACCGGTCTGGGCGGCGGTGCGGAGGTCGGGCAGCGCCCGGTCGAGCTGGTCCAGCGGGATGTTCAGGGCGCCGGAGATGTGGCCGCCGGCGTACTCGCCGGGGGTGCGGACGTCGACGATGGTGAGTTCGTGCAGGCGGGCGTGGGTCTGGTGGGGGTCGAGGGTGGTGGGGGTGGTCATGGTCGTTGTCATCCTTGTGCGTCGGGGTGTTTCGGACGGACGAGTTCTCGTGCCGATGGGGTGTGGGTGAGGACGTGGAGCTCGGTCACCCGGTGGGGAGTCAGACGAGTACGTCGGCCAGCATGAAGAGGGCGACCGCGAGGAGCACGTAGGCGAAGACCCGCTGAAGTGTCTGGCCCTTGAGCTTTTTCGAGAGGCGTTTGCCGTCCCAGGCGCCCAGGATCGCTGCCGCGGTGAATGGTGCGATGACGGCCCAGTCCAGTTGCATGCCGGAACCGGCCCGTGCGGTGAGGGCTGCCATCGAGTTGATGGTGATGACCAGGAGGCTGGTGCCGACCGCCCGGCGCATGGTCAGTCCGAGCACGCTGACCAGCGCCGGTACCGCGAGGAAGCCGCCGCCCACGCCCAGGAATCCGGTCACCGCGCCGAGCCCGGCGCCGGCTGCCCCGGCCTTGCGGGGGTTCACCGGGCCCGGAGGTTCGGTACGCGCGGGGCGCAGCATGCGCAGGGCGGCGAGTGCCGCGATGACGGCGAAGGCGATGGTCAGCATGGCGTTGGGCAGGTGGCCGGCGGCGGCTCCGGCGATCACTGCGGGCACGATGCCCGCGGCGGCGAAGAGCAGTCCCGTGCGCCAGGCCACGTTGCCGTCCCGGGCGTGTCCGGCCAGTGCTGTGACGGACGTGAGGGTGACGATGATGAGGCTGGCCGTCGTCGCCTGTGCCGGGGTGAAGTGGAGCAGGTAGATCAGGGCGGGGACGGCGAGGACGCTGCCGCCTCCGCCGAGTCCGCCCAGGGCCAGTCCGATGACGCCACCGGCGACGAGCGCGAGGATGAGGGCGGTCATGCTATCGAGCCGTCGTTCCCGTGCTTGTCGATGACGGCGTGTCCGGCGGCGGCCCACGCCTGCATGCCGCCCTTGACGTCGACGGCGTCGGAGCCGCGTTCGGCCAGCAGTTCGGCGGCCTGTTGTGAGCGGCGCCCGCTGCGGCAGATCACCACCAGCGGTCTTGCCTGGGCCCTGCTCGGCAGGGCCGCCCCCGCAGCCAGGCGGGACAGCGGCGCGTGGATGGCGCCGGGTGCGTGTCCGACGTTCCACTCGGTCTGCTCCCGTACGTCCAGCAGGACGGCCGGGGCGTTGGCACCCTGGGTGCGCCGGTGGGCTTCGTTCACGGTGACGCGGTTCGCGCCGCGACGGAAAAGGAACATCACACAACCTCTCGAAAAGTTCTCGGGTACGGGCGGCCTCATCGAGTCGGCCGCCCGCGGCCGACGCGTTGACACGGCCGATCCGTGCCAGGGGGCTACGGTCAGCCGGTGACGACGGTGAGTCCGGCGGCCTCGGCGTTGTCGAAGTCGTCGTCGACTGCCACCACGGCTCGGCCGGACGCGTCCAGCAGCGAGGCGGCGATACCGGCGCGCATGCCGCCGGCGCAGTGCACCCAGACGGTGCCGGCCGGTACCTCGCGGAGCCTCTTGTGCAGCTGGTGGATCGGAATGTGCACGGAGCCCTCGATGTGTCCGGCGGCCCGTTCGGAGTCGCGCCGCACGTCCAGGACGACGATGCCGTCCGTGCCCCGCTCGGCCAGGCCTGCGAACGTGGAGCGGGGGAAGGAGGCGAGCGTGTCGCCGTCGGCTGTCCACTGCTGCGGGGTGCCGGTGGCGGCGGCCGCGGGGCGGTCGATGCCGACCCGGACCAGTTCCCGCTGCGCGGCGGCCAGTTGTTCCGGAGACTCGGCCAGGAGTGTCACCGGCTTGCCCCACGGGATCATCCAGGCCAGGTACGTGGCGATCTTGCCGTCCGCCTCGAAGTTGAACGACCCGGCGACGTGGCCCTCCGCGAACGCGACCCGGTTGCGCAGGTCGACGACCCACTCACCGGCCGCGAGCCGTGCGGCGATCTCGTCGGCGTCCGCGACGGCCGGAGGAGTCAGGTCCACGGGCGCGGGACCGGCGGCGTTGGCCGGCCCCATGTACGTGTAGTAGGCGGGGACGGCGTCAAGGTCCGCGAGGAGCCGCGCGACGAACGAGTCCACGTCCGTCGTCAGCGCCGCGTTGACCGCCTTCTCCTTGCCGATCGTGGTGGCGTCCCCCTCGGCCTGCGCCGAGGAGCAGAAGCTGCCGAAGCCGTGCGTGGGCAGCACAGACGTCTCGTCCGGCAGTTCGGCCGCCAGGCGATGTGCGGAGGCGTGCTGAGCGCGAGCCAGCTTTTCGGTCAGACGCGGCTCGACCAGGTCGGGACGGCCCACTGTGCCGATGAGCAGGGAGCCGCCGGTGAAGGCGGCCACCGGCTGCCCCTGGTCCTGCAGGACGTAGGAGGTGTGGTGCGGAGTGTGGCCCGGAGTGGCGACCGCCCGCAGCTCCAGCTCGCCGTCGACGGTGACGGTGTCGCCGTCGGTCACCGGGACCCGTGTGAACGACACGCGCGCCCCGGCCGGCACCAGGTAGGAGGCGCCGGTGATCCGGGCCAGCTCCAGACCGCCGGTGACGTAGTCGTTGTGGATATGCGTCTCCACCACGTGCGAGATCCGTACCCCCCGGCGCGCGGCGGCCGCCAGTACCTGGTCGACATCGCGCGGCGGGTCCACGGCCACGGCCGTCTGCCTGCCGCCGGCCAGGTAGCTGCGGTTGCCCAGGCCCTCGAGCTCAATGGTGTCGATGAAGAACACGGAGATGGTCCCTTCCCGTCGAATGTACCCCCCGGGGTATATGCACTCTAACATTGGTACCCCCGGGGGTATTCCGGTCGGGGTTTCGGCCTCCGGTCGGGCCGTCGGCCGCGGGCCACTGTCTGTGTGGTTCGCGTTGCGGTTCCAGGCGTGCTGTCCGCCGGTTTCGTGAGGCCGGGCCGGTCGCTGCCGCATTCCCTGGCCGACCGCAGGCCCTCCGTGGCCGGCAGCGGAGCGGGCGTATTCGCCGTCGCGGTCACGCCGCCGTTCGCAGTCCCTCTGGCGATCGCCTGCCGGTACTGGTAGCGACCCTGGTCGGCCTGGCCCCAGACCTGGTCGCCGAGGGCGGATGCCGTGTCGCTGCGTGGCAAGGTTCCGCACTTCCGGCGATGGCCGCTCAGGAGGCCGATGCCGCTGCGGTCACCGGGCTGCCGGGCCGTGACGCCCATCCCGACTCGCGGGCCGACCGACGGCCGTGGCCGAGCTGCGGGCCCATGGAGACGCTGGGTCAGGGCTTGACCGACCGTTCAGGCATGCCGGAGCGGCGCGCTGCAGCTCGGTGATGCGGGCAAGCAGTGCCTGGACGAAGACGCCGACCGCGCGACCGCATCGATGACGAAGTGGTTCGCGGTGGTCGGGATGACGGCGAAGGCCGCGGCCGGATACCAGGCGCCCAGCACCCGCGCCCAGGTGCGGCGGGCCAAGAACGCCAAAGCCAAGACGGCCTGTCGTGCGCGCCGCACAGGGCGGCGGCGCGGTGGGCGGGCGCTGTGTTACGGGTGAGGGTGTAGGCCCAGTCAGCGGGGCGGCGCAGGCCGGCTCCGCCGACGGCCGGGGCCTGTCCAGAGGGCGCCGGCCGTCGGCAAACGGCAGCGGGCCGAGGCGCCGGATTCGGGCGGAGTCGTCGACTGGACCCTTGATACGGCGGTGCCTGGAGCCGCGGTCAGACCCCGTCCCGGCCGGAAACGCCGGTCGCGACCGGCGTCATGGCCTTCTCCTCATCCTCCACGTCGGCGTACGGAGCGTTGTCGCTCGGACGCGGGCGGCGGGTGGCGATCAGGTACACCAGCGCCCCGGTGAACAGCACGAGGGATACGTAGTCGTTAAGGCGCAGACCCAGGAAGTGGTTGGCGTGGTCGATGCGCAGTGCCTCGATCCAGGCCCTGCCGGCGGTGTAGGCCAGTACGTAGCAGGCGAAAAGCCGTCCCCGGCGGAGCCGACGGTGGTATCGGCCGTCCAGCCAGAGCAGGAGTGCCACGATGCCGAGGTCCCACAGTGACTCGTACAGGAATGTCGGGTGATAGAGCGCGACCGAGACGCTGTCGGCGGGGCGGTGTGCCGGGTCGATGTACAGCGCCCATGGCAGGTCGGTGGGACGGCCGAAGAGTTCCTGGTTGAAGTAGTTGCCCCAGCGGCCGATCGCCTGCGCCAGCACCAGTCCCGGTGCGGCGGCATCCGCGAAATCGGACAGCCTGATGCCCCGGCGTCGGCAGCCCAGAAAGGCACCGACTGCGCCGAGCGCCACCGCACCCGGAATGCCCAGACCGCCGTCCCAGATGTACAGGGCGTGCAGCGGTTGCCGGCCCGCGGCGAAGTACAGCTCCGGATCGGTGACGACGTGATACAGACGGCCGCCAAGTATGCCGAACGGCACGGCCCAGATCGCGACATCAGCGATGTCCTCCCGGCGCCCGCCCCTCGCTGCCCAGCGGCGTCCGGTCAGCCACACGGCGGTGAAGATGCCGGCCAGGATGCACAGCGCCTAGGCACGGAGCGGTAGCGGCCCGAGGTGCCACACCCCCTGCGAGGGACTGGGCAGGTACGCCAGGTTCATGGACTCGACCGTTCTCACGTGCACGGGGGCCGGCCGGTGGGCCGCGACAGCTCGCCCGACGATACATCGGACACCGAACTATCTGGAATCGGCAGCGACCGGGCCGCTGCTCTCCCGACAGCGCACGAGCGGCGGCCCCTGTGTGCGACCCGGATACCCTTGCCGCATGTCCGCGCAGCCCCACTCCGAGGTCTCCCTGCCCCGGCCCATCGGCGCGGTACCGGACGCCCGCCTGCTCACCGAGGCTGTCACCCGCCTGCGCCGCGCACTGCGCGCCTCCATCCGCACCGACTACCCGTGGGAAACCCTTCCCACGGCCCAGGTCGAACTACTGCAGGTGCTCGGCGAGCACTCACCTGCCCGGATCAGCGACCTCGCTGGGCGCCAGCGGCTGGCGCCCAGCACGGTCAGTGGCCTGATCGCGCAGATGATCACGGCGGGGCTGGTGACCCGTGATGTCGATCCCACTGACCGCCGCGCGTCTGTCGTCGCGCTCACCGCCGCCGGACGCGACCAGCTCGCCGCCTGGACCACCGCCCACGAACACCGCATGGACGCGGCACTCTCCGCCCTCGATGACGCCGACCGGGCGGCGATCGCAAACGCGCTGCCGGCGATCTTCCAATTGGCCGAGCGCCTTGGTGAGCCGACGGACGCCGCGACTGAGCGATGATCGAGACAAGGATTTCTAGGTCAGGCTCTTCCTCAGATGAGGAGAGCCGACCCGTCGCGTACGCCGCTGACGCCTGTGGCAGGCGCTGAGGCGTGAATTCGGGTGGTGACGGGCGTTTCCACGGCGTCGGTCACCGCTACCGCGTCGACGATTTCTTCAACTGACGTCCCGGCCGCCGTGCCCCAACTCGCCTGGCGCTGCTCACAGGCGTCACGTGGCACCTGGTCACCGACACTGCCAGATGAACCGGAACCTATAGGTGCGTCAGGTTCATCGTCGGGGGATCTCAGCTGTTGGTATCGGCTGCCGTAAGTGAGGCAAGGGCGGCATCGAGGCGACGGGCGGCCTCCTCGGCGACGGGGCGCAGGGCCTCGAGTTCGCTGAGGGCGACCATGGTGTTCGGGTCGAGGGCCTGGACGGCCGTACGGCCGCCGTCCCTGCGAACGACCATGTTGCACGGGAGCAGAAGGCCGATCGAGCGGTCGGTCTCCAGGGCGCGGTGCGCGAGGGGTGGGTTGCAGGCGCCGAGGATGACGTAGTCCTCCATGTCGTGGTCGAGCTTCGCCTTGAGGGTCGCGGTGACGTCGATCTCGGTGAGGATTCCGAACCCCTGCTCCGCGAGGGCGTCGCGGGTGCGGGCGACGGTGGTGGCGAAGTCGGTGTCGAGGTGCACTGTGCGGTCATAGCGCATGGCGTCGGTCCTTCTCTTCGGCTCGCAGGGTGCGGGACGAACAGCCCTTCATCAGCGAGGTGCTGGTGAGGTGCTTTCAGATCTTTCCCACCCTTGTGGATATCTCCTGGGGTACCTGGATCGGCGTCACGGCCATATGTCCAGAGGCACGCTTCAGCGGATCTTCGCGCTGCGGCTGCCGACCGTCGCCGGGTTCATGCTGGCGACGCTGTCCTGTGACGGCCGCAGCGGCATGAGCCCTTACGCCAGCGACAGGAACAGTTTCTCCAGCCGAGCGCGCATGACGTCCGTGTCCTCGCCGTTCTGCCGACCGGAGTCGAGGTCTGCCACACACTGCTGCAGACCGGTAGCGATGATCGCGAATCCCGCCCGGTCCAGTGCGCGGGACGCGGCGGCGAGCTGTGTGACGACATCCTCGCAGTCGCGCCCCTCCTCGATCATCCGGATCACGCCGGAGATCTGCCCCTGCGCGCGGCGCAGCCGGTTCAGTACGGCCTTCAGGTCCGCACCCACGAGTTCCAGTTCCACGATCACTCCTCGAAAAATACCCCTAGGGGTACTGTACGTCCCGTTTCGGGACGGCGTCGACCATCAAGAATCACAAGCGCCAAGGTCGGCTCTGTCGCCTGCCGCCCTTGACGCCGAGCAGGCACGCACCCGCTCCGCGAACTGCGTGTCATGGACATAGGTACTCCCGCCGCGCCCTGCCCGAGTCGCGACAGACTTGCGAACACGCCGCGTTCTCGTCACCGGCAAGCACCGGCGCCTGGGACGCCGCAGTTCGCCGCAGTTCGCCGCTCTGCGTAACGGCTGAGCCCGGCGCTTCAGAACGTCGCGGAGACGGCACGGGCGTCCTGGGTGTCAGTTCGCCGCCGCCGAGTCCGATGCCTGTCGGCGCACGTCCTTCATGTCGACGGCCTGAATCCCGTCGATGAGCTCCTCCAGCGCCTGCGGCGGCAGCGCGCCTGGCTGGGAGTACAGCACGGTTCGCTCGCGGACGGCCATCAGCGTGGGAATGGAAGAGATCCGGAACGCCTCTGCCAGTTCAGGCTGTGCCTCGGTGTCGACCTTGCCGAACACGATGTCCGGGTGGCGCTCGGCCGCCTTCTCGTAGATGGGGCCGAACATCCGGCACGGGCCGCACCATGCCGCCCAGAAGTCGATCAACACGATCTCCGAACCGGTGATGGTCTCCTCGAAGTTGTCCTTGGTCAGTTCAACGGTCGACATGGGACCGGCCTCCTCTCATATACCCGGTGGGGTATCTCTTCAACCGATGACGGTCCGGGTTTGTTCCAGGCAGGACCCCAGAGGATCGGAATGAAATACCTCCGGGCAGCAGGAAGGCGTGGCACGCATTCAAACGTGCCTCGGCGTCCACGCAGGCGGCTCAGTGAGCCAGCAGGGCGCGAATGGCGTTCCAGGACCGTTCAGTGCTCTACCGCGGGTCGTTGCAGATTGCAAGTGCCTGCATGTCGAATCCCCCCGTGCGGCGGCCGTACCGGCCCAGGGGGCTGTCGTGGCCGTGCCAGGATCGGCGCTCCGCGGCAACTGCGGGCAGGTGCAGGGCCTTTCGGCCCGCCGTCGGCCGTCGGTTCTCCGGGCTATCCGACGCTGGGGCGGGCGTGGGTCTCGTACATGCGCACCGCGACGACAAGTCCGGCAGCGGCGGTGAGGGCGGCGACGGCCCAGATGGCGGTGGTGAGGCCGAAGGCATCGGCGAGGACGCCGGCGAGGACGGCGCCCACGGCGAAGCCGCCGTCGCGCCAGAGCCGGTAGACGCCGACCGCACGGGCCCGCCAGGCGGGGTGGGCGACATCGCCGACGACGGCCAGCAGGGTCGGATAGACCATGGCGGTGCCGGCGCCGAGCAGGATCTGGGCGACCGCCCAGACCGCGAACGTGGTGCCCACGGCGACCAGGCCGATCGCGGCAGCCTGCAGCAACATCCCGGCGGTGATGAGGTGCTTGCGGCCGATCCGGTCGGACCACCAGCCGGTGAGGATCTGGCCCAGGCCCCACACGGCGGGGTAGAGGGCGGCGAGGAGGCCGATCTGGGCGATGGACAGGCCGTGGGCGACGTACAGGAGCGGGAAGATGCCCCAGGCGAGGGCATCGTTCAGGTTGTTGACCATGCCCGCCCAGCTGGCGGAGGACAGTGCCTTGTCCTGGAGGCTGGTGAGGCGTGCGATCTGTCCGGTGGTCAGTTCGCCGTGGCGGTCGGGGTTCGCCGGTGCGGGATGGCTGGCTGCCTCGGCACGGGCGTGCTCGCGGGTCTCCTTCACCGCGAGCACGGACAGACCCAGTCCGAGGGCGGCGTAGGCGATGCCGAGGAAGAACGGCTGGGGCCGCAGGCCCCAGTGGGCGGCGATGGCGCCGGTGGCCATGGCAGTGGCGGCCAGCGCCCCATAGCCGGCTGCCTCGTTGAGGCCCATCGCGAGGCCGCGCCGGGCGGGGCCGACCAGGTCGATCTTCATGATGACGGTGGTGGACCAGGTCAGACCCTGGTTGACGCCGAGCAGGACGTTGGCGAAGACGACCCAGCCCCAGGACGGCGCCCAGATCAGCAGCAGCGGTACCGGCAGGGCGATCAGCCAGCCCGCGACCAGGACCGGTTTGCGGCCGTAGCGGTCGGACCACGTTCCGGCGAAGAAGTTGGTGACGGCCTTGGTCGCGCCGAACGCCACGATGTACGTCAGGGCGGCGCTGTACGCGGACAGGTGGAAGGTCTGGTTGGCGAGCAAGGGCAGCACCGTGCGCTCCTGGCCGAGCATGCCGCCGACCAGGGCGTTGACCGCGACGAGCAGGGCGAACTGGGCAAGGTTGGCGCGCAGTCCGAGGCGTATGCCGCCCGGGGCTGCTGGGGTGGTGACGGGAGTGGGCCTGGTCATGCGCCGTCCTCCAGGTTCCGGCCGGTGTCCTTCGCCCAGTCGTCGGCGCCGCCGGCCAGGACGGCGAGGCCGCGGGTGCCGGTGCGGACAAGCAGGCTGGCGGCGGTCATTGCGCGCTCGCCGTGCCCGCACATCACCACCGTGCCGTCGGCGGCAGTGTGGCCGGCGAGTGTGCCGAGCTCGGCGTGGGTCGCGCCGGGGATGTGACCGGTGCGGTATTCGGCGTCCTGGCGGACGTCCAGCACCGGGCGGTCGCCGATCTGTGCGGCCGTGATCAGACTGATCGTCTCAAGGGCGCCGCCGTCGAGACGCCAGGCGTCGATGCCGCCCGCGAGCTGTCCGGCGAGCCGGTCGTAGCCGATCTTCGTGGCCTGCCAGGCGAGCTCGGCCGGGTCCTGGTCGGGGCCGAGGACGAAGACGAGCGGGGCGTCGTCGGGCAGCAGCCAGCCGAGCCAGGTCGCGAATGCCGGACGCAGCGGATTCGAGACGGCCCCGGAGATATGTCCGGCGGCGAACGCGGCGACCGGGCGGACGTCGACCAGGTGCGCGCCGGAGCCGAGCAGGGTGCGGACGGCGGCGGCGCTGAGCGGCTCCAGCCCCGGCGCGGTGGTCAGAACGACCGGTCCGCGTCGGTTGATTTCGGCGAGGCGGTCGAAGTAGGCAGGGTAGGAGCCGAGCAGCCGGTGGACGAAGGCGTCCTCGTCGGGGGCGGCGAGCAGGTCGTTGGCAGCTTTCTGCGCGCCGATGGTGGTGGTCCGCTCGCTTCCGGGCGGGGCGGAGCAGAACGATCCGGCGCCATGAGTGGGCCACACCGCGGTCGCGTCCGGCAGTTCAGTCAGGCGGCGGAGCGAGTGGTACTGGGCGCGGGCCAGCTCCTCGGCCCTGTCCGCCCCAAGAAGGTCGGTGCGGGCGGCCGAGCCGACGATCAGCGACCCGCCGGTGAACACCCCGAGCTCGCGCGTGCCGTCGAGCAGCAGGAACGACAAGTGCTCGTCGGTGTGGCCGGGAGTGGCCAGCGCCCGCAGTGTCAGACCGCCGAGGTCGACCGCATCGCCGTCGCCGAGCGGGGCGTGCGGGAAGGTGCGGTGGCCGGCGGCGGAGGCGAGCACGGTGGCGCCATCATCTGCGGCCAGTTGCAGAGCGCCGGTGAGGAAGTCGGCGTGCAGGTGGGTGTCGGCGGCGAACGCTACCGTCAGGCGCCGCCGGTCCGCCGCCTCGCGCAAGGCCCGGAGGTCCCGGGAGGCGTCCACGGCCAGGGCGCGGCCGTCGCCGAGGTCGACGAGGTGGGCGCTGTTGCCCAGCCCGTCGTCGACCAGGGGTATCAGCTGCTCGTCGGTGAAACCCACGGCGTCCTCCAGGCGGACAGGAATTGGGGTGGCCGTCCCACCCCGTTACTCGTACAATATTCCATGGATTCATGGAGGATGTCATGGGAGATCCCACCCGCAAGGCAGAGTTGTTCGACGCCCTGGCCCAGACCGGCAAGGCGCTGTCCAACGGCAAGCGCCTGGAACTGCTCGACCTGCTCGCTCAGGGCGAGCGCAGCGTTGATGCCCTGGCCAAGGCGGCCGGGCTCGGCCTGACCACGGCCTCCGCCCACCTGCAGACGCTGAAGCAGGCCGGACTGGTCGCGACCCGCCGCAACGGGGTGCGCATCCACTACCGCCTGGCCGGGCAGGACGTCGCCGCCCTGTACGCGCTGCTGCAGCAGGTCGCCCGTACCCACCGGGCCGCCACCGAGCAGGCACGCACCGCCTACCTCGGCCCCGAGGACACCGAGCAACTGACCCGCGAGCAGTTGCTGGAGCGCGTCAGGGCCGGCACCGCCACTCTCATTGATGTCCGTCCCTCCGAGGAGTACGACGCCGGCCACATCCCCGGTGCCCTTTCCGTTCCGCTGGACCAGCTGGAAGCCCGGCTCGCCGAGCTGCCCGACGGCGTCGAGGTCGTCGCCTACTGCCGCGGCACCAACTGCGTGCTCTCCCATGACGCCGTCCGCCTGCTCACCCGCCGGGGCCACCGCGCCCTCCGGCTCGCCGACGGGATGCTCGAATGGCGCCTGGCCGCCCTGCCCGTCGAGGCCGGCGCCGCATGAGCGAGACCAGTAAGCCCCAGCAGCTGGGCGACGAACACGACTGCCGACGCCGACAGCCTTGACCGGGGTCGTCCAACCGGAACGCGCCGAGCATCCGCGCGTGCCCCCCACTGCTCCGTTCGGCCCGGCCGGGTCGCGTCACGCCGCTTGGCAGGGGCGAGCCCCGAGTCCGGGCGTCCAGACGGAAGAACTGCTCCAGCTCGCCCTGTTTGGGCCCGGCGCCGAACCGACCGAAGCGGGAAGCCTGGCCATCGGGCAGGAAAAACCGGCATGAGCCGGAGCGGCGCTGGGCAGGCCGAGTCACCGAACCGGCATCAAGATCGTCTACCGCCGCAATCCGCTCCGGTCCTCCCCGGGGGCCAGGCAGACGGGTGGCAGCGGGAACCAGCGCATGCGCTCGAAGTCGGCCGACAGTCCGGTGGGGCCGTCGTCCAGGTGGTCGGAGCGAGAGGCGAGCACCTCGCGGGCGCGGCCCAGTTGACCGGGCAGTGTCTCCTCGCCCATCCGGTAGTGGCGGACGGCACGGGGGCTGATGCCTCCCTCTGCGCTGAAGCGCAGGTCGGTCAGCCGGAGCGGGGGATCGGCGGTACCGGTGTGGTGGTGCCACTGTCCGTTGTGCGGGTCGAAGCGGTAGTCGGGCAGGAGCCGATGACCGTGGGTGGCGATCAGGTCGACCGCGTCGATGAGGTAGTCGCGGACGGTGTCGCTGATGAAGTAGTTGAAGTTGAGGCGGGTCCAGCCGGGTTTGATGCCGTCGCAGCCGTGGACGACCTCGTCGAGCAGGGCGTCGGAGGTGGCCGCGTCGATGGCGAGCAGACGGTGGCCGTACGGGCCGGCGCAGGAGCAGCCGCCGCGGGCCTGGATGCCGAACAGGTCGTTGAGCAGGGCAACGACGTAGTTGTGGTGAAGGTAGGAGCGATCACCGTGGCGGATGCGAAAGGAGATGATGGACAGACGCCGGGCGTGGTGGTTGCCGAGGATCTCGATGCGCGGATGGGCGTCCCAGCGCGCCAGCGCCTGCCGCCAGTGACGCTCCTCGGCGGCCTGGATCGTGTCGGTGCCGACGGCTCGTTTGAGGGCGAAGACCAGTCCGGCGCGAATGGATTCGACGATCGCCGGGGTGCCGCCCTCCTCGCGGGCGACGGGGTCGTCGAGGTAGCGGTGGCCGAGAGGTCCGACGAAGGCGACGGTGCCGCCGCCCGGCGCGGTGGGTACCGGGTTGCGGACCAGCTCACGCCGTACGACGAGGATGCCCGGGGTCTGGGGGCCGCCGACGAACTTGTGCGGCGACAGGAAGACCGCGTCCTTGTGGTCACCGGCGCCGGACGCGCTGTCCGCGACCCGGATCGGGACGTACGGGGCGGCGGCGGCGTAGTCCCAGAAGGAGAGGGCGCCGTGCGCGTGCAGCAGACGCGCGATGCGGTCGGCGTCGGTGAGGATGCCGGTGACGTTGGAGGCGGCGGAGAAGCTGCCGATACGCAGCGGCCGGTCGGCACACCGGACCAGGTGCGCCTCCAGCTCACCGAGATCGACGTGACCGTCCGCGTCCTCGTCGATGACCACGACGTCGGCGACCGACTCCCGCCAGGGCAGTTCGTTCGAGTGATGCTCGTAGGGGCCGACGAACACGACCGGCCGCAGGGCCTGTAGGAGCGGGGCGGGCCGACGCAGTCCCAGGATGCCGACCAGCTTGTTGACCGCCGCGGTGGCTCCCGAGCCGCAGAAGATCACGAGGTCGTCGTCAGTGCCGCCGACCGCGTCATGGACGATGCGCCGGGCGTCCTCGCGCAGTCGGGTCGTCTGCAGCCCAGTGCTCGAACTCTCCGTGTGTGTGTGTTGCCGTAGAGGGGTAGCACCTGCTCGCGCACGAAATCTTCGATGAAGTCGAGAGAGCGGCCGGAGGCCGTGTAGTCGGCGTAGACGAGGCGACGCGGCCCGTAGGGGCCCTCCAGTACTTCGTCATCGCCGATCAGGCCGCGGCGGATGCGGTCCACGAGCGGTGCCACAGGTGCGGCGATCGGCGTGCTCATGACGCGAGCTCGATGTCGATCTCGGGTGGCTGGTGCAGGGTGTTGTGGACCGTGCAGCGCGAGGCGACGGCGAGCAGGGCCGCGCGGCGCTGCTCGGTCAGCCCGGGCGGCGGGATGATCGTGACGTGCAAGGAGGCCACCCGGGCAGGGCGGTCGGTGGCCATCGTGAATTCCGTACGGACGCGCAGTCCGGCCTGGTCCAGGCTGTGGCGGTGGAGGAAACGGCCCGCGTAGAACGCGACGCAGGTGGCCAGGGATGCGGCGAACAACTCGGTGGGAGTGGGCGCGATGTCCGAGCCGCCGGCCTCGAGAGGCTGGTCGACCTGGAAGTGATGGCCGCGAATGTCCACAGTGTAGATGTCGCGGTCGACGTGAGTGACCTCGAAGCGGTGCGCCTCCGCCTGCGGCGGTTGGTTCTGGGTGATGGCCTGGGGTGCGGTGCCGGTCATGGCCGGGCCCTTTCTCTTCGGCGTCGACTGCTGCCAGTTCCAGTCGACCGCGAACCGCACCACTGATCGAGAGGCCGACGGGGTGAGACGGGGCCCGTTCGGCCCTCGCACCGACCACCCAGAAGGTATACCCTGGTGGGTATTTTTTCTGGACATACGTGGCAGGCGTGCAGCGTGCGGGGCCGGAGAGGCGGAGCGAAGATATACCCGGGTGGGTACCGGCGTGGGACCAGTGGCCCATGCCCGGGCCTCATCTCCCCTACGACAGTGGGGACATGGGCACACACATCGTGATACTCGGAGGCGGCACCGCGGGCACCCTGGCCGCCAACCGGCTGCGCCGCATGTACGCCGAGCGCGCATGCCGGATCACCGTCGTGGACCAGGACGACGACCACGTCTACCAGCCCGGCCTGCTGTTCGTCCCGTTCGGCATGGCTGAGCCGCACCACCTCGTCCGGTCCCGCCCGCGCCAGCTGAACACCGCCGTCGACTACAAGCGGGCGAAGATCGAGCGGGTCGACCTGGACGCGCGGACGGTGTACCTCGGGGGCGGCATACGGCTGACCTACGACGTCCTCGTGGTCGCCACGGGAGCCGCACTCCTCCCGGAGGAGACCGAGGGGCTGACCGGCCCCGGCTGGGGCGAGAAGGTCTTCACCTTCTACGACCTGCCCGGAGCCGTCGCACTGCACCACGCCCTTGAGCGCTTCGAGCGCGGGCGCGTCGTGGTGAACGTGGCCGATCTGCCGGTCAAATGCCCTGTGGCGCCACTGGAGTTCGCCTTCCTGGCCGACTGGTACTTGCGGCGGCGCGGCATCCGTGACCGGGTCGAGCTGACCTACGTGACCCCGCTGGACGGCGCCTTCACCAAGCCGGTCGCGGCGAAGGCGCTGGGCGGGCTGCTGGAGCAGAAGGGCATCGAGCTGGTCACCGAGTTCACGCTGGGAGAGGTCGATGGCCAAGGCGGCCGGCTGGTCTCGTACGACGGGCGCGAAGTGCCGTTCGACCTGGCAGTGGTCGTGCCGCTGCACGGCGGCGCATCGTACGTCGGCCGCTCCCCGGGCCTCGGCGACGAACTGGGCTTCATCCCCGTGGACCAGCACACCCTCCAACACCCCAAGCGTCCGGAGGTGTTCGCGATCGGCGACGCGGCCGGACTGCCGGCGTCCAAGGCCGGCTCGGTGGCGCACTTCGCCGGGGAGACGCTCACCCACAACATCGGCCGCTTCCTGGCCGGACAGCCGCTGGACGCCACCTTCGACGGACACACCAACTGTTTCGTCGAGACCGGCTTCCACAAGGCGCTGCTGATCGACTTCAACTACGACACCGAACCGCTGCCGGGTCACTTCCCGGCCGCCGTCGGACTGCCGCTGCTGAAGGAGTCGCACGCCAACCACCTCGGCAAGCTCGCCTTCGAGTGGCTGTACTGGCACAGCCTCCTGCCCGGCCGGGAACTGCCCGGCATCGACGCGGCGATGCCTGATCGCGGCAAGCACCACGTCCACGTCTGAACGTCTGAATGAAGGAGAACGCAGCCATGCCCACCGCCACCTACGGCGAGACAGCCGTCCCCGTCGACGACGAGGGCTTCTTCACCGACCCCGCGCAGTGGACCGAACCCATGGCCGAGCAGGTCGCCCGCGAGGCAGGCATCGAAACGCTGACCGACCGGCACTGGACGGTCATCCGCTTCATGCGTGCCCAATACGCGGAAAAGGGCACCGGCCCCACCGTTCGCGTCCTCGGCAAGACCTCCGGCGTGAGCGTCAAGGAGCTCTACCAGCTCTTCCCCACGGGCCCGGCGAAGACCGCCGCGAAGATCGCCGGCATCCCCAAGCCGCGCGGCTGCATCTGACATCCCAGCCATCGTCCCTGCCATCGAGGAGCGTGCCGTCATGGCCGTAACCGCCACGATCGAGAAGGTCTCGATCATCGTCTCCAAGGGATCCCTGGAAGGGATCTACCCGGCCCTGATCATGGCCAACGGCGCCCGCGCCGAAGGCATCGATGCCGACCTGTTCTTCACCTTCTTCGGCCTCGACGCCATCACGAAGAAGCGCTGGGAGCACATCAAGCTGGCCACCGTCGGCAACCCCGGCCTGCACCTGCCCACCCTGCTGGGCGGCATGCCGGGGGTGCCCGACCTGATCACCCGGTACATGGAACGCAAGATGGACAAGCTCGATATCCCGCCGATCCCCGAGTTCATCGAGATGATCTCGGACACCGGCGCGGGCATCTACGCCTGCAAGGCGTCGGTGGACCTCTTCGAACTCGACAAGGACGACCTCGTCGAGCAGGTCCAGGGCGTCATCACGGTCGGCGAGTTCTACGAGCGCGCGGCCGGCGGCCAGATCATCTACACCTGAGATGACTTGTACCCTCCCCGGCCTGCCGGACGGAGTACGGCGCGTACTGGCGGTGGTCGCCCACCCCGACGACGAGTCGTTCGGACCGGGCGACCTCCTGGCCCTGCTGTCCGACGGCGTCGCCCTGCCCGCTGTTGTCAGTTCTTCTTGAAGACCGTGACCGCCAGGCTCGTGCAGGCGTTGTCGCTCGCGGCGACGGCGCCGGTGGTGTCGAGCACCTTCGTCCAGGTTCCCGGCGGCAGCGCCACGTTGTAGGTGCTGCCGGTGGGGTTGTCGACGACGGTGTCGTAGGTCGTGGGCGCGGCGGGGTTCGAGCTGAAGCGGCCGATCACCACCGGGTCGTCGACGGTCTGGGGGACCGGCCCGGGGCGGGGGAGGCGCCGGGCTGGCCGGTCAGAGGTAGCCGGTGAGCATGCCGTGCCAGTACACCGGCGGCAGGCCGTACCGCTTGAACACCCACATCGTGCGCCGCTCCTTGAAGGGGTCGATCAGCGGGAACGTGGGGGTGGGGTTCAGGTCGTAGTCGAACTCTGCGAGCAGCATCCGGTCGCGAGCGGTCACCAGCGGACAGGACGTGTAGCCGTCATACCGGTGCGACGGGGCCCGGCCGTTCATCACGTCGAGCAGGTTGCCTGCCACGACGGGTGCCTGCTTGCGCACGGCCGCGCCGGTCTTCGAGGTGGGCAGGTTCGCCACGTCTCCAAGAGCGAAGACGTTCTCGTAGGAGGGGTGCTGGAGCGTGTGCTTGTCCGCGGTGACGAACCCCTGGGGGCTTGCCGGGTCGGCCAGCGGGCCCCTCTTGATCCAGTCGGGTGCTCTCTGCGGTGGTACGGCGTGCAGCAGGTCGTAGCCGATGGTCTCCTTCGTGCCGTTCGCGTGGTCCGTGATGGTGACCTGGCGACTGTCGTCGTCGACGGCGGTCATCTCCGAGCGCAGCCGCACCTCGATGCCGTACCGGGTGGCCACCTTCTCCAGAACCTGCGACCAGGCGGGCACCTTGAACATCGTCGGGTCCGGGATGACGAGGATGATGCGGATGTGGTCAAGCACTTTCTGCTTGCGCCAGTAGTCCGCGGCCAGGTAGGCGATCTTCGGCGGGGCGCCGCCGCACTTCAGCGGGCTCGCCGGGTGCGTGAAGACCGCTGTACCGGAGCGCATCCGCTTGATCAGCTCCCAGGTGCGCGGGGCGTACTCGGGTGCGTAGTTGCTGCTCACCCTGTCGTGGCCAACGGCTTCGGCGAGGCCGGGCACTCCGTTCCAGTCGAGCTGGAGCCCGGTTGCCAGCACCAGGTACTCGTAGGTGAGTTCGGCGCCGCCGGACAGGGTCACGGTACGGGCGGCGGGGTCGACGGCCAGGGCGCGCCGACGGATCCAGCGCACACCGTCGGGGATGACGGATCCTTCGGGGCGGCGGGTGCCGCTCAGGGGGGCTTGACCGCCGCCGACGAGGGTCCACAGCGGCTGGTACCAGTGGGTATCGGACGGTTCGATCAGGGTGATGTCGGTGACGCCGGCTCGGCGCAGACGGGCGGCGACGCTGATGCCTGCGCTGCCGCCGCCGATGACGGCGACGCGGTGACGGCCGGAGATCGGCTCGCCGACGGGTGAGGGGGTGGCGGTCAAGGCGGAGCTCCTTCTCTTCTGGAGAGGGGTGTCGGGTGGCGGTGTGAAATCAGGCCGCGTGCTCGACGGGTCCTGTCGTGACCGGGCGCCCGCCAAGTACCCAGGCGGAGGTCCCGTCGGCCACGGAGTGGGCGTCGATGCCGCGGGAGTTCATCCAGTCGGCGGCGGTCCTGCTGCGGTTGCCGCTCGCGCAGATCGCGTACACCGGTCGACCGGCAGTCGGTCCACCGCACCGGGCGGGCGCGGTGCGCAGCGGCATCTGTCGGCGCCCGATGCGTGTCCGGACGCGTACTGGTCTGCCTCCCCTGCGCTGGCCACTGACCGCCATCGCCCGGGGGCCGCAGCGAACGTCTCCTGCGTCACTTCCTGAGTCATTTCGTCGCCTCCTCAAATACCCCTGGGGGTTTCCTGCTGTCGAGCGTACGGCGGCTTCGAGAGAGGTCAAATACCCCTAGGGGTATTTGCCTGGGAGGTAACATCCGGCGCTGCGCGCGCCGCAGGGCCCGGAGTGCTGCGCGCCGACCTCAGCATCGAGAACGTACGGGCCGGGCTGCTACCCCTGGACAAGGCGGGTGCGGTCAGAGAGCTGGAGAGCGCGGGTGCAGGGTGCTGGTGTCGTGGACGGTGTCAATGACGCACCGGCACTGGTCGTCGCGCACACCGGCCTCGCCATGGGTCAAGGTCGCCGCTATCGACCACGCCGCCCAACCGCCACGCTGAAGGCCGAGCTGGGTTCCGCCGCCCGGTACAGGAGGTAAATTGCCTCGATGCGGGCGAGCGGGCCAACGTCATCGTCGTACAGCCCTCCCCGGACGGGCCGCAGGCGGGCGGCCGGTCTGCTGACTCGAACTGGAACGACTCGGACGCGAATCTGGGTCAGCGAGGACTGGCAGCATCAGGGACTCGGCCGCGAAGCCCCGCGCTCCCCGCCCGCCCTCCCCCCGGCCCACCGATGCACCACGACAGCGCAGTCCCGGCAAGGGTGGTTCTTCTCCTCACTGTGATGGCCCGCGAGACACGGGCAGGCTTTCCTGTCGCGGGCCCGCTGTGTCCGCATCTGCGCGGGCTGTTCGGTCGGCTCACACACCGTGTGCTCCCCTCGCTTATGCCCACGTGAGGCTGTGCCGGCGGGCCGGCGCCTTCTTACGGGGGACAACGGGTATGCCAGCGAGCCGGGTCGTTCACCCACCCAGACGACAGACCGAGCGCGGCGCGTGATCCTGTCCGCGCGGGGAGGGCTCCATGCTGGTCCGATGCGGATGAGCCCGGGAGGTTCCATGGAATGGCTGGTCACGCTGGTCGGTGCGGCCGTGGTGTTGATCATCCTGCGGGATGTGTTCCACACCTTGTGGCATCCCACCCGGCACGGGGGGCTGAGCAGGGTCGTCATGTCGCTGTTGTGGCGGCTGTCGACCCGGGGCCGCAGGAGCAGCAGGACCGCCGGGCTGGCCGGGCCTGTCGGCATGGTGACGGTGCTGGCCACGTGGGCCGGCGCTGTGGCCGTGGGCTGGGCCCTGGTGTACTGGCCGCACATGCCGCAAGCGTTCTCCTTCTCCGGCACGTTGAAGCCGTCCGAGCACTCGGGACCGGTGGACGCCCTGTACCTCTCACTGGTGACTGTCGCCACGCTCGGCCTCGGCGACATCGCACCCTCCGCCGACTGGCTGCGCATCGTCGCACCGCTGGAGGCGCTGGTCGGCTTCACGTTGTTGACCGCCACTGTCTCCTGGATTCTCGGCATCTATCCGGCTCTGGCCCGGAGAAGGGCGCTGGCACTGCGCATCTCCCAGTTGCGCCGCGCCGATCCGGCGGAAGGGCAACCTGCCTCCGGCGTGGGGGCCGCCGCTTTTGGTCAACTTGCTGCCGATATCGCACGTACCTGCGTGGACTTCCTCCAGTATCCCGAGTCCTACTACTTTCACGACGGACCCGGCGACATCTCGCTGGCCCTCACCCTCGGTTACGCCGCCGACCTCGCCGAGCTGACAAAGCGAGCAGAGTGCCCGGACGCCCGGAGCGCCGCGGCCGTGCTTGCCATCGCCCTCGACGACCTCGCCGCTGTGCTCGACGACCGCTTCCTGCGCACCGGAGGCCCGCGGCAGCGCGTCCTGGCCGCTTACGCCCGCGACCACGGCAACCCCTGAACGGCCGGCCTTGCTCCGAGGTCAGAACGGTCCGTGGAGGCTGCCCAATCTGTCGGTCAGGCACAGGTTCTCGGTGTAGCCGACGGGGCAGGCGATCACGGAAACCGCGTCGCCGTCGAGGGCGCGGCGCAGCACGGGCAGCAGCCGGCGAAGACGAAGTTCCAGTACCGCGCATTGCTCGTCGGCGGCCCAAGCAGCGTGCTCGCCTCCGAACAGCTTCTCGTAGGCACTGTTGTGCAACGCGCTCTGCTGGGGCAGCCGATGTACCTCACCGAGTCCTCGGGCCAGATCCTCGAAGAAGTTCCACGCCTCCAGCACCGTGCCCGACAACGGGGTCGCCGGACAGCGCCCTCTGGCCGACGGATAGGGTCACGGCGTGATCACGGCCCGCCCTGCGTTCTGCGCCAGCCGGACCCGCCGCCCGGCGGGCCCGCTACGGCTGCTGTGACTGACCGCGCTCTGATCTCCTTCTTCTTCCTCGGCTCCGTATACCTCCAGCACGTCCGCGGCTTCAGTCCGCTCAAGACGGGCCTGGTCTTCCTGCCCACGGCCGTCGCCACCGCCCTCGGCTCCCGCCTCGTCGGACAACTCGGCAGTCGCCCGACGGCAGTCTCGGGCATGGTGATCGCAGCCCTCGGCTGCGCACCGCCGACTCGGCTCTCAGAGACCGGCAACGTGTACGCCGCCCTGCTGCCCGGCTTCGCCATCGCCTCCCTCGGCCTCGGCGCGGCCTTCGTCACCGCCGCCACGACCGCGCTCGCCATGGTCGACCACCAGGAAGCAGGGCTCGCGTCCGGAGTCGTCAACACCTTCCACGAGGTGGGCGGTTCGATCGGTGTGGCGGTCGTCTCCGCCGTCGCCGCCGTGGGCATCGAACGGGGCGCGACCGACGGCTTCACCGACGCTTTCACCGTCTGCGCGGTGGTCGCCGCAGTGAGTGCCTTCATCTGTCTGAACCTCGTACTCCGCGGCAAACCGCAGTCCACCGGCGGCCCCCACGTGCACTGAACCCCTGAGCGACGGCGGCCGGGCGTTGTCCCGCCCGGTACGCGGAGCCGCCAGCTTGGCCGGAAGGATCTACAGGCTCCGCAGCTGTTCCCTCTCGGGCAGGTCCTCGCCGCACACCGCATCCAGGTGAGCTAACAGAAGGGCCTGTTGAGGCCATGTCTGCTTGGGCTGCGGCTCATTGGGCTCTTGCCCGCCCGCGTGCCGCCGACCCCGAAGTCACAGCCCTGACCTGCACCCGTCCAGTGCGCTTGGCGCACACCGGACGGGCAAGGCTGGAAACGACGGTCTCGCCCTGCTGCCTCCGACAGCTTGAGGGGCTAGCCCGGAACAGGGTAGGTGCGTGCAGGGGATCAGGCTTGGTAGGCGAGCAGCGCCATCATGCCTGCCTCGCCGTGGTAGGCGTTGTGGCAGTGCAGCATCCATTGCCCCGGGTTGTCGGCGTCGAAGAACACCGACACCGTCTCCTTCGGCAGCACGATTGCGGTGTCCTTGCGCGGTCCGCTGCCGCCGAGCTGGTAGGTGTGGCCGTGCAGGTGCATCGGGTGCCACATGGTGGTGGTGTTGACGAAGTCGAGCCGGACGCGCTGGCCCTGTTCCACGGTGATCGGGTTCGCGGTCGGGTTGTTCATGTCGAACCGCTTGCCGTTGATGGCCCAGTTGTAGGTCATCATGCCGCCGGTCAACTCGATGCGGTGGACGCGGTCGGCCTTCTTCGGCACCAGTCGGACGTCGTCCGCCGCATGCAGCTGCGCGGCGGCCATGAGCATGCCGTCCAGTTCCCTCGGCCGGACGGTCGCCTTGGGAGTGCTGCCGGAGCCGGTGCGGATGACGGCCATTCCGGTGGCGTTCTTTCCCTCCGCCGAGGCCACGAGGGGGAAGACGCCGTCGTCCAGGGTGACCAGGACGTCGTAGCGTTCGCCCATGCCGATCAGCAGGGCGTCGACCTGCTGATGCCGGACAGGGAACCCGTCGGTGTGGGTGATGGTGAGCTTGTGACCGCCGAGCGCGACGCGGTAGGCGGTGTCGCCGCCAGCATTGATCAGGCGCAGCCGCACCCGCTTGCCGGGCTTGATGCGGAAGACGGCCGGGTCGGCCGGAACGCGCCCGTTGACCAGGTGGTAGGGGTAATTCACGTCGCCGGCATCGCCCCCGAGCAGTCGGCTCTGCGCGCCCATCAGCATGAATCCCATGCTTGCGCCGGAGGGAGACGCGGAGGGGGAGCTGCTCGTGCCGTCCATGCCGCCGCTCATATCCATGCCGCCCATGTCCCCCATGTCGTGTCCCTCGTGGCCGGAGGAGCGGGACGGCCTGCTGGAGTCTTCTCCCATGTGCATGCCGCCCATGCCCTGCCTCAGCTCGGCGAAGACATCGTCCGGGGTGCCGGTGACGCCGTCGAGCCAGTCGTCGAGGGCGACCACCCACTCCTCGTCGTACGACAGCGGCTCCCTCGGGTCCTCCACGATCAACGGCGCGTACAGGCCCCGGTCGAGCTGGACACCGACGTGCGGGTGGAAGAAGTAGGTGCCGGGGGCATCCGCGGTGAACCGGTAGGCGAAGTTGCGTCCTGCCCGGACGGCGCGCTGGACGGCCGGCGGAGCGCCATCCATGTCATTGCGCAGGGCGATGCCATGCCAGTGGATGGAGGTGGCGGTCTGGTCCGGCAGCTGATTGGACAGCGTAGCGGCCAGCGTGTCACCGGCCGAGACGCGCAGCTCCTTGCCCGGCGTCTGGCCGTCGAAGGCCCAGGTCCCGGCGGTGATCCCAGCGCCCAGATCGAGCTTGGCCTGTGCCGCGGTCAGGGTCAGTTCGTGGGTGCGGCCGGTCCTGGTGCGCTTTTGGTCCGCGGCGATGACGGCCGACCCGGAGGGGCTGATCAGGGCAGGTGTGCGGCCGGAGCTGCTGCAGGCAGCGAGCGCTCCCGCGCCCGCGACACCGAGCCCGGCCAGCAGGACGGAGCGGCGGTTCATGCTGTTCACAGAGGGAGTCCTTCTTCTCGATATCACTTCTGTTCGGCTCGTGTGCGGCGCGGCTGAGCGCACGCGTGAGCGCGCTCAGCCGTGGGCACGGCCTACAGCAGGAATCGAGAGAGGACGGAAAGGTCGGGTGGTGCCCGGCTCGTGGTTCCCGGGACGTTCCGGCTCGCAGTCGCTCCGGCAGGAAGGGCTGGAGTGCTGCCGACGGACGGCTGGTGGGGAGGTCCGAACTTCAGGCCGTCGACGCCGGCGGCGGAACAGTGCTGCGTCGCTGTGCCGCAGCACGTCCTGTCATCGTCGCGGGCCACGGTCGGGGCTGTGACTACGGACGGCGTGGCGTGCGTGCTCGTGTGGACGGTTATCGCCAGCGCGGCCGAATGGTGCATGCCCGCCGTGGCCTGGGCGGACGGCACGTGCGTGATGACGTCCGCCGTTTCGTGGTGGACGAGTAGCACGAGCGCCGCCAGCAGCGCGATGACGGCAGAACCTGTCCACCGCAGTACGGCGCCGCGAGCGCCGTCTGAGCGGTGGTCGGCTGTCGTCATTGCTTCCGTCCGTACTCGAAGTGAAACGACTGGTCACGATATACCCCGGAGAGGTAAGGGAGCGAGTTGAGCGGCGGAGTCGATGGACACCACCGTGGTGGCTACCGGCCCCATGGTTCGGCGCAAGGTGTCGGTGAGCTCGGCGAACTTCTCCTCGGCCTGGGCAGGGTCGGTGCGGGCGGCGTTGGTAACGCGGCCCGCACGTGGTCATCGAGACTCGCCTCCCTCGCGCGTGCTGCGGGTCGTGGGGGCGGTGTAGCGGTCGGGGTCGGCGTCGAACGTGGTGGCGCAGTGGGCGGAGCAGAAGTGATAGGTGCCGTTTTCGGTTTGCCGGTGCTCGGTGGCGGTCGCCTTGTCCACCTGCATACCGCACACCGGGTCGGCGACCGGGCTGTCGCCGTTGCTCTGGGAGGCGGGGTGGTGGTGCCCGTGGCCCGCCGGAGCGGCGGTGCCGGCAGCTGGGACCCGGTCTGCGGCGGACTCGACACGGGGCTGGATCTGGGCGGACCGGGCCATCGACGGCTTCTATAACTCCCGGCGCATCCAGAACGGCTCGGCTACCTCAGCCCGGTCGAGTTCGAGGAGAAGCACTACGTCGACCAGGTAGCGACCGAACGAACCTGAAACCCCGTCAGCCCGCCCTGACCAGCTGATCAGCACCTCCCGCACGCCGGGGGAACCGCAGGGGCGCAATGGCCCGCTGGCCCTGGACCATTCGGCCCCAGACCGCCACGCCCAGCAGCGGAACAATGCAGATGAAGGCAAGAAGCCACTGGGTGCCCTCCGCATCCGGCCGCGGAACAAAGCCGAAGCAGGTGAATAGCGATGATGTTCTGGTACGACCACGACGTTAGCGGCTGGGGCTTGTTCGCGATGTCGGCCGGAATGATCCTCTTCTGGACGCTGATCATCACAGTCGCCGTGCTGCTCTTCCGCACCCTCAACCGGTCCCAAGAGCACACCCACGCCCCGGCCACGCCCTCCGCCGAGGACATCCTCCGAGAGCGGCTTGCCCGCGGGGAGATCGACGAGGACGACTACCAGCGCCGCCTGAACGCACTGCACGCCGGACCTCTCACCAAACCCTGAAGCCGACTGGCCGTACCGGTTGCGGCCCATGCCCTCGGGCTCTAACCTCGCGCTTTCATGAAGCCTGATGTCCGACGGGTGGTCAGATAAACGAAAAGTGCCTCTGACCAGCAAGAATGAGGATTGTCGAGGTCCTTGTT